>JBBSVE010000088.1:0-13662 GCA_038233815.1 Rhodobacterales bacterium
ATCATCGCGAGGGTCAGGTCCAAGGTCGAGCATCCATTCCGCGTCATCAAACGCCAGTTCGGATATGTGAAAACCCGATACCGCGGCCTCGCCAAGAACCGTGCCCAGCTCTTCACGCTGTTCGCGCTCGGCAACCTGTTCTTGGTGCGACGGAGGTTGATGGCATGAGGACGAGTCTGCCCGAAACCCACGAAAGGGCCGCTCGGGCCGTCCGAAAAGCACGAAAACAGCCGCCGGACGCCCATACCCTAGTGGTCGAGAAGATCAGGCGGCCATCTCGGCGCAGCCGAAGCCGTTGATCAGATGTTCCCTAACTCTGGCTCTTATGCTGAAAAACACATGGCAGGTAATGACCTCGTGTCAGCACTCACGCCTGAAGAAGGTGTTGGCGGTGTACCAGATCGTCATAACAGTCCTAGTCCAAATGGCGTCGCCGGAGGCGGCGCGATCGTGCGAAGGAACTGACGATACCCAGCATGAAAATAAATGCGCGGCGACGCGATACTCCAGTGCCTCCGCCAGAGCGCCGGTCGCCGATGGGGCCAACGCTACTGTATCGACGCGCCCCCAACCGCAGGGAGCGCGAAAACGATGCGTGCGACAATGATGGCTCCCACGGCCAGCGTCACGACGGCTAGGATGAATTTCAGGAACAGGGTCACGCCTCCGATGTCCGCACATCCTCGACGCTTGCGGTATCGCGCCAGCCCGTCAGGCTGTCCAGCAGCGCCACCAGAAAGGCCGCGACGAAGGCGCCGGTCAGCGTAAGGACAATCCGCGTAAAGATCGCGTAGCCCGCGTCCTGCGTGCTCAGCGCGCCCGCGACCAGCGCCAAGGCCACCGAGAATGCGTATTGGTAGACCATGCCAGGGCGGGTGCCATACAGCATTCGCTGCCCGCACCAGAGCCCGCCCAGAAAGATCAACGCCAGAAGCACCGGCAGATGTGGCGACACCGTGAACAGCGCGAGGATGCCCGCCGCCAGTGCCCCGCCGTAGAACGTCGCGCCCACCCGCTCGCCTGCCTCGCGGAGAGCCTCGCCGCGCGTCGGAAACACCAGCACCATGGAGGCGGCGACCGCCATCATCATGTCCGACGGCTGCATCACGGAATAGAGCCAGAAGCTCAACCCCATCAGAACCGTCGCCCGGATCGCCGCGCCGAGCGCCACGTTGCCCCGCTCCGGCACGGGATCGTCGATCTGCCGCACCTTCGTGCGGGCGGGAAGCAGAAGATAGGCCGCGAACCCGATTACCAGCGCCACGAGCGAGGCCTGAACGAAGCCGTCGCGCAGCGTCTCGACCGTGGCGGTGCCGTGCATCCCCATGACGGACATAAGCACGCCCACAACGACGATCAGCATCCCGGCCGGCGCGCCGGTCCGCAGGATCATCCCGAAGCCCGCGAAATACACCAGCCACATCGCACCGACATAGACCGCGGGCATCGGGCGCAGACATTCCACAACCGACGTCATGATCCACGGCAGCACGATCATCGCCGCCACGCCGCCGATCACCTTGCCCGGCTCGAACGCCTTGCGGTTGGCGGCGAGCAGGCCAACCGGCAGGGCCGCGATGATCGGCGGCAGCGCGGGGTTCAGGACCGGGATCGCGGCATAGGCCAACGCTCCCATCAAGCCAAGGCGAATGCCGTAAAGCGGGTCTTCAGCCGGATCGGGGCGGGGGGTGACATACATGGCGGCCTCAGTGCAGCACGCTCGCCCAAGACCGCAAGCGCTGCATGCGGCCGGCGAGCCAGGCAACCGTTCCGCTGGTCCCGTCCGCGAAGACGACCGCATCGACCTTGCCGCCGATCCGCACCGTGCGTGGCCATGCCTTCATCCCGCCGTCGATCTCGATCCGGACTGGGATGCGGCGCGCGGGCTCGAACCAGCGGTTCGACGGCTGGTTAACAACCAGACCGTCCTGCACGTCGCGTCCCGGATTGATCCCCCAGGCGATGGACTGCACGTGCCCGTTGAAAATCCGTCCCGGCAGAGCGTCGAACAGCAGATGTGCGGGATCGCCCGGCTTTACGTCCTGCAACTGGTTCTCGCGCAGGTCGACGGTAATCCACGCGGCCTCCGCGTCGATGAAGGTCAGCGCGGGATTACCCGCACCGATGTATTGCCCCTCCGACAGGGTGAGGTTCGTGACCACGCCCAAATGCGGCGCCGTCACGATGGTGGAGGCGAGGTCGTATTGCGCCTGTTCCAGCTTCGCCTCTGCGGCGAGGATGCTCGGGTTGTCGCGCCCCTGCGGCCCGAGTTGTGCGCGCGCGCTGTCGAGATTGGCCTCGGTACTGCGCAGCGCAGTTTCGGTCTGCGCGACATCGGCGCGGGCCTGATCGCCCTGCGCCGCCGCGACGACGCCCCGTGTCTCCAGCCGCAGAGTCCGGTCGCTGGCGGCACGGGTGGTATCGAGCGCTGTGCGGGCCTGTGTGACGGCGGCCTGCGACGCCACCAGAGACGCGCCCGAAGCATTGAGGGTCTGGAGCGCGGTATCGAGACCCGCCTCCGCCTGCCGGACCACAAGCTCGAACGGCCGCGGGTCGAGCGTAAAGAGGGGATCCCCCGCCTGCACCACCGCATCGTCGGCGACATGCACAGCCACCACCTCGCCCGAGACGCGCGGCGCGATCCGCACCACATAAGCCGACACGAGTCCGCGCGAGGACGACGGCGCCATCCGGTCGGTCAGCGCATAAAGCGCCACCATCGCCAGCAGCCCGACCACGACGACAACCGCGATGAGCCTGGCAGGGTTGCGCGTCGGTTTCGGCGCGCCCTGCCCCGATCTGGCAGACATCGGATCGGTAGGCTTCGGCTCCACGGTTGCTGACCCCTCAGTTTTCAACTGAGTAGGCTCCTTGCCCCGCCCCGCAGATGTCGGCTCTGCCACTTGCGGCGCTGCCTGTCTCTGCAGGGGAGGCGTCGGCTCGGAGGGCGTCAGCGTGGCGGGCGTCGGGGAGCGGTCGTCGGTCATGGCCGGGTCCTCTCCCATGTCAGCGCCTACGGGCGGTCAAGGTTCCGCCGTCCGGGGTGGACAGAAGCAGTGCGCCCGTCGCATCGAAAGTGTAGGACCGCACCGCCCTTAGAAGATCGAGAACGCGCCGCTCCTGCGCCATCAGCGCTTCGGGGCAGGCCATCCTTGTCGTGCCTGCCTGCGTCACCGACATCGTGCCGTCCGCCGCCTTGTAGCTGCCGATCAGCCGGTTGCAGGTCGCGCTCCCGGCGAGCCTGCCGTCGGGCAGGAACGAAAGGCTCGCGGGGCTTCCGTCGATCACGCCCCGGCCCGCGACATCCTCGATCGTCCACTCTCCCCCGATAATGTCGGGAGCCGCATCCTGCGCCATCAGATAGTCCGCAACCGCACGGTAGGCGGGAAGCGAGGTCGGATCGCTCGCTGCATTGGCCGCCGCCGGGTTCGAGGCGAAGCGCACGATCACCATCCCGGCGGCGGGGTCGATCCAGATCGTCTGGCCATGCACCCCGCGCGCGGCAACGGCGCCGTGGTCGTCATGGCTGATCCACCACATGCCGCGGTAGCTCCAGCCCTTCAGAAGATCGTAACCAGCCTTGGCGAATGTGTCTTTGTCGCCACCCTCGCGGATACGGTCGATGGCGGCGGCGGGGATGATCTGGCGGCCCTGCCATTGGCCCTCGTCTAGCACCATCTGCCCGAACCGGCCCATGTCGCGCAGCGTCGCGTTGAACCCGCCCCCTGCGAACGGCGTGCCGATGGAATCGACGGTGTAGAACGCCTCGCGCTCCGCCCCCAGCTCGGACCAGATGCGGCGCGAGAGTTCATCCGCGACGGACACCCCCGCCACGCGCGAAATGAGCCAACCCGCCGCATCGGCGTTCACGGTCTTGTAGCCAAAAGCGGCCCCGTGTTCGCCCTTTTTGCGGACCGTCTGGAGGTAGTCGAAATAGCTCTCCGGCCCCTCGTAGCCTCCGGGCTTCGGCAGCGGGCTTCCGGCCTCGGCATAGGTCCAGACTTCCGCGTCCGGGTCGGCATAATCCTCGGAATAATCGAGGCCCGTGGTCATATCGAGCACCTGCCGCACGGTCGCGTCGCCAAAGGCGCTTTCTCCGAGTTCCGGGATCACGTCGCGGACCAGCGCCGTCTCGTCCAGCGTGCCCTCGGCGACGAGAACCTCCGCCAGAAGGCCGGTGATGCTCTTGGTCACGGACATCGCCCCGTGAAGCGTATTGCGGTCGAGGCAACCCGCGTAGCGTTCATAGACGATGCGGCCCTTGTGCAGCACCAGAACGCCGTCCGAGTAATTGGCGTCGAACGCCTCCCCCCAGGTCATCGGCGCACCCCCGCCCAGCGGCGTGAAGCGCACCGCATCGAGGTCGGCATCGGGCTTCCCGGGCAGATCGACCACGGGGCCGCCATTCGGCACGGCCACGGATGGCATCAGCTGCCGGAAATGACAGACCGTCCAGCGCAGCTTCGGAAAGGCGAAATAATCCGGATCGGTGAAACGGATAGTCGTGTCCGGCGCGGGCGGAAAGCCTTGCATCCAGCCCATCGTCACCGGGTCCGACGCCTGCGCCGAAAGCGGCGCACCATCCTGAGCCATTGCGGCGCTTCCCATTGTCAGGATCAGTCCGGCGGTTGCGATCTTCATGGTTCGTCTCCTGATTTCGCCACTCTGCTCGTGCGAAGGGTCATGTAATTCACAATACCGGCCACCAGTCCCGCCACCACGGCGAGGATCAGGACCGCCGCCGTCAATGACACCGTGACGCTCCCCATTGCCCGCTGCCAGATCACGGCCAGCGTCACCAGAAGCCCGAAGGTGAAGATCCCGTGCCGAAGCGTGAGCCACGCCATCTCCGGCCAGAACGGCCGTTTCGGCCCCTTTAGCGTCAGATGCCCAATCACTGTCAGGATCATGGCGAGCGACACGGCTAGCGGCACGGCGGCTCCGAAGACCGTGTGAACATCGTTGCCGATGCCGTCCACGCTCAGCGCGACCGGGGCGTGATCCTTCAAGAGCCAGAACTGGATCCCCCCGTTGATGACCGCGTTGATCGCGCCGCCCACGACAGCACCCTTGAGGATACTGCGGTCCAGCCCCGCCGCAATCACGATAGTTCCTGCACACCGCCGCCCGACACGGTCAGGATCTGCCCGCTGATCCAGCCTGACGCGGGGGCACAGAGAAAGAGCGCGGCGTTGGCGATATCCTCCGGCTCGCCCAGCCGGTGGATCGGCGTGTGCATCAGCATCGTGCGCTCCACCTCGTCAGTCAGAACGGAGCGGAGTGCCGCCGTCCGCATCGCTCCCGGCGCAATCCCGTTAACGCGGATGCCTTTGGGGCCGAGATCGAAGGCGATGTTGCGGATCAGGTGGTTGGTCGCCGCCTTCGACGCCCCATAGGACGCCATGTCGCGGTTCGTGTTCTCCCCCGCCATCGAGGTGATGGCGAGTATGGCACCGCCCCCCGCCGCCTCCATCGCCGAGGCGGAAAGCTGCGCCAGCCGGAACAGCGAATGGACGTTGAGATCGAAAGCGCGCCGGAAGTCGGCCATCGGCATGTCGAACGGCTTCGGCCCGCCGCCGCCCGCGTTGCTGACGAGGATCGTGAGCTTCCCAAAGGCTGCAACCGTCGTCGCAACGACGGCGGCAAGATCGTCCTCTTCCAGCACGTTGCAGGCGCGGGCCTCGGCGCGCCCGCCTGCGTCCGTGATCTCGACCGCGACGGCTTTTGCCGCCGCAACGTCGAGATCGCTCACCATTACCGCGGCGCCCGCCCCGGCAAAGGTCAGCGCAATCGCCCGCCCGATCCCGGCACCCGCGCCGGTAATCAGGGCCACATCGTCCGTCAGTCGGAAATTCTTCGCGTCAAACATGCTCGCATCCTACTATTCGACCGGGATGCAGATGCACTCCCCGGTTCTGGATCCCGTCATCCGTGGTCGTCCGCTCTCCCGTCGCTTCTGCTCACGAGAGCGCCTGTCAGTTGCCCAGGTAGGTCGAGTATCCGAACGGACTGACCAGCACCGGCACGTGGTGATGGCGCTTGGTGTCCGAGACGTCGAACACGATCGAAATCTCGGGGAAGAAGGGCTTGTCGCCGAGCGCCGCATAGCCGCTGAAGTCGAAGGTCAGCCGGTAGTTCGCGTTCTGGGTCTCGATGCCGAAGCCTTCGACACGGCCATTGGCGCCGGTCGCGCCGTGGCCGACCTCCGTCCAAGCATCCCCTTGCCGGATGTCGAGCGTGACGGGGATGCCCTCGCCGCCCTTGCCGGTGGCGATGTTGAGGACGTGGGTGGAAATATCCTCGGCCATCGCGGGGAGGGCCAGAGTGGCGCTGAGGAGGGAAGCCAGCAGAGTGGTGCGGATCATGGGATGACTTTCGTTGAAGGGTGGCGGGCCGACGCGCACCGGACCCGCCCCGACCCCTTCGGGTCGGACTTTTCAGGCCTGCGCTTCACGTCAAAATCCATGCCAAACCCCGTTTCGTCAGGCCCCGAGAGGGGTCCTGCAGTCCGGGCGTTCAGAACGAAAGATGCGCGGAACGGTTCCCTGCTCACGACGCCATCGAGAGCCGCATCGCTCTTCTATCTGGGGGTTCCCCGTGCCCGCCGCAAGCGGGCAAGACCGTCGAAGGTCGATCTGCTTGATCTCTCTGGCAGCAGACCCTGTTTTGGCGCACCGATTGCGTCGATACGATGGCAGCCGGGCCGGCCACCAGGCGGAACCGCCTCCTTTCGTGACCGACGAAATTCTGAAGACGTTTGCCGACGATCTGGCACGTGCAACGCACGATATGGCTGCCGAGATGGGTCGGCACGGCCAGATGATCTTCCTCCCCGACCCATCACCAGCACATCGCGGCGATGGCGCAGCGGCGTATCGCGGGCGTGCGCATCGTGCCCATGCCGGTCCAGGCCGGGCGCGGCGCCGCAATTTGATCGATCCCGAGACGAGGCCAAGTGACGGGTGACCGCCCGGTGCGTTTGTCACCGGATCAGTTTCACACGCACGCCTACCGCATCCGCCACCTCTGCCCAGTCTCGATCCGCCGTCACAGCCGGCAGGCTCAGATGCAACGCCAACGCCAGGCAGGCGCGATCGCCGTGGCTCAACCCATGAGCGCGTGTGTGGATGATCATCGCCCCCGCCTCGATGGCCAGCGTCGCAGTCAGGTCATGTTGCGCTTCGAGCGCCAGATCCTCGAGCGTCGCCACCGCGTCCTCGCGGGAGCCGCCGTCGCGGACGACCTTCGAGACGAGCTCCTGCATGTTGAGCGTCGAGACGGCCGCACCGCGACGCAGCCAGTCTCCCGCGACCTCGCCGCCGGGTTCGTCCAGCAGGTAGGCCAGGAGCGCGGACGTGTCTGCCACGCAGGCCGCCATCATGCCCCATCGGCCCGGCGGCCAGCATGATCATCGTCTTCGCGTCTCGCTTCCTCGCGGCGCTCGGCGATCAATTCGTCCACGACACTATCCCGTCCGGCGAAGAGCCGCCGCATGCGCGCCTTCGCCCGGGCGCGGGACCGCTCGGCCGTGGTGATCTCGATCCGGTCACCGTCAGTCTGCACGACGACGCGGCCGCCCTGCCCGACCCCGAGCGTGCGCCGAAGCTCGACTGGGAGAACCATGCGGCCATTGTCCTGAAGGAGAATGTCATAGCGTGGCATGAATGGGGCTCCTTTGGATGACACTATTCCAGATCATATCCATTTATATTCGATAATGCCATGCACGTCACCACCTGTCATGGGTCGCTTGAGCACGAAGTCGAACTCGCGCTTGCATGCTGTCCGCAAGGGGATCCACTTGCGGACACTATGTGGTCATTCGCTGCAAGCGGTCTAAGCAGCAGCACCGCGGACGAAGCGGGCGTTCGCTTCGGCGTCTCTAAGGTCTGCTTGTCCCGGAAGGTCATGGTTGATGCGGACGCGTCAGCCCTTGGGCCGCACGGTCCCATAGAAGATGACCCAGACCTTGAAGCTGTCCGTGAACGTCTCGAAGCGGTGCGGCACATGGGCAGGGACGAACAAGAGGTCACCTGGCCCGAACGGCATCAGCTCATTACCGCGCGAGAAGGTGCCCGTGCCCGAGGCCACGATGTAGAGTTCGTCCCGGTCATGGGGCTTTTGGCTGTCCCTGCCCACAGGCGCGTAAAGCTCGATCGAGACTTCCGGAGTCTCGAACACGACGTCGAACGGCGCGGCCTCGCTCAGTCGGGCGGCGACGTCCGCGAACGGGTGCCGGACGACTTTGCTCGATCGGGCGGGTGCGGCGGTAGCCGATGCCTTGGGTAATGCCGTCACGTCGTTCATCGCATCCTCCATCTCGTCCCTCCCCGATGCCCTGCCGACGGATTCCATCCTAGCTCCACTCGGTCGCCAGCCTGAGGCACGGCTTGGAGCGGGCGACGGCACCATCCGCTCGCACCGCCGACAGGTCGTCTCCGACCGTGTGATCTCGAAGACCTTCAGCTACGCCGCGATCATGTCGAGCAGTTCGCTGACATCTTCGCCGACGATGCGCAGGTCGCCACCGCAATCCGCCGAGGTTGACCTGGATCAAGATCGACCCCGAGCGGAGTCGTAGGGTGAACTGTCAGGTAGGGCGACTGGAAAAGGAAGTTCTTTATGTCCACGCGATCGAGCCTGAAGCTGCCCATGCGGACCCTGATCGTCCATAAATCCGATGGTCTCAACACGGCGGCCGAGCGTGCCCTGACCAGTCTGGTCGTGGAACTCGAACGACGGGAGATCGACGTCGTTCACTCCTATTCGGCAAAAGATGCGGGGTCTGTCGTGGCGACGGATCCGACGATCCAGTGTCTGATCCTGGACTGGGAACTGGACGACACCCAGGATCAGGCGATCGGCGTGCTCGATGCAACCCGTACGTTCAACCCGGACGTGCCGATCTTTTTGCTCGCCGAGCGCAGCATCGCCTCGACGTTGTCTGCCGACGTCATGACCAAGGCCGACGATTTCATCTGGTTGCTGGAAGACACTGCGGATTTCATCGGCGGACGCGTGCTGACGGCTCTCCTCGCATATCGCTCGAACGTCCTGCCGCCGATGTTCAAGGCGATGGTCCGGTTCGCACAGACCTATGAGTATTCCTGGCATACGCCGGGGCATACGGGGGGTACGGCGTTTCTCACCTCGCCGGTCGGCCGCGCGTTCTTCGAGTTTTTCGGCGAGAGCCTGTTCCGCTCCGATCTCTCGATCTCCGTGGGCGACGTGGGCTCACTTCTCGACCACAGCGGACCTATCGGGGAAGCCGAGAGATACGCAGCCCGCGTCTTCGGGGCCGACCGGACCTATTACGTCACGAACGGGTCATCGACATCCAACCGGATCATCCTGATGGCGAGCGTGACCCGTGGCCAGGTGGCGCTCTGTGACCGCAACTGCCACAAGTCGATCGAGCATGCGATGACGCTGTCGGGCGCGATCCCGGTCTACCTCATGCCGACGCGCAATGCCTACGGCATCATCGGACCCATCCCGCCCGAACGGCTTACTGCGGCGGCGATCCGGACGCTGCTGAGCGACAACCCTCTCGTCAGCGCCGACGAGAGGACACCCGTCCACGCCGTCATCACGAACTCCACCTATGACGGCTTGTGCTACAACGTCACGCGCATCGAAGATTTGATGGGCGAGACCGTGGACCGGTTGCATTTCGACGAGGCTTGGTACGCCTACGCGCGCTTCAACCCGCTCTATGAGAAGCGGTTCGGCATGCATGGCGAGCCGGGCACGGGTGACGCATCGAAGCCGTCCGTCTTCACGACCCACTCCACCCACAAGCTTCTCGCCGCCCTGTCGCAGGCGTCGCTGATCCATGTCCGTGACGGTCGCAACCCGATCGAGCACGCTCGCTTCAACGAGGCGTTCATGATGCACGCGTCGACCTCGCCCAATTACGCGATCATGGCGTCGAACGACGTGTCGGCGGCGATGATGGACGCGTCGGGGGAGCGCCTGACGGGCGAGTCGATCCGGGAGGCCGTCGCCTTCCGTCAGGCAGTCGGCCGGCTGAACGCCGAGATCGCCGAAGAGGGCGGCTGGTTCTTCGACGTCTGGCAGCCGCCCGAGGTCGTTGACGCCCGCGGCCGCAAGGTCGCGTTCCACGAGGCGGATCCCGAGTACCTCGCGACGAACGCACAATGCTGGACGCTGAAGTCCGACGCGGCATGGCACGGCTTCGGCAGGATCGAAGACGACTACTGCATGCTAGACCCCATCAAGGTGTCCCTCATAGCCCCCGGAATGACGCCCGACGGAAGCCTCCGCAGCGTCGGGATCCCGGCCTATGTCGTCTCGGCCTACCTCGCGCACCGGGGCATCGTCGTCGAGAAGACCACCGACTTCATGATCCTGCTCCTGTTCTCCATGGGCGTGACCAAGGGAAAGTGGGGCACCCTGATCAATGCCCTGCTGGACTTTCGCAAGGATTACGACGCCAACCGAACACTCGCCCATGCCTTGCCGGATCTCGTAGTCGCCTACCCCAAACGGTATGGCGGCATGGGCTTGCGTGATCTTGCGGACCTGATGTTCTCGGCCATGGTGGACCTCAAGACGACCCCCGCCATGGCTGCAGCGTTCGCGATCCTGCCGCGACCCGATCTCAGCCCCGTCGATACCTACGAGGAACTGGTGCGGGGCAAGGTCCGGCGCGTGACGCTCGACGAACTTCCGGGACGCACGCTCGCCACCGGCATCGTACCCTACCCGCCGGGCATTCCCCTGATGATGCCTGGTGAAAATGCTGGTCCTGCCGATGGCCCCCTGATCGGCTACCTGCGGGCCCTGCAGGCGTTCGACCTCAGGTTCCCCGGTTTCGTCCACGATACGCACGGCGTGGAGGTCGAGGAAGGAAGGTATTCCGTCCTCGTCCTCGATCGCGAGGGAGAGGCCCGGCCATGACCGACCAGACCGCAGCGACGCAGGCCACGACCGCGACATCGGGCGGCAAGAAGATCGGGGTCGTCGCGGCGACCCTCATGGTGGCCGGCAACATGATGGGGTCGGGCATCTTCATGCTGCCCGCGAACCTGGCCGCGATAGGCAGCATCGCACTGATCGGCTGGCTCTTCACGACGGTGGGCGTGGTGGCAATCGCACTCGTGTTCGCAAAGTTGGCCGCGATCGATCCCGTGGCGGGCGGACCCTACGCCTATTCGCGCAAGGCCTACGGCGACTACATGGGGTATCAGACCAACATGGTCTACTGGCTCGCCAACGTCATCGGCAACGTGGCGCTGGCGGTCGCGGGACTGGGCTATCTGGCCTATTTCTTCCCCGTGCTGGAAGTGCCGATCATCCTTGCCTTCGCCAGTATCGCGATGATCTGGCTCTTTACCTACGCCAACATACTGGGGCCGAACCTCGTCGGTCGCGTGCAGGGCTTCACGACCGTCGTTGCCCTGATCCCGATCTTCGGAACGGCATTCCTCGGCTGGTACTGGTTCAGCGCCGATACGTTCACCTCCGCCTGGAACGTATCCGGCAAGGGCAGCATCGGTGCCGTAATGGCGACCTTCACGTTCACTCTGTGGGCCTTTATTGGCGTGGAAAGTGCCTCGGTCTCGGCGGGTGTCCTGGAAAATCCATCGCGCAACGTGCCCATCGCCACGGTGGGCGGGGTCATTCTTGCGTCGATCGCTTACATCCTCAGCTCGACCGTGATCATGGGGATGATCCCGAACGCCGAACTCATCGCCTCGTCGGCGCCCTTCGCGGATGCCGCGCGGATCGCCTTGGGCGATATCGCGGGGAGCGCGGTCGCCCTCGCCGCGGCGGTCGGTTGCCTCGGCTCGCTGGCCGGCTGGACGTTGATCACGGGACAAACGGCAAAGGCCGCGGCGGACGACGGTCTGTTCCCGGCGATCTTCTCCCGCGTCAATCGGCAGGGCGTTCCCGCGCTCGGCATCGTCATAGTCGCCGCGCTGATGAGCGTTCAGGTTCTGGCAACGATCTCTCCGACGGCGAGCGAGCAGTTCGGCAAGATCGCGTCTATTGCCGTGATCATGACACTGCTGCCGTACATCTACTCGATGATCTCCATCAAGGTGCTCGGCTATCGAAAGATGCCAGGCGGGCAATATGCCTTCTTCGTGGCCGCGGGCCTGCTGGGGGCAATCTACTGTCTGGTGGCGCTCGTCGGATCGGACGGCGAACAGACACGATGGGCGCTGATCTTCGTGATCTCAACAATCGTGTTTTATTCCGTTGCCGTAACGCGAAAGCGCGACATCGAGGAAGGACATCGCCATGTCGGTGGCATATCCCCGATTTGGGTTAGGTACATGGCTCTGGCCGTGACAGTGATCGCACTGGGGATCATGTTCTACCTCTCTGTCGGCCAGTATTCGGACCTCAAGTTGCGGACGCGGACGGGTCCCGCGCCGGGCGTGTCGCAAGAAATTCAGGATATGGTCCCCTCGAGTGGCTTCTGACGGGCCCGGTAGAGGCCGGACAGGCTCAGTCGAGGTAAGGATGTCGTTCTTTGTCGGTAGGCGCGCGGACGGGGTGGGCGATGCGCCTATACCAGCACTGAGCCCTCATGATGCAGATGATGCGTCGGGCGAAATCACCGAGGATCGATCTCCATCCGCTGTCGCAGCCGCAGGATGGATGGCACGAACCTCCAGGCCCGCTTGCGGGGGCTGGACCATCAGCGGTGACATCATGGATTTAGCCGCCCGTACCTCATCTTGCGCCGAGAACGGCTCATGATGAATTGCAAGGAGACGCAAGCCGCCTCTGCCACGACAAGGAGCATACGGTGCATTTTCGCACGTACCGCCAGATGATCGTGTCGGCGCGAACACGAACTTCTAGCGAGTATTCCGAACGGCGACGGCGGGTTTGTCGGTTCGGGGCGCACCCTTTCCATGCCGGCAGAGACGCTAATTGATACGGCGGAAGCCATGTGTGGATGCCTCCCATTGTGCAAGGAAAATTTTGACTTTCTGAGCATGTGATCGAGTGCGGTCATGTGTCAGGCCTCTGTGTGCGGCTTTTCACATGCCGCGGGCCGGTATGGAGATGCGCGGATCAGTTCCAAATCACTTAGCACGCGCTCAAGATGGCGCTTTGGCTTCCCCTGGTTTTCCTGATCCCGATCTGATCGATCATTTGCCCATGCTGGTCATTGCCTTCCTCACACTTCCGGGCGGTCGATTATGGCAAGGTTGCTTTATACCCCCGCCATAACCGGCCCCCGGTATTCTTCATTTTTCGTCAACATGGCCCAAAGCCCCCGCGCCATCTTGTTGGCCAGCGCAATGGCGACCAGCATGCGGGGTTTGCGGGCCAGCATTTTCTCAAGCCAAGACCCCTTGGGCGCGCCTCTTCGAACCGACGAACCCACCACAGCCATCGCCCCGATAATGTGGATCGGCGTGCAAAAAGGACCCCTTTAGCGGGGTGATCGGCGTCCAAATGGGACCCCTCATTTCGATGGTTTAAACGTTCGGCTGGATTACCAGTTGGCGAGATCGGGATGTTGGTTGTGGAGACAGTGGTTCGTATTCGGCGCGAGTATGCCGGAGGCAAGGCGATCGGTGGTGTAACCTGACGTCTGGAAATTCATCTTGCGATGGCGCTGTGAGCCCCTGCCGGGGTCGGTCCCGGCAGGGACGATCCATTCTGGTATTCCAT
>JBBSVE010000089.1:0-13658 GCA_038233815.1 Rhodobacterales bacterium
ACTCCGGCTTCCAGCGGGAAACGCCGCAGGAGGCTCGCGCAGAAGGAATGGCTGGTCTGGATCCTGAGGCCGCCCGGAACCTCGATGGCGCGCGCGACGTGCCTGCGGGCGGAGGCGAGGCGGGCGGGGCCGACATCCTCTTCCAGCCCCAGATCGCCCAGCGCGGCGGTGAGCGCCGTATCCTGCAGCATCGCCCAGTCGCCGAGCCGCCGGAAAAGGCGGTTCTGCATCTCCGACGCGGCGGCCTTGGTGTAGGTCAGGCACAGGATCCGCGCGGGGTCCACCCCGGTCAGCAACAGCCGCGCCACCCGGTCGGTCAGCACCCGCGTCTTGCCCGAGCCCGCGTTGGCCGAAAGCCATGTCGACTGTTGCGGGTCGGCGGCCCGCACCTGCGCCTCGGTCGCATCATGGGCGCGCGTCATCCGACATCCTCCGGGCGCGGGCTGTCGGTCATCTCCCACTCGCCGAACCGGGCCAGATGGTCGTAATCGCCCGGAAACCGCTCGCCATGCATCGCCCGCCGCGCGGTGTAGCCCTTCGCATGCGCCATGAACGAGGCGATCAGCGTCTCAAGTTCGCTCCAGACCGCATCGAGTGCCGAAGCTTCGGGCGTGGAGGTCTGCCGCTGCAACCCCGAGCCGAGCCCGATGTAGGTGATCCCCGCCACGTCCCGCGGCCCGCCGAGCGCGCCGAAGGCACCCCGCACGGCCATCGCGGCCTCCAGCAGCAATTGCTTGTCGAAACTGGCCTGCTGCTTCTCGGTCGGCGGCGCGCCGGTCTTGTAGTCGAAGATATGAACCCGTCCGTCGGCCAACAGATCAATCCGGTCGGGCCGCGCCGTGAGGGTGAAATCCTGCGCCGGGAGCCGCGCCGTGCCCTTCTCCTCGATCACCACGGGCACGCCGCCGAGATCGGCATCGACCGACAGCAGATGATCCGTGGCCCGCGCCAGCCGCGCCTGCCACAAGAGCCGTGCGGCGGGCCACGGCACCTCCTGGGCGAGCACGTCTGCCGCGATTTCCAGCAGCCGCGCCCGTGCGTCCCCCTCCGGCCGGTCCACCGCGAACCGTTCGAGGATCCGGTGCAGGATCGACCCGCGCAGCCGGGCGTCGGGTTCAGCGTTCAGCGGTCCCAGCGGATAGAGCCGCAGAATATGGCGCGCGTAGATTGCATAGGGATCGCGCACCAGCGTGCGGATGCCGGTGACGGCGAGCGTCTTCGGGCGCGCCTCCACCGGCGGACGCGGGGCGGGGCGGTGAGCCGGCGGCACGACCGACCGGGGCGTATCGGCGCGCGCCGCGAGCGCGGTCCACCGGGCACCGCGCGCACGCATTGCCGCCAGCGCGCCCTGTCCGTCGCCGTCCGGCAGGCCGCCCAGGAGGTTCGTCAGCCGGTTCAGCCAGCGCGAGGGCACCGTCTCCGCCTCCGCGCCCCGCAGCGCGCGGGTCAGCACCACGCGGGGGGCGCCGACCGCCTGCTGGAAATCGTGCGCCGCAAGCCCGATCCGCCGCTCCGGCAGCAACAGGCCCGCGCCGAGCCGCATCTGCCGGTTCATCCACGGATCGGGTGGCGGGCTCTGTGGCCAGCTTCCGTCGTTGAGCCCGCCGAGGATCAGGAGCGCGCAGTCATGCTCGCGCACCTCGCGCGGGCCAAGGATCGCGATATCAGGATGGGTCTGGACCGCCTCGCGCACGTCCTTCGCCGCGAGGATGCCCGCGACAAGTGCGCGGTAGTCCGCGGGGCCGAGGACACCGCCCTCGCCTGCCTCCCATTCCAGCGCGTCCATCTCCCCCCGCGCCGCCTCGCCCGCGGCGGCATCCCAGAGCGCGCCCGAGGGGCGTTCCGCGTCCGGTCCCGCCGCCAGCCGTTCGGCCAATGCGCGGTGGTCGCGGACATGATCGGCGAGCGGGCGGCGACCCACGGCGTCCAGCCCCTCCATGGCGGTGGCGAGCCAATCCGCCCAAGTGCCCGCAGGTGTGTTCTGGCGGGTGGCCCAGTCGCGCAGATCGGCGGCGACGGGAAAGACCGGACCCGTCCGGCGGATCGACAGCTCCAGCTCGCGCGTGAACAGCAGATGCGGTCCGCGCGACCCGCCCGACGCGGTCAGCGGATGTTTCAACAGCGTCAGCAGCATGGTGGAGGTCAGACGCTCCCCGAACAGTCCCGCGACATGCCGCAAGAACCGCCCCGGCGCCGACAGCCCCAGCGGACGGCCCGCCGAATCGTCCGGCCGGATGCCCCAGCGGTCCAGCGCCGCCGTGACCCGCCGCGTCAGGGTGCGGTCGGGCGACACGAGAGCCGCGCGGGTTCCCGCCTCCGCCGCCTCGCGCAGCACGAGGGCGATAGCCAACGCCTCACCGCGCGGATCGGGCGCCTCGATCAGGGTCAGGGCTTCGGTCGTGGCAGGCAGGTCGCGCAGCGATGCGCCGTCGGTCAGCCACTGGTCCGTTACCGGCGCAGGCCGCATCGCGAGGGACACGAGCGCGTTGCGAGTAGGATCGGGCGGCGGCCTGTCGGTCCACCGAGCCACCGCGCGGGGCGCGAGGTCCAGCGCACGAAGCAGCCGGTCGAAGCGGAACTGCGGATGATCCTCCGCCGTCATCGCGTCGGCGAGCCCGTCCCAGACCCCGTCCGGCAGGTCGAAATCGAACCCCGGCAGCACCAGCGCGCCCTGCGGCAGACCCGCCACCGCCCGCATCAGCCGCGCCGTCGTGCCGCGCGACCCGGTCGATCCCGCGACGATCACCGGACCGGGGGGCGGGGCCGCCTGCCACGCCGTTTCGATCCGGTCCATGGCAAGGCGCTGGCGGGTCTGCACGTCGGGGTCGGACCGGTCGCCGAAATAGGGCGCGAGGATGCCCATGAACCGCTGCATCCGCTGCCAATGCGCCGAATGCTCCGACACGTCGAGCGCTGCGATCCGGTTGGGGGGCACGTCCTCGCCCTGCATCTCGTCCATGAGGGCGGCGAGGCTGTCGGCCAGATCCCAGATCGCTGTGCGGGGCGCCAGACCCGGCTCCCGGTCGAGCAGCGCCTCTACCGCGCGGGCGAGGTGGAGGCGGCGGCGCAAGGGCGGCACGGGTTGCGGCAGACCGGGCAGCGCCTCGTCCTGCGCCAGATCGGTGACGAGCCGGAGCCGGGGCAGCAGTCCCGGCCCGGCCTCGGCAAAGGCCTGCGTCACGCGCCGCGCCATGCGCTGCGAGTTGAGCCAGAGCGTCACGCGCGCCATTGCCTCCGGTGGCGCGCCGGCCATACGGGTCCGCAGACCCGCGACCAGCTCGGCCGCGAAATCGGCGCCCGGCGGGGTGGCGAAGACGCGGGGGCCGGGGGCGTCAAACATCGCGCGCCTCCAGCATGGCCTCGGCCTCGGCGATCCCGCCCGGGTGCCCCACGTCGCACCAGCCGCCGGGATGGACCGCGCCCGACGCACGGCCCTCCGCGATAATCCGGTCCCAGAGGCGGTTGAGCGAGAACGCCTCCTCCGGGATCGCGGCGAGCCCAGAGGGGTCGAGGATCTGCGCGCCCAGATAGCGGTGCCCCACCCCGCCCGCCGCCCGCCCGATCCGCCCCGCGCTGTCCCGCGTGAAATCCGCGCCCTGCGCCATATGTGGCCCCAGCAGCAAGAGCGCCTCCATCCTCGTGCCGTCCCACGCCGTGCGCAGGGTCGAAAGCGGGTTGGCCCCGGTCCAGACCGCATCGGAATTGAGCGTGAAGACCGGACCCTCGGGCAACAGCGGAAGCGCCGCGCGCAACCCTCCGCCGGTGTCGAGGATGCGCGCCCGCTCCCACGCAAGTGCCACGCCGCGCCCCGAAAGATGCGCCTCGATCTGCGCGCCGAGGTAGTGCAGGTTCACCACTGTTTTGGTGACGCCCGCCCCCTCCGCCAGATCGAGCGCGTGGTCGATCAGCGCGCGTCCCGCCACCGCGATCAGCGGCTTTGGACGCGCCGCCGTCAGCGCGCCCATGCGGGTGCCGAAGCCCGCGGCAAAGATCATCAGCCCTCGGGGTGCGTGCCGCACTGCGCCCCGATTCGTTGCAAAAGGGCGGGGGTCGGCGCGGGCAGCAGGTCGGCGCAGAGGGTTGCAAGGGGCCTGCAGGCGGGATGCGCGAGGTTGCGGTGCAGATGCCCCCAGACGCGCGGAATGAGCGGCAGGTAGGCAGGCTTGCCAGACACGAGGCAGAGCCGCGCGAAGATCCCCAGAATGCGGAGCGCGCGCTGGGCGCCCAGCACGGCATAGGCGGCGGTAAACTCCGGCCCGGCCCCGATGCGGTCCAGGATATGACGCTCCAACCCCTCGGGCACGTCGCGCCGCGCGTCCTGAAGCAGCGACACGAGATCGTAGCCGGGCTGACCCATCTGCGCCAACTGGAAATCGAGCAGCCCCGTGCGGGCGAGCCCGGACCGACCGGGCAGCCAGAGCAGGTTTTCCGCATGGTAATCGCGCAGGATCAACACGCGGGGACCGTCCGCATATCGGGCAATCAGCGTGGCGAGGCAGGCGGTGAAGGCGCAGTCGTCCGCGCTCGTTCCGGTCGCGGCGCGTCCATACCAATGGATCGCAAGCGTCGCCGCATCGGCCCAACCGGCGGGCGACAGGTCGGGCAGACCGCTCGGGGCCGGGCAGGACTGGAGATGGCGGAGCACGTCCGCCGCGGTCTCGTAAAGCTGCCGTTCGGAAGCGCCGTCGTGCGCGACGGTGCGGGGGTAGAGGTCGTCGCCCAGATCCTCCAGCAGCAGGAATCCTTGCGCTGTGTCCTCGGCCAGAATGCGGGGCGCGGACAGGCCGATGCCCGCGAGATGGCGCGCGATGCGCACGAAGGCGGCGGTGTCGTCGACCCCGCCGGGCGGCGCGTCCATCAGGACGGCGGTTCCTGCCGGTCCGGTGAGCCGGTCATAGCGCCGGTCCGACGCGTCGCCTGCCAGACGCACGCGCCGGGCCTCGGCCCACCCCGCGCCCGCCAGAAAGTCCATGGCTGCCTGCGCTCGGTCAGGCATCGGTGCGGGCGCCGTGTCGGAGGGCCGGACGTCCACCGGTGATGCGAGCGGTGCGACCCTCGCCCTCCGGTGTCAGCGCGATCCGCAAGGCGTCCGGCGGCGCGAGGGATCCCAGCCGGTCCGGCCATTCCACGAGGCAGATCGCGCTGTCGAAGGCCGCCTCCAGCCCCAGTTCCAGCACCTCCTCCGGCAACGTGAGGCGGTAGAGGTCGGCGTGCCAGATCTCCACGCAGCCCGCGTCATAGGTCTGGACCAGCGTGAAGGTTGGCGAGGGCACATCCTCCGCGTGGCCGAGCCGCTCCCGGATGATCGCGCGCGCCAGATGGGTCTTGCCCGCGCCCACCGGACCCTCCAGCAGAATCGTATCCCCGGCCGCGAGCAAAGGCGCCAGACGCACGCCGAGGCGCGTCGTCGCCGCGTCGTCGGCGAGATGGATGTCGGGGAGTGTCATCGTCATGCGCCGAGTCTGGCCGATGCCCGGGCGGAGGGCAAGATCGTCGCGTCAGGCGGTCAGACGCTTGGCCCCGAAGTCCGCGACCTCGGCGATGTCCCCGACCCGGAAGCCCAGCAGTGTGGCACCGCCTGCAAGAGGGGCCGCGCGACAGGTGAGGTGGCGGCCGTCGCGCAGGAAGGTGGCATCCGACCAGGCCTCGCGCTGTGCCAGCGTCGCCACGAAATCCTCGGTCCGATCCCAGAGACCGGAGGGCGCCGCCCGTTCGCGCCAGTGCCCGCAGATCGCGACGATGCCCCCGTCGGAGGCGAGCGAGCCCGCCGGGTCATGGCCCCAGAGGTCGGAATAGGCGGCGTTCGACATCACCATGCTGCCCGACGGGCCGAACACGGCGATCGCCTCGTCCATCGCGTCGATCACCGCCTGCCCGAGTTCCAGATCGGCCTGATAGCGGCGGGTCTGGGACATCTCGCTGGAGATATCCTCGAACATCAGGGCCAGCGCCCCGTTCGGATGCGGCCGCCCCGTCACGCGCCAGGTCTGACCGCCAGAGAGATTCCAGACCTCCTGATAGTTTCCGTGCTTGGCGGCATCCTCGATGTCGGTGATCTGGCGACGCCAGCTCCGGTAATCGCGCGGTTCGGGGATCATCGAGCGTTCGCGCAACGCGTCGAAGAAGGTCAGGAGCGAGGGCCGCGCCGACAGCATGTCGGGCGGCAGCGTGGTAAGGTCGATCAGCGCGGGGTTGAAGAGCGCGAGCTGCCGGGTCTGGTCGAAAATCGCGAGCCCGGTGGAGAGCTGCGCGAAGGTTTTCGTGAGCGTCTGCATGAAGCTGCGCAGCGATGCCTCGGCCCGCACCACGGCATCGGAGGGCTGCGCGAAGATCAGCCGCCCCTCCGCCACGTCGCAGCCCGACAGGTCGAACCAGTTCGGCGCCTGGGTCGCGGGCTGGCCGCGGCGGTCCTGCGTCACGGGCCCGTCAAGCTTCTGGCGCTGGACCGCGGTGCCCTGATTGCAGACGGATTTGTCGAACAGGCGGGGCAGAGGCCATGTCAGATCCTCGTCCGGGGGCAGGCGGTCCACCGCGAGCCGGAGATAGGCCGAATTGGCCCACGTCACGTCGCCGCCTTCGGTCTGTCGCCACATCGGCAGGGGCGCATGGGCCACCGCCGCACGCAGGTGCGCCACCTCGTCATGGAGCGCGCGGTGCGCCAGCGGGCTGAAGCCCACCGCCGCGTCATCCGTCTCCGGGTCGGCCAGGCGGATCCGCGTCAGTCCGCCGCGCAGTTCCACCTGCACATGGAGCGGTGCCGTATCGGCCCGCTCTGCCAGCCTGCTGAACCCGCCCCGATCGCGGAGCGAAGCGAAATCCTGCGAGATCGCCGGGAAATGGCCGCTGAGAACGGTCATCAGCCGGCTCCACGCCGAGGCCGCATGATCGGTGCCGTCGAGAAGCAGCGCACGCGCCGCCGGTGTCGCATCGACCAGATCCTCTCCGTCGAAAAGATACTCGGCCAGCCCGGGTGATTCGGTGAACAAGGTCTGACCGCATGTCTGCCGCCCCGTCATCCGGCTGAGCGTCAGAAGGCCTGTGAGAGACGCGATGATCGAGACGAGGATCAGAAGCATACTCGGAAGAGACGTCACCACTGCAAATCACCCTTGACCATCACCAGCATCCATAACACAACCTAGAGAGTATGGAGTTAACAGATCGTTAATCCGCAGGTTGGGTCAAGCCCCTTTGATCGCAGGGTGCCCTGTCGGCCACTCACCCGAGCGGGGCGTTCCGGCCCAGTACCGCGCGGCCCGGACCTTCCACAGCCGAACGCGGCCAGATCACCTCCACGATGGCCCCGCAGCGGGGCGGCATCTCCTCGGCGGTGAGGAACGGGTCGGATCCGTTGGCGAACGCCACCTCGGCGCCCGAGCGTTCCAGAAGCGTCTTGGCGATGAAGAGGCCGAGGCCCATGCCTTCGTATCCGGGCCGCGCGGTGCCGGGCGTCGCGGCCCGTCGCTGGCGCAGGAACGGATCGCCAATCCGGGCCAGAACGGCGGCGGGATAGCCCGGCCCGTCGTCGACCACGGTGATCCGCAGCGTATCCGTCGTCCAGCGGACATCGACCCACACGGTCGAGCGCGCGAAATCGACCGCGTTCTGGATCAGGTTGCGCAGGCCGTGGATCACCTCCGGCTGGCGCCGGATCACGGGTTGTGGTGCGGGATCGCCGTCGAGATCGAAGATCACCGCGCGACCGCGTGCCAGATGCGGGTCGGCCGCCTCGCGCAGGACCGCCTCCACCGGGGCGTGGCGCAGGTGGAGATCGTCGTTCCCCGCCCGGCCCATGGTCCGCAGGATATCGCGGCAACGGTCGGCCTCATCCCGGATCAGCTGCGCGTCCTCGGCCTGTTCCGACCCGGGGGGCAACTCCAATATCAGCTCCGCGCTCACCAGCTTGATCGTGGCGAGCGGCGTGCCCAGTTCGTGCGCCGCCGCTGCCACCACGCCGCCGAGGTCGGTCAGCTTCTGTTCCCGCGCCAGTGCCATCTGGGTGGCCAGAAGCGCATCCGACATGGCCCGGATCTCGTTCGCGACCCGGTGCGAATAGAGGCTGAGAAACAGAATCCCGATCACGATGGACAGCCAGAACCCGAACTCGAAAAGGCGCGGGACCGTCAGCGTCCGCCCGTCGCTGAAATGGAGCGGCAGGTGGATGACGGCGGTGAAGCTGACCAGCAGTATCGCCACCACACCGAGGATCGCGGTCGTGCGCAGCGTCAGCGCCGAGGCCGAGATCACGACCGGCGCGATAATGAGCAGCGCGAAGGGATTGTTCAGTCCGCCCGTCAGAAAGATCAGCATGGAGAGCTGCGCCAGATCGAAGAGCAGGAGACTCATCGCTTCGGCCTCCGACAGCCGCCGGGTCTCGGGGAATATCACCGCGAGGACGAGGTTCGTCATCACCGACAGCGCGACCGCCATGAAGCACGCGCCAAGCGGGATCGACAGGCCGTAGTGGAAATGTACCACCGCGATGGCCGCGGTTTGGCCCGACACCGCCATCCAGCGCAAGAGAACCAGCGTGCGAAGCCGGAGCCGGTCGCCGCGCCCGAACCGCGTCGGGAGGTCCTGCGCCAGCGTTGCCATCGGGTGTCCTTGCCTCGTCTCGGGGGAGAGATGCGATGCTAGCGCCGCGAGCGGCCACGTCCAACACCGGGAATGGTGCGCCTCCGTGGGCAAACCCACGCACCGTGAATTGAAGTGCGCGCGGATGGCCCTAATTCCCGTTAAAGTATCATGGGGATATGCGATGTCGGATGAAAGGGTATTGGATCTGGGCCCGGACCGGAGCCTGCTTCTGGTCGATGATGATGAGCTGTTCCTCAAGCGGCTCTCCAAGGCGATGGAAAAGCGCGGGTTCGAACCGGAGATGGCCAACAGCATCGAAAAGGGAAAGGACGTGGTCGAATCCCGTCCCCCCGCCTATGCGGTGATCGATCTGAGGCTGGAGGATGGCAACGGGCTCGACGTCGTGGAACTGCTGCGCGAACGGCGGCCCGATTGCCGGATCGTGGTGCTGACCGGATATGGCGCGATTGCGACCGCGGTCGCGGCTGTCAAGATCGGTGCCACGGATTACCTTTCCAAACCCGCCGATGCGGACGAGGTGGTCAATGCGCTTCTGGCCAAGGGCGAGACATTGCCAGCCCCGTCCGATCATCCGATGTCGGCCGACCGGGTGCGGTGGGAGCATATCCAGCGCGTGTATGAGATGTGCGACCGCAACGTATCGGAAACCGCGCGACGGCTGACGATGCACCGCCGGACCCTGCAACGCATTTTAGCGAAGCGCAGCCCGCGCTGAATACGAGTGCGGGCGAAGATTTTCCGATTGATTGATTGCGAGCAACAATTCAATTGCGTGGGCTCGGACTTCGCGTTAGTGCGTGTCCACAAATCCCGAAAATGACTGGAGAACGAAATGGATATGAAATTGGATGACCTCAGCCTGAAAGACCTGCGGGAGCTGCAAACGCAGGTCAACAAGGCGATCGCGAGCTTCGAGGATCGCCGCAAGAAGAATGCAATGTCGGAACTGGAAGACAAGGCCAAGGAATTGGGCTTTTCCCTGTCCGATCTGATGAATTCGACGCCGTCGCGCAAACGCTCCGCCGCCGTCCCGAAATATTCCAATCCGGAAAATTCGTCCGATACGTGGTCGGGTCGCGGCAGAAAGCCTCGCTGGTTTACCGATGCGCTCGCGAGCGGAAAGTCACCCGAGTCCATGATGATCTGACGGATCCATGGGCGCCGCGCTGCCGGCGCCCATCAGCTCTGCGTGTCGCGCAATGAAATCGGCGCGGACCTCCACCGGAGGACGGAGCTTCAGGTCGAGCCTGTCGAGGCGGTGGCGGGCGGGATTGACGAACAGCCTGTCCGCCTCGCGCTCCGTGAACCCGGCGATCCGCACGGCCTCGATCCAGGCGGAAATCCGGTCGGCTTCCTTGATGCGCTTGCGGACGGGTCCGGGTAGGGCCGCGGGCAGGCCAAACCGGCGGTGGATCGC
Organism: Rhodobacterales bacterium; assembly: GCA_038233815.1. Lineage (GTDB taxonomy): Bacteria > Pseudomonadota > Alphaproteobacteria > Rhodobacterales > Rhodobacteraceae > JBBSVE01. Next base: position 10,016 of record JBBSVE010000089.1, read on the forward strand.
CGCCGTTAGCCGTTCGTCCAGCGCGCTGTAGTGCGGACCGACAGCGGCCTTTACCGGGCTGATCATGTCGCCGATGACATATTCCGGCGCATCGTGCAGCAATGCCGCCAGATGCCAGTGCGCGGGCTGGCCGGGAGCGATAAGGCGAAAGATATCCTCCACGAGCAGCGAATGTTCCGCCACGGAATAGGGCCAGTCGCCCGAGGTCTGCCCGTTCCAGCGCGCCACGAAAGCGAGCCCGTGCGCGATGTCCTCGATCTCGATATCCATCGGCGTCGGGTCGAGAAGATCAAGCCTCCGCCCCGAGAGCATCCGCTGCCAAGCGCGGGGTTGTTTCGTCATGCCGGGCCAGTCCCTGTCGATTGATCACGCAGTGTCCATAACGGGAGTGCGCGGGTCCGGGAAGGCGATCCGGGAACGGTTTCGCGCCCCGATGCGTTCGCCGTCCGTGAACAAATAGTGACGGATGTGATTGTATGCCTTGGAAAACGCCCCTCCCGACCCGATTTGCGGCATTGGCCGGCCTTGTTGTCATTCTGGCGGCCCCTGTCAGTGCCTCTCTCTGGCAAGGTCCGACGCCGTCGAGCGGACCTGCCGCTACGATGGACCTCTCGCGGTTCGACGCCATCATCCGGACGGGTGCCGATCAGCTGGCGACCGATCCCTATTGCGATCAGCGGCCGGTCGTCCTCATGAACCTGTCGGAAAGCTACGGCGAAAAGCTACAGGAGGCGTATCAGCCCCGCGCCGGGTCTGACGTGGAGATCTCGGCGTCGGACCAGTTCGGCACATGGACCGCGATCTACACCCGTGCGGACGGGATTGCCTGCGTCGTGACGTCCGGTGTCGGATGGACGGCGGGGTTCGCGCCCGACCTGTCCGTGCAGGGTGGTGCGGCATAAGGGCCACGATATTGCGGGAGCAGGGGTCGAGTGTTAAGGCACCGCTTCAGCATACTGGAGCAAACCCATGGCAGACTATCATGTCCGCGACATCGGCCTCGCCGCGTTCGGCCGCAAGGAACTGACAATCGCCGAGACGGAGATGCCCGGTCTGATGGCGCTCCGTCAGGAACTTTCCGACACGAAGCCTTTGAAGGGCGCGCGGATCGCCGGATCGTTGCACATGACGATCCAGACGGCGGCGCTGATCGAGACGCTGATCGCACTTGGTGCCGATGTGCGCTGGGCGTCTTGCAACATTTTCTCCACGCAGGATCATGCTGCGGCGGTCATTGCCGAAGGTGGCACGCCGGTCTTCGCGGTGAAGGGCGAAAGCCTTGCCGAATATTGGGCCTACACCGACCGTATCTTCCAGTTTGGCGGCGAGGACGGGACATGCAACATGATCCTCGACGACGGGGGGGATGCGACGCTTTACATCCTGCTCGGCGCGCGGGTCGAGGCGGGGGAAACGGGCCTGATCGACATGCCCACGAGCGACGAGGAGGTCTGCCTCTTCGACCAGATCAGGACGCGGCTCAAAGCCTCCCCCGGCTGGTTCACGAAACAGCGGGATGCGATTCAGGGCGTGTCGGAGGAGACGACGACCGGCGTTCATCGGCTCTATGACCTCCACAAGAAGGGTCTGCTGCCGTTCCCGGCGATCAACGTGAACGACAGTGTGACCAAGTCGAAGTTCGACAACAAATATGGCTGCAAGGAAAGCCTCGTCGACGGGATCCGGCGTGCCACCGACACGATGATGGCCGGCAAGGTGGCCGTGGTCTGCGGCTACGGCGATGTGGGCAAGGGGTCGGCGGCTTCGCTCAGTGGCGCGGGCGCGCGGGTGAAGGTCACGGAAGTGGACCCGATATGCGCGTTGCAGGCGGCTATGGACGGATATGAGGTCGTCGTGCTGGAGGATGCGGTGGCGGACGCCGACATCTTCATCACAACCACCGGCAACCGCGACGTGGTGCGGATCGAGCATATGCGCGCCATGAAGGACATGGCGATCGTCGGCAACATCGGCCATTTCGACAACGAGATCCAGGTGGCCTCACTCCGCAATCATAAGTGGACGAATATCAAGGATCAGGTCGACATGATCGAGATGCCGTCCGGGCATCGCATCATCCTCTTGTCCGAGGGCCGCCTTCTCAACCTCGGCAATGCCACCGGCCATCCGTCCTTCGTCATGTCGGCATCCTTCACCAATCAGGTGCTGGCGCAGATCGAACTCTGGTGCAACGGCGATGACTACCAGCCCGGGGTCTACATCCTCCCCAAGGCACTTGACGAGAAGGTGGCGCGTCTGCATCTGGCCAAGGTCGGCGTCCGGCTGACCGAACTCAGCAAGGAGCAGGCCGATTATATCGGCGTCACGGTGGATGGCCCCTTCAAGTCCGATCACTACCGTTACTGACCGCGTCCAGTGTTTGGATTTGTCCGATCCCGACTTTGGGTCTACGCTCCGCCTGCCTGCGCATGGCAGGCGGATTGAACAGAGGGAGTTGATCCGAATGAGCAAGCGCGCCGAGTTGATCGAGAAATATGCAGAGGATCTGCGCACCAAGTGCAAGATGCAGCCCGACATGGACCTGTTGACGAAAGTGACCATCGGCTGTGGCCCGTCGATCTATAATGCCGACAGCGCGACCGTCGCTGCCAGCGACCCGCATGAGCTGGAGACGATCCGCAAGAACTTCCTGATGAAGAAGCTGGGGCTCGCCGACGGTCCAGCCCTGATGGAGGCGATCAAGGCCGTGGTCGCGACCTACGGCCAATCCGAGCGCAACAAGCATCGCGCGGTCGTCTACTACATGCTCACCAAGCATTTCCGCAAGGACTCGGTCTACGCCTGACCGCTCCGGGCGTTGTGCCAATTTGAGACGAATTCGCGATGCTTCCTCTTTGCGTTTCCCGCGCGATTCGGCTACAACGGTTGAACAGGGCAGTATGTCCGGGACCTTTCAAACAGAACACGTGTGGTGCTGAGGGAGCACGTGGGGTGGATGGGGGTCCTGATGGGGTCGGGGCCCCCATTTTTTTGCCCCAGACATCCGCCCATCCGAATCCATCACATCGCGTCGGGCTTCAGCCCTCCCATTCCGCAGACGATGGCCCATTCCGCATCGCGGACCGGCTGAACCGACAAGCGGGAATTGACCACCAGCGCCATCTCCTCCAGCCCCGGCTGCACCTTGCAGGCCTCGAGCGTTACCGCGCCCGGCAGCGACTTTACCGCCTTGATCGTGACGCAATCCCAGCGCGGATCGTCCGTGGTGCTGTCGGGCGCGCTCAATGCGATAACCTCGACGATGCCCACCACCTCCTTGCCGACGTTGGAGTGGTAGAAAAAGCCCCGGTCGCCCACCGTCATCGCGCGCATGTTGTTGCGGGCCTGGTAGTTGCGCACGCCGTTCCACTCCTCCCCCGCCTCGCCCTTGGCGACCTGCTGATCCCAGCCCCAGACATCGGGTTCGGATTTGAATAGCCAGTGCGCCATCAGCCGATCACCTTCTTCCATTCTGCGATGGTAACGGAGGCGAAGAGCCCGGCCACCGCATAGGGGTCCGCCGCCGCCCAGTCGCGCGCATCAACCATGCTCTCCACGCCCAGCACGATCAGCGAGCCAGTCATCTGCCCCGCATCGTCCAGCAGCGGTCCGGCCAGTTCCACCACGCCCGAGGCATCGACAT
>JBBSVE010000090.1:0-13139 GCA_038233815.1 Rhodobacterales bacterium
TCGTCGGCGAGTGTCACCAGTCCAGTGGCAGCGGCCCCAGCATGGGCCTTGATGCGGGCATTGCCGACGAAGGTTTCCTCCGTTTCTTCCGGCACGGGCAAGCGCAGGTCACCGGCCGATACGACGGCAAACGGAAACCCGGCCAGAAGCGCCGCAAATTCATCCCGTTTGCCGTCATTGTGCGTGGCGATCAGAAGCCGGTCGCCGGTGAAGCGCCTCATGCCAGCGCGGCCTTCTGTGCCGCCACCAGCGCCGTGCAGCCTGCGGCGGCCAGATCCATCAACCCGTCCATCTCGGCACGGGAGAATGTCGCGCCCTCGGCGGAGAGTTGAACCTCGATCAGCCGCCCGCGCCCGGTGAGGATGAAATTGCCATCCGTCCCCGCTTCCGAATCTTCGGCATAGTCCAGATCCAGCACCGACTGCCCGGCATAAATGCCACAGGAAACAGCCGCCACATGGTCGACGATCGGGTCCGACGTGACAGCGCCGCTTTTCAGGAGCTTGTTCACCGCCAGACGCAACGCGACCCAGCCGCCGGTGATCGACGCGCACCGCGTTCCGCCATCGGCCTGCAGCACGTCGCAATCCACCGTGATCTGCCGTTCCCCCAACGCCGCCCGATCCGTGCCTGCGCGAAGCGAACGACCGATAAGCCTTTGAATTTCCTGAGTTCTTCCGCTTTGTTTGCCTGCAGCCGCTTCCCTGCGATTGCGGGTATTCGTGGCGCGTGGCAGCATGCCATATTCCGCCGTAACCCAGCCTTGACCTGTGTTGCGCAAGAACGACGGCGCCTTGTCCTCGATCGTGGCGGAACAGAGCACATGCGTCCCGCCGACCTTGATCAGGCACGAGCCTTCGGCATGTTTCATCACGCCGGTCTCGATCGTAACCTCGCGCATGGCGTCGAGCGTGCGTCCAGATGGCCTCATCGCGAACCTCCAAATAATCGTTTCCGGGATACAGTCTGCACTCGACCGCGCGCAAGCCGATTGACGCGCGTCCGGTCCCCCCCTAAACCGGGCTGCCCTTAGAAAGCCCGCGATGTCCTGCCCGAGCATCATTTTCCCCGACCTCAACCAGCGTTCGCGCGAGGTATTCCGCCGCGTTGTGGAAAGCTATCTCGCGTCGGGGGAGCCGGTGGGTTCGCGCACGTTGAGCCAGTCGATGGCCGAGCGGGTCAGTGCGGCGACAATCCGTAACGTGATGCAGGACCTGGAATTGCTCGGGCTTCTGGGCCATCCGCATGTCTCCGCTGGCCGTATACCGACGCAACTGGGACTGCGGCTTTTCGTCGATGGTATCCTCGAAGTGACCGACCTCACCCCCGAGGACCGGAGTCGCATCGACGCTACCGTGGACGGCCGCGACCGTGATGTGCCCTCCATGCTCGACCGCGTGGGGTCTGCGCTGTCGGGCATCACGCATGGCGCGAGCCTCGTGCTGACGCCGAAACACGAAGCGCCGATCCGGCATATCGAGTTTGTGAGCCTCGCCGCCGACCGCGCGCTGGTCGTGCTGGTGTTCGCCGACGGTCAGGTGGAGAACCGCGTCTTCACGCCGCCACCCGGCCAGACGCCCTCCTCGATGCGCGAGGCTGCGAATTTCCTCAACGCGCTGGCCGAAGGCCGCACGCTGGCTGACCTGCGCCAGACCATCGCGCGGGAGATCGCGGATCGTCGTCAGGAGATCGACGGACTGGCCCATGCGATGGTGGAAAGCGGTCTGGCGCTGTGGGAGGATGCGGGCGAGCGGACCGAACGCCTGATCGTTCGGGGACGCTCGAACCTTCTGGAAGGCACTTCGGAGGCCGCGGATTTCGAACGGATCCGGTCGCTCTTTGACGACCTGGAGCGCAAGCGCGACATCGCCGATTTTCTCGAGCTGACGGAAAGCGGTGACGGCGTCCGGATCTTCATCGGGTCGGAGAACAAGTTGTTTTCGCTCACCGGTTCATCTCTCGTCGTCTCTTCCTATATGAATGCAGATCGCAAGATCATCGGCGCGGTGGGTGTCATCGGGCCGACCCGGCTGAATTACGGGCGGATCGTGCCCATCGTGAACTATACGGCGCAACTTGTGGGACGGCTCGTATCAGGCCGCGACACAGGGTAGGCGCGTGGAAAAGCAAGGAAAGACCATGGCCCAGGATCAGGCAGAGCCTACAACCGGATACGAGGCGGACGCTCTCGACCTCCCCCCGCAGGACGCAGGCCCGGCCCCCGACGCTGGGGAGATCGAGGCCCTGCGCGCCGAGCGCGACGACATGCGCGACCGTTTCATGCGGGCGCTGGCCGATGCAGAAAATGCAAGGAAGCGCGGCGAACGCGACCGCCGCGAGGCTGAGCAATACGGCGGCTCCAAGCTCGCCCGCGACATGCTGCCGGTCTATGACAACCTGCGCCGCGCTCTAGATGCGGCGACGGAGGAGCATCGCGCGCAGGCCACGGGTCTGATCGAAGGCGTGGAACTGACCTTGCGCGAACTCCTGAAGGTGCTGACCCGCCATGGCGTGACGCCGATCGTTCCGGAGATCGGGGATGCGTTCGATCCACAGTTGCATCAGGCCATGTTCGAGGCGCCGCTGCCCGGAACCAAGGCTGGCCAGATCATCCAGACGATGACCGAGGGTTTCCTCCTCCATGACCGGCTGTTGCGTCCGGCGCAGGTCGGCGTCTCCTCCACACCGGCCAACTGAGCGCGTCAGGGCGTGATCAGCGCCTTGAGGTCATAGACCAGCGCCAGCGCCTCCATCGGCGTGAGGCTGTCGGGGCGCACGTCGGCAAGGCGCGCCTCGACACCCGACGGCGGATTGACGACGGGTCGGGCGGGCACGCGGAACAGCGGCAGATCGTCGATCCGCATCCGCTGGCGCCCGCCTTCCCGCTCGCCGGCCTCCAGCGCCTCCAGCACGGTCCGGGCGCGCGCAATCACCGCGTCCGGCAGGCCCGCCAGCCGCGCCACCTGCACGCCGTAGGACCGGTCCGCGGCGCCCTTCGCAACCTCGTGCAGGAAGATCACGTCGCCGTCCCACTCCTTCACCCGCACGGTCGCGTTCTCCACGCCCGGAAGCTTGCCCGCGAGTGCCGTCATCTCGTGGTAATGCGTGGCAAAGAGGGCGCGGCAGCGGTTGACGCCGTGCAGATGCTCCAACGTCGCCCAGGCGATCGAGAGGCCGTCATAGGTCGCCGTGCCGCGCCCGATCTCGTCGAGAATGACGAAAGCGCGGTCGTCGGCCTGATTGAGGATCGCCGCCGTCTCCACCATCTCCACCATGAAGGTGGAGCGCCCGCGCGCGAGATCGTCGGCAGCACCAACCCGGCTGAACAGCTGGCTCACGATACCAATATGGGCGGATTTCGCGGGTACGAAGCTACCGGCCTGCGCCAAAAGCGCGATGAGGGCGTTCTGGCGCAGGAAGGTCGACTTGCCCGCCATGTTCGGCCCGGTCAGAAGCCAGATGCCCGACCCCTCCCCCGACGCGAGCGCGCAATCGTTCGCCACGAACGCAGCCCCCCCTTGGCGCAGGAGCGCGCGTTCCACCACTGGGTGCCGTCCGCCGATGACTGCGAAGGCCCGGCTTTCGTCTACCTGCGGCTCCGCCCATCCGTCCGACGTGGCAATATCGGCGAAGGCCGCCGCGAGATCGATGTCCGCCAGTGCCCGCGCGGTCTTCGAAAGCCGTGCCGCATCCTCCAGAACGGCGGCGCTTAACCTTTCGAAATGCGTGCGCTCGATCTCCTGCGCCCGTTGCCCTGCGTTGAGAATGCGCGCCTCCAGATCCGACAACGCCAGCGTGGTAAAGCGCACCTGTCCCGCCGTGGTCTGGCGGTGAATGAACGTCTCCGACAAGGGCGGGGCGAGCATCCGGTCGGCGTGTGTGGCGGTCACGTCGACGAAATAGCCCAGCACATTGTTGTGCCGGATCTTCAGCCCCGCGATGCCGCTGAGGTTCGCATAATCCGCCTGCAGCCCCGCGATTACCGCCCGCCCTTCGTCGCGCAGCGATCGCGTCGCGTCCAGATCGGCGTCGTGGCCCTCCGCGATGAAGCCCCCCTCGCGGAGCTGCAGCGGAGGCTCCGCCACCAGCGCCCGCGTCAGCAGGTCGCGCAGGGCCCCGAGGTTATCCGCCGTCAGATCTGGCAGTCGGCCCGCCACGACGTCCGCCTGCACGATCCCCTGCCGTATCGCGGCCAGATCCCGCGGCCCGCCGCGCCCGAGCGCCAGACGCCCCAGCGCGCGGTCGATGTCTGGCACCTGACGCAGATCCTCGCGCAGGTCGGAGCGTAGGCGGCTTTCGTCGACCAGATGGCGCACCTTGGCCAGACGCTGGTGGATCGTCTCCAGAACCCGCGAGGGCGCGGACAGGCGCTGGACCAGCAGCCGCCCCCCCGCCGCGGTCACGGTCCGGTCGATCGCCGCCACCAGCGACCCCTCGCGCCCGCCCGACAGCGATGCCGCAATCTCCAGATTGCGCCGGGTGGCCGCGTCGATCTGCATCGCGGACCCTACGGAATCGCGCACCGGAGGCTGCAGCAACGGCAGATTTCCCCGCTGCGTGACATCGAGATAGCCCACCAGCGCACCCATCGCCGCAAGCTCCGCGCGCCCGAACGTGCCGAACCCATCCAAGGAGCCGACGCCGAAGAGGCTCCGCAACCGCCGGTCCGCCGCGTCGCTGTCGAAGGCGCTCCGCGCCAGCCGTGTGACCTCGATGCCATCGAACGCGCCGTGGCGATCCTCCGCCACCAGCACCTCACCCGGGGCGAGCCGCGCCAGTTCCAGCCCGAGGCGGTTCTGCGTGCAGGCCATCACCCGGAACTCCCCGGTGGAGATGTCGCACCAGGCAAGCGCCGCGCTATCACGCACCTCGCCCAGCGCGCAGAGGTAGTTGTTGCGCCGCGCGTCGAGCAGGCTGTCCTCGGTCAGCGTGCCGGGCGTCACCAGCCGCACCACGGCCCGCGCCACCACGGACTTCGCGCCCCGCTTCTTGGCCTCCTTCGGATCCTCCATCTGCTCGGCGATGGCAACGCGGTGGCCCTTGCGGATCAGCGTCAGCAGATAGGCCTCGGCGGCATGGACCGGCACGCCGCACATCGCGATGGGCGCGCCCAGATGCGTGCCCCGCTTCGTCAGAGCGATGTTCAGCGCGCCCGACGCTGCCACCGCATCGTCGAAGAACAGCTCGTAGAAGTCGCCCATCCGATAGAACAGGAGCGCATCGGGATGCCCGGCCTTGATCTCCAGATACTGCGCCATCATCGGCGTGATGGTGTCGTCTGGCACGCGCAAGGTCCCCCGGATGCTCTTGCCGCACCGTATGAAAACGACAAGATGGGCGAAAGGGCGAAGTCTGCCGGCAGAAGGAAACCACCATGGCGATCTGGAACCTCGGTTCGATCAACATCGACCGGGTCTACCGCGTGCCGCACCTGCCGGCACCGGGCGAGACGCTGGCGGCGCTGTCCTATGCTTCAGGGCTCGGCGGCAAGGGCGCGAACCAGTCGGTCGCCGCCGCGCGGGCCGGTGCGCATGTGCACCATTTGGGAGCGGTCGGCCCGGACGGGGGGGAGATTCTGCGCCAATTGACCGGCTTTGGCGTCGATGTGACCCACGTGGCGGAACTGGCAGAGGCCACGGGGCACGCGATCATCAATGTCGATCCGTCAGGCGAGAACGCAATCGTTCTTTTCCCCGGTGCGAACCGGCAGCTGGTCGATGCCGATATCGCCCGCGCGCTGAAAGCGGCGCAGCGAGGGGATTACCTGCTGATGCAGAACGAGACGTCTTCTCAGCTGGCCACCGCACGCCGTGCGTCCGAAATGGGGCTCGTCACGCTCTATTCCGCCGCACCGTTCGAGATCGCGGCCCTGCGCGCGGTCCAGCCCTTTACGAGCCTTCTTCTGATGAACGAAGGCGAGGCGGAGGCGTTGCGCAAGGCCACTGGTGCGCTGCCCGAGACGGATATGCTCATCACGCGAGGCGCGAAAGGCGCGACTTGGATCTCCCCCGGCCTGGAGGCGCTGCCAACCGCTGCATTCCCCGTGACGCCCGAAGATACGACAGGGGCGGGCGACTGTTTCACTGGCAATCTCGCGGCGGCGCTGGATGCGGGTCTGCCGCGCGCGGCGGCGATGCGACGGGCCGCCGCCGCCGCCGCGATCCAAGTTACGCGCGCGGGCGCATCCTCCGCGATGCCATTGGCGGAGGAGGTCGACCGCCTGCTTCAGTGACCCGTTGCGAAAGGTGCCGCAGATCCCCAGAGCTGTTTAACGCGCGCATCGCGCCCGCAGGCCTTGCGATAGAACTTGTAGGCGCTGGCCTCGGACTTCGGCCCGCGCCGCGTCAGCACGATCCGGCTGCCCTTGTAGTAGTCCTGATGGTAATCCTCCGCACGGTAGAACGGCTTGGCGTTCAGGATCGGCGTGACGATCTTCTGTCCAAGTGCGGACTGCGCGTCGGCTTTCGCCTTTTCCGCCTGCTGCTTCTGATCGGCGTTCAGCGCGAAGATGGCGGTCCGATAGGTCGGACCCCGGTCGCAGAACTGCCCGCCCGCATCGGTCGGGTCCACGGACCGGAAGAAGAGGTCCAGCAGCTTGGCATAGCTGATCTTGTTGGTGTCGAACGTGATCTCCGCTGCCTCATAATGGCCGGTCTTGCCGGAGCCTACCTGCTCATAGGTCGGGTTTTTCGTGGTCCCGCCGGTATAGCCCGAAACGACCGACGTGACGCCCGGCACCGACTCGAAATCCGACTCGACGCACCAGAAGCATCCGCCGGCGAAGATCGCCTTCCCGGTCGCGGCCTCTGCCGCCCCCGACATTCCCACCATCATGGCCAATGCAGCCAGAAACCATTTCATCCCAGATCCTCCGTTTCGATCATCCTTGGCAGCGCATAAGGGCGCAGGCAACGGCACGGCGCCCGTCTCACGCAACGGTGAAGCGATGCGACGGCTGCAGATTTTATTCGAAATCGATGAAACTTGTCGGAAGAACGCCCCGTAGTTCACGCCATACCGCAAGCGATTCCACCTCCGGGCATCGCGGCGGTCGCGGGTTCTTAACGAGTGACAGTGTATAGTTTAGCGGTGATCTTGGTAACGAGTTGGAGGGGCTGACCGGAAACGGCCAGCCCCTTTTTTCACCCCGGCCCCTTTTTTTACCCCAGCCGCGCATTCCGCGTCGCGATCAGCTTCAGGCGCAGCGCGTTGAGCCGGATGAACCCGGCCGCGTCCTTCTGGTCGTAGGCGCCGGCATCTTCCTCGAACGTCACGTGCGCTTCGGAATAGAGGCTCCTGTCCGACCAGCGCGCCACCGTTCGTGCGGACCCCTTGTAGAGCTTCACGCGCACCGTTCCCGACACATGCTCCTGGCTCTTGTCGATCAGCGCCTGAAGCATCTCCCGCTCGGGAGAGAACCAGAAGCCGTTGTAGATCAGCTCCGCATAGCGCGGCATGATCCAGTCCTTCAGATGACCGGAGCCGGAATCGAGGGTGATCTGCTCGATCCCCCGATGCGCCTCCAGCAGGACCGTGCCGCCGGGCGTCTCGTAGACGCCGCGCGATTTCATCCCGACGAACCGGTTCTCCACGAGGTCGAGCCGGCCCACGCCGTGCGCGCCGCCGATCTCGTTCAGCCGGGTCAGAATGGTGGCCGGGGACATCGCTTCCCCGTCGATGGCCACGGCATCGCCCCGCAGAAATGTGATCTCGACCATCTGCGGCGTGTCGGGCGCATCCTCGGGGGCGACGGTGCGCTGATAGACGTATTCAGGCGCTTCCTGACCCGGATCTTCCAGTACCTTGCCCTCGCTCGAGGTGTGGAGAAGGTTCGCGTCGACGGAAAATGGCGCGTCGCCGCGTTTGTCCCTGGCGATCGGGATCTGGTTCGCCTCGGCAAACTCGAGAAGCTTCGTGCGCGAGGTCAGATCCCACAACCGCCACGGCGCGATGACATGGATCGCGGGGTTGAGCGCATAGGCGGAAAGCTCGAACCGGACCTGATCATTGCCCTTGCCCGTCGCTCCGTGCGCCACCGCGTCGGCACCGCATTCCGCCGCGATCTCCACCAGCCGTTTGGAGATCAGCGGCCGCGCGATCGACGTGCCGAGCAGATAGAGCCCTTCGTAGAGCGCATTTGCCCGAAACATCGGAAAGACGAAATCGCGAACGAATTCCTCGCGCACATCCTCGATATGAATGTTCTCGGGCTTGATGCCGAGCAAAATCGCCTTCTGCCGTGCGGGCTCCAGCTCCTCCCCCTGACCGAGATCGGCCGTGAAGGTCACGACCTCGCAGCCATATTCGGTCTGCAGCCACTTCAGGATGATGGAGGTGTCGAGGCCTCCCGAATAGGCGAGGACGACTTTCTTCGGCGCGGCCATCGGATGCTCCCGGCTGATTTTCGCCGGGTGTAACGAGTGGACGGCCTGCAAACAAGGGAGTGCGCCGGGACGATTCGGCGGACAGGATGCCGGAGCCGCAACGGGCCTGCCCGGATCTCAGGCGACCTTGCGGTCCGTCTCGGCGCTGAAGGCGACCTTGGACCTTTGGTAACTGTCGATGAGCGCGTCGCGCGGCACCGCACCGCCCGCCTCGCCCTGCTGGCACAGGCGGGCCACGTCCGCGAACCCGAGGTTGAGCGCCATGCCCTTGAGGAAATGCAGTGCAGCCCCCGTCTCCTCCTCCGGCATTGCGGACAGGCGGGCGATGACCTCGTCGGCTTCCTCGAGGAACAGGTCCACGACTTCCCCGAAATCGTCGGCGCCGATCTCCTCACGAAGCTCCCTGACGCGCGTCCAGTCGATCATCTTCCACCTCCGGCAGGGTTCCCTACTCGTCGAGGATGCCCTAGCAAGCTTAATCGCCGGTTAGTCCCGACGCTCAAGGTGGCGCGCATTTTAACGTTCACCGTGCCTTAAGATCTGGGCTGCAGAACGGTCGCAACGCAGGAGGCGACCGGACAGATGATGATGGCATTCGCGGATCGGCCGGGACTGGGGGAGGCGCCTCTGGCCCGCGGGCGGGTGCTCGTGGTCGATGACAGCCGCGGTCAGCGGCGCATTCTGGCGTTGGGCCTGATCCGCGGCGGCTACGACGTCACCGAGGCCGCGTCGGGCGAGGAGGCGCTGGCGCTCTGCCGCGAGACGGCGTTTGATTTCGTGCTGAGCGACTGGATGATGCCGGGCATGACCGGGCTCGAGTTCTGCCGCGCGTTCCGGCAGTTGCCGCGCGAGGGCTACGGCTATTTCATCCTTCTGACCTCGAAATCGGAAAAGACCGAAGTGGCCGACGGGCTCGATTGCGGGGCCGACGATTTCCTCTCCAAACCCTCCAGCGGGGATGAGTTGCGGGCGCGTCTGCGGGCGGGGGAGCGGATCATCGGGATGCAGCGCGAACTGGTGGACAAGAACCGCCAGCTGGGCGCCACGCTGACCGAGTTGCAGAAGGTCTACGATTCTCTCGACCGCGATCTGATCGAAGCGCGCAAGCTCCAGCAGACCCTCGTGCGGGAACGGAACCGCGATTTCGGCCGGGGCGAGGTGTCGGTGATGTTGCGCCCCTCCGGACATGTCGGCGGCGATCTGGTGGGGTTCTTCGCGATCGACCCGAACCGGGTGGGGCTCTATTCGATCGATGTGTCGGGCCACGGGGTCGCCTCCGCAATGGTAACGGCACGTCTTGCGGGGCTGCTGTCGGGAACGACGCCGGCCAACAACATCGCCTTGCGGGAAAGCCGCGCCGGCCGGATCGAGGCCTGGCCGCCCGAGGTTGTCGCGGCGCGGCTCAACCGCGCGATGTTCGAGGATATCCAGGTCGACCAGTATTTCACGCTGGCCTATGCGGAGGTCGATCTGCGCGACGGTCAGGTCGCGATGGTGCAGGCCGGCCATCCGCATCCCGCGCTCATCGCAGAAGGTGGCGGGGTCCGCTACATCGGGCGCGGAGGCATGCCCATCGGTCTGATCGCGGACGCGGAATATGAACGGATCGAGACCCGGCTCGGACCCGGCGACCGTCTCTTCCTCGTCTCTGACGGCGTCACCGAATGCCCCGCGCCGGGGGGGGAGGAGTTGGGCGAGGAAGGCCTGACCCGGATCCTGCGCGCTAACGCGGCCATGCCGAACGCGGATCTCCTCGAGGCCCTCGTATGGGATCTGGCGGAACATTTCGGCGGCGAGGATTTCCCCGACGACGTATCGGGCACGCTCTTTCGCTACAAGGGATAGGCGTGCGCCCGGCCAGCAAGGACGTGGTGCAGCATCGACCGGTCTCCCGGATTGGCCAACAGGGCGGTTGCCGACCCGGCGGGCATCCAGACCGCGCGGTGACCCGCCTCGGTCGGTGCAGACAACCGCAGCGTGGGCCGCGCGAGATAGACGGTGCAGACCTTCTCGGCCCAGAGATCGTATTCCGGCATGTAGGTGAAGCGTCGGAACGTGCCCACCCGGCGCGGCGGCCCGATGTGCCAGCCCGTTTCCTCGCGCACCTCGCGGGCGAGGGCGGCGGCCGGATGCTCGCCCCGATCGACGCCGCCGCCCGGTAGCTGATATTCCGGCGAAGGTTCTGACTGGTGGGTCAGCAGGATCCGGTCCCCGCGAAGCAGGATCGCATAGACCCCGGGTCGCCTGCGGTAGTGCTGGTCCCCGCGCGGCGGCTGCCCGAACCGTCGGATCATGGTGCGCCCCTTGGTGCTCTGGTTGTCCTGCCTATATTGCTGCGGTATGCCAAAGCCGCCGCTTCAGGGAAACCCATGACCTTCGGAACCAATCTCGTCTGGGACGATACCGTCCTGCCCTTCCAGCTCGACCGGCCCGATATCCGGGGCCGGGTCGCCCGGCTCGACGGGACGCTGGACCAGATCCTCGGCCAGCATGACTACCCCACCCCGGTGGAGGCGCTGGTGGCCGAAGCGACCTTGCTCACCGCGATGATCGGCCAGACCATCAAGCTGCGCTGGAAGCTGTCGTTGCAGGTTCGCGGCGACGGTCCGGTCAGAATGATCGCCACCGACTATTTCAGCCCGTCCGCGGACGGCGAGCCTGCGCGCATCCGGGCGTGGGCGAGCTTCGACGACGATCTCGATCCCGCGGCGGATCCGTTCGCTTTGATCGGGTCGGGCTATTTCGCGATCATGATCGACCAGGGCGCCGATATGGTGCCCTATCAGGGGATCACGCCGCTGACTGGCGGTTCGCTCTCCAGCTGCGCCGAAACCTATTTCGCGCAGTCCGAGCAGCTTCCGACACGTTTCCAGACCAGCTTCGGTCAGAGCACGCTGCCCGGTGCGTCGCCGACATGGCGGGCAGGCGGTGTGATGCTGCAGCACATGCCCAAGACCGGCATGGCGTCCGACGGCGGGTCCGGCGAGGGCGGCCTTCTGACCCATGCCGATATCCTCGACGGTGAAGCGGGCGAGGACTGGCACCGCGCCAACCTCCTGCTCGACACGGTGGAAGAGATGGAGCTGATCGGGCCGCAGGTCGGCCCCACCGATCTGCTTGTCCGCCTGTTCCACGAAGAAGGCCCGCGCGTCTTCGACCCGCAGCCGGTCCGCTTCGGCTGTTCGTGTTCCGAGGACCGGGTGCGCAACTCTCTGTCGATCTACGGCGCGGACGACATTGCCGAAATGACGACCGATGCGGGGATACTGACCGCCGACTGCCAGTTTTGCGGCGCGCATTACGAGCTTGATCCCGCGACGCTCGGCGCCGATGTCGTGGGCCATGACGCCTGACGCCCTGCGGGGCGCGCTGGCGCGGGAGGAGGCCGCGACCTCGGACTTCGACCTCGACGACCGCGCCGCACCTTCGGGTGCGGACGGGCGTGCGGCGGCGGTGCTGATTGCGGTGCAGGACCATCCGGGCGGGGCGCGCATCTTGCTGACCAAGCGGGCCTCGCACCTCAAGCATCATCCGGGCCAGATTGCCTTGCCCGGCGGCAAGATCGAGCCGATGGACGCCGGACCCGAAGCCGCCGCCCTGCGGGAGGCGTGGGAGGAGGTGGGCCTCCCCCCCGGCGCGGTGCGGGTCGTGGGCCGCCTTTCCGCGCACCGGACGGTGACGAACTTCACCATCGTGCCGATAGTGGGGCTCATCGAGGGCGCGTTCACCCCGCGCCCCGAAGTGGGCGAGGTCGAGGAGGTGTTCTCTGTCCCGCTGTCCCACGTGCTCTCACCGGCCAACTACCGGGTCGAGGAGCGCGACTGGCGCGGGGCCGTGCGCCGGTTCTACACAGTGCCCTATGGCCCGCACTACATCTGGGGGGCGACCGCGCGCATCCTGCGGGGACTGGCCGACCGGGTCGCATCGTGCGGATAGCGGGCGACTGGCTGTCGCGCCCGCAGACGCAAGGCGTAATGGCGGCGCTGGTAACGGGCGGCCACCGCGCGCTCTTCGTCGGCGGTTGCGTGCGCGATGCGATCCTCGGGCGCGCGGTTCTCGACGTGGATATCGCGACGGACGCGCTTCCCGATGAGGTGACGCGGCTGGCGACGCAGGCGGGCTACGCCGCCGTGCCCACCGGGATCGCGCATGGCACCGTGACGGTAGTGGCGGACGGCGTCCCGCACGAGGTCACCACCTTTCGCCGGGACGTCACGACCGACGGGCGCCATGCAGAGGTCGCCTTTTCGGACAGCATCGCCGAGGATGCGAGTCGCCGCGATTTCACCATGAACGCGCTCTATGCCGATGCCGGGGGCGCCGTGATCGACCCCCTCGGCGGGCTGCCCGATCTCCTCTCCCGGCAGGTGCGGTTCGTGGGGGCGCCCGTGGCCCGCATCCGGGAGGATACCCTCCGCATCCTGCGGTTCTTTCGGTTCCTCGCATGGTATGGCGATCCGGCACAGGGGCCCGATCCCGACGCGCTATCTGCCTGCGGTTCGCAGGCCGGGGGCCTGGACGGGCTGTCGCGGGAGCGGGTCGGACAGGAGATGCGCAAGCTACTCGCCGCCCCCGATCCCGCACCGTCGCTGGGCGCAATGGCGCAGGCGGGCATCCTCGGGCGGGTGCTGCCCGGCGCGGACCCCCGCGCGGTGTCGGTGCTGGTGCATCTGGAGCGGTGTGCGCCGTCTTCATGGACCGCGCGTCTGGCGGTTCTCGGCGGGGCGGATCCCGCCACCGCACTGCGGCTGACCA
>JBBSVE010000091.1:0-12793 GCA_038233815.1 Rhodobacterales bacterium
ACCCCGTCCATTGAAGGCCAATGCGCTTTGACACGATCTGCGAGGCCAACGGCATCGGGCACCGCCTGACCAAACCCAACCATCCTTGGAGTTGCGAGGATCGGAAAACGATCCGGGGGGAATCGTTTTCCCGAGCGACGGGCAGATCGAGCGGATCCCTCTCACGGGGTTTGCAGGCAAACCGTTGCCCGCTGCCTGACAGGCGTGATTGCACGCCGAGAAGGGGGCAATGGAACCGCACGATCAAGGACGGTGAGGCCCAGAGCCGATCCGGGGGATCGCCGACGGCCGACCGTCAACCGCTTCCACTACAAGGGCCACGACCGGCTCCGCACCCACCCGGCGGACTTCATGGCAGCCTACAACTACGCGCGAAGGCTCAAGACCCTCGGCGGCCCCACGCCCTACGAATACATCTGCAAGATCTGGACATCCGAGCCGGACAAATTCATCCTAAATCCGATCCACCAGATGCCGGGATCCACCAGATGCCGGGACTGAATACCTGGGGGCCGTTGTCTCGGCTTTGGCCCGGTCATCGGCAATCTCGGTCTCGATGTCCTCGATCTGCATCTCCAGCTGTTCGATCAGCCGCGCATGGCGTTCGGCGCCATGGCGATCCTGCTCCCGGCGGAGCCTGGGGATTTGAAGCCGAAGATGCCGGATCATGTCCTCGGACGCTGAAACAATGGCGCGGTTCTGCGTCAGTTCTTCCTCTGCAGCAGACGCACGCATCTGCCGCGGCGAGAGCGGCGCGCAGACCAGTGATCTCCAATGCGGTCTAAGGCATGCCGATGACCTGGCACAAAACCCCAGAATAGTGCAGTAAAACATGGGCATTTCGTCCAGCAAACCGCCGAGGCAGGCCGCTGAATCCAGCGTGGATTGCGCCAATCGATCCCTTCGAGCAGATACCCGAGCTGGGCCGTCGAAACGGGAACGGCCGCGCCAGTCGGGCTCACCGGCCAGATGAACTTCCCCGCTTCCAAACGCTTCAGATAGAGCGACATGCCGATCCCATCTTGCCACAGAACCTTGATAAAGTCGCCCCGTTCGCCATCTTGCTCGAACCGATGGCGCGGCGATGTCTCACCCCCGGAAGCAGAAGATCTCGCCGCCGTGGGGATCGCGCCCAAACCCTTTCTGGACCAATTGCGCCAAGCTGTTCATCCCGCAACGCATATCCGTCACGCCGCCCGCAATCCAGACGCGCACCCCGGCGACTGACGCCGCCAGATGCGAGGGCACAGCGCAACAGGGATCGCCATGCGACGCCCGTTCGTCAGCGTGATGTCGATCCGGGCATCGTCGACCTCCCGCAAGGGCTGCTCCGTTGACGCAGGCATGGCGCCCTCCATCGGCAGCGGCACGAAACCGCCGCCAGCATCCGGCACACCAAGCGTCCCACTGCGATACTCACGCCGCCAGATCGAAACGAGCGAACGCGCAATGCCATACTGGCGCGCCGTCGCCGAGCCCTGACGGTAGCCGCTCAGACATTCTTCAACGATCCGCACCTTGTCCTCGTCCGATTAGTGACGACGACGACCAACCTCATCGGTGTCAAAGATCTCGATCGGTGAGAAACCTGAAGCGCACGCCACAAGGCAATGCCTGACATCCATTTGCTCGATCAGAGCGGACGGACCTCACCGCAGGCTTGCTCCGCTGTAGTACGGCCCAGTCAATATCTGTTTCTTTTCCTCATCGCTATAGCGCTGAGCAGCTGAAACAAAGTCTATCAGGACGAAGCCCGGGGGCGACCGTCCGTCGGGGATCTCGGCTTTCTCCCTGCTAACTTGCAACGTTGGGCTGAAATTGGCCGATGGCGTCCTGAAGCTTTGACAAAGATCGCCCGTCGGCGCCTTGCTTGAATGAGGCCATACCAAGGCTACTTGCCGGAAATCCTTCGTGAAGGGAGATCCTTTATGAAGAAGAGCGCCGCATCCGACACCGGCTCACCGCTCAGGGTGCTGGTGAGCCCCGCGGAAGATCACATCGACCCTTCGAACTGGATGCCTCCGCAACGAGCGAAAGTTCCGCGCGTCCGGATCGGCCGTCGTTTCGTCAACGTGCTGTGGGCCGTGCCGATCGTATTTCTCCTGCTCGTTGCCGGAGTCACCGTCGCACGCCCGTTCTACGACGGCGCCTGGTTCCAGCAGTTCCTCGTGCGTTATCCGGGCATTCCGTCCCATGCCGAGGTCCAAAGCGGCTTCCCACTCTGGCTGCGGGTGCTGCATGTCCTCAATCTGTTTTTCATGTTCTTCATCATCCGGTCCGGTATTCAGATCCTAGCCGACCATCGCGGCTCTACTGGTCGCGTGATTGCACGCCCGGCACGGACTGGTTCCGCTTCACACACAACGTGCCCGAGGACAGGGTCTGGACCTCGAAGGATGATGCCGTGACCATTCCCGGCTGGCTCGGAATTCCCGGATTGCGCCATTCGGTGGGACCGGCGCGCTGGTGGCATTTTTCGGTCAATACGGCCTGGGTGCTGACGGGAGTGGCGTTCTATATCCTGCTTTTTGCCACCGATCAGTGGCGTCGTCTTGTCCCGACCCACTGGGAGGTCTTCCCGAGCGCATTCTCGGTCGCGATCCAGTATCTGTCGCTGAACTTCCCGCATGAGCAGACGTGGACGCGCTATAACGGCCTGCAGCAACTGACCTATTTTTTCACCGTCTTCATTGTGGCGCCGTTGCAAATCCTTTCGGGGCTTTTGCAGGGCCCGGCCATCGCCAACAAGTTCGGGATCGTGGGTCGGCCGATCAACCGCCAGATCGCCCGCTCGCTGCACTTTTTCGGATTGCTCTGGTTCCTCTTCTTCATCCTGATCCACGTCACGCTCGTCTTCATCACCGGCGCGCGGGAAAACCTCAACGAGATGTTCGCGGGGGTGAACCACGCCACGTCCTGGATCGGGGTGCTCATTTTTCTGCCGGTTGCCGCAATCGTGATCTTCTCGTGGCTTTATGCCACGCCCTTCACCATGCGGCATGCGCGGCTCGTGCAGACTGTCGGCAAACATATCGTCGGACCGCTGAAGCATGTGGCCGAGGCCTGGAATCCGATCGTCCAGTATCCCGAATCCGCGATCTCCCCGCGCTTGTGGCCCAACGGGCGCGAGCCCGACTCCGATGCATACAAGGCACTGCGGGAGGCCGGGTTTGTCGATTACCGCCTGACCATTACCGGTCTGGTGGAACATCCGCAGGACTTCTCCCTCGCCGATCTCAAGGCGATGCCGAAGCAGGAGCAGATCACCGAACATTTCTGCATCCAGGGTTGGTCCGGCGTGGCAAAATGGGGCGGCGTGCCGATGCGTCACATCGTTGAACTCGTGAAGCCGAAGCCGGAAGCCCGGTACGCCATTTTCTACGCCTATTCCGAAGGCGGAGAAGGCGGTATCTATTATGACGCGCACAACCTCGCCAACATGTCTCACAGCCTGACACTCCTCGCTTACGAGATGAACGGCGCCGCTCTGCCCATGCTGCACGGCGCGCCCCTTCGCCTGCGGGTCGAGAACGAGCTGGGTTTCAAGATGGTCAAGTGGATCCGCGCGATCGAGTTCGTGCGGGAGTATCGCGACATCGGCGCAGGACAGGGCGGCTACAACGAGGATCACGAGTTCTACGGCAACAGGGAGTCGATCTGATGACCCGCGACGCCACCGGCCATCATCCACCCGTTCCTGACACGCCTACGCGGCGCCACATTTTGCTGGGCCTTGCGGCTATCGCACCGGCCGTCCTCGGCTTTGGCGTCTCGCCGATCCGGGCGCAACCGGCGGACGATACATTTCTGAGGGTGAGCCGAATCATTGCCGGCAACGACAGCCTTACGCCGGAAGTAGCAGCACGCATCGAGGGACTGCTCGCCGCGCGAACGGATGGGTTTGGGAACAAACTCGCCAAGCTCGAAACCGCGTTGCAAGCAGGAGGCGCGGACCGCGATGCGATGCTGTCGGGCCTGGACGAGGATCAGGCGCGCTTCGCCCTGGATATCGCGAAGCCGTGGTATCTGGGATATGTCGGCGACCCCTCAGGGCTCATCCTGGACGACGATGCGGAATTTGCGACGTTTCTCGAGGCACAGGGCTACGAGAAGGTCGGCGACAACGTGCCGTTTCTGACCTACCCGCCGGGCGCCGCCGGCTGGTGGGTGGCCGCGCCCGAGGGCGTGGACGACTCGGACCTGCCTGCGGATATCCGGTCATGGGCGTTTCAGCCGCGCGAGACTTACGAGATTTCACCACCCGACCCGGGGTGGCGCGCTTATGCGTCCGGCGACGGCAAGGGCAAGGATGACGGGACCGGCGGGGCTTCCAGGCGGGGCACCGCGCCCGACGGCTCGTCGAACGCGGGCGGGCAGGGGGAGGGGCAGTAATGGCCGAATACGATGCCGACGTGATCGTGATAGGCTCCGGCTCGCTTGGCTGTCTCGCGGCACAGGAGCTGGCGCTGGCCGGCCGCAGCGTCATCGTGCTGGAGGCGGGCCCGGAAACGCCCGATTGGAAGATCACCGAGAACTATCGCGCCAGTCCGCGAAAATCCAATTTTTCCGCCCCCTTCGGCGACGTGCCCTACGCGCCCGGAAGCTGGAGCCCCGGCTATGCCGATACGCATCTTGACGGGCTGGATGTGTTTCCCGGCACGCTGCGCACGCTCGGCGGCACCTCGCGGCACTGGACGGCGGCGACATGGCGGCTGATTCCCGACGATATGACGCTTCGCTCGAGCTATGGGATCGCGCGGGATTGGCCCTTCGGATACGACGAGCTGGAGCCGTGGTACACTGCCGCTGAGTATGAGATCGGCGTCAACGGGGTGCCCGGTTTCGATGAATCCGGCGAGGGCCGGGGTGAGACCTACCCGCCGCGTTCGCGCCCTTTCCCGACGCCTCCCGAAGGCAAACCCTATGCGGTGCAGCAGTTGCAGATGCAGCTCGCGCCGTTGGGCTACCGGGTGGACATTGCGCCTTCGTCCCGGCTCAGTGTGCCCTACGACGGTCGGCCGGCCTGCATCGGCAACAACATCTGCAACTGGAACTGTCCGATCGGCGCAAAGCACTCGGGGTATCATGTAGTGCAGAAGATCCGCAGCCTCGGCGTCGACGTGCGCACGAATGCGGTCGTGGACCGGATCGAGACGGGGGACCGCAGACGGGTTACCGCGATCTCCTACCTCTCGCCCGACGGCGTGCGCACGACGCTGACGGCCAAGGCGTTCGTTCTTGCCGCACATGGGTTTGAAACGCCGAAATTGCTGATGATGAACGCAATGGCCGACAGCTCGGGCATGTTGGGCCGTCACCTGATGATACATCCGACAATCGACATGACGTGGTTGTCAGAGAAGCCCTACTGGGTTGGCAGGGGGCAGAACATTCACGGCGCCATCATGCAGCGGCGCAACCAGCCCGACCGGACGCACGTGCCCTCCACACGTTACGACCTGCTGAACGGGACGCAATCACTTGGCTTTGCCAAGTCGGCGCTAAAGGATGGCAAGCTCGGCCAGGCGCTCGACGATGACATCCGCGACAAGGCTTCGCGTGCCTTCACGATCGAGGCCCTGACGGAAGATATGCCAGAACCGGAGAACCGTATCGAAGTGAATGCCAGCTTTCGCGATGCACTCAACCAGCCTGGAATCTCCATTCACTACAAGATTTCAGACTATTCGAAGGCCAATCTGACACGGCTCATGGATGATTATTCAAATTTTCTCCGTGCGACGGGCGGCACCCGCGTCACGCCGCCAACGACGTTCATCTGCCAGCATCACATCATGGGCACCGTCCGAATGGGGGGGGATGCTTCGGATTCGATCGTCGATCGGGATCTGCGTTGTTTCGACCACGAGAACCTCTTCCTTGTGACAACCGGCGTCATGCCGACTGCGGCCGGGGTCAACCCGACGTTGACCGGCATGGCGCTGGCGATGCGGGCGGGTCGCTATATTGCAGGGACGATCTGACATGCGCGCAGTGCTCATTGCCATGCTGCTGGCCACCAATTGCACCGGTGCGGCCATGGCACAGCCCACAGATGCCGATCCCGCCCTCGTTGAGGAGGGGCAACATGTGGCCATGGCCGGCGATTGCGCAGGCTGTCACGGGACCTCGCTTGCCGGCGGCGATCCCGTCGCGAGCCCGATCGGCGACATCTACGCCAGCAACATCACGCCGGACACGGAAACCGGGATCGGGGCCTGGACGCTCGCGCAGTTCTCCTACGTGCTGCGCAAGGGCAAGTCGCCGACGGGCCACATCTACCCCGCGATGCCCTACACGTCCTATACGGGCCTCGACGACGGGCAGATCGCGGCGCTCTATTCCTACCTGATGCTCGGCGTGGATCCGGTCCGCAATGTGCCGCAGGAGACGACGCTGCCGTTCCCGTTCATGCGTCCGGCCATGATCGGGTGGAACATGCTCTTTCTGGACGAAGGCAAGGCCGTCGGCGCGGTTCCCGTGACGGACGATCGCGCGATGCGGGGGCGCGTGCTGGTGGAGTCGCTGGGCCATTGCACAGCCTGCCACACGCCACGCGGATCGCTCATGGAGCCGTTGTCCGGCCGGCATCTCGGCGGTGGCATGGTGGATGGCTGGTGGGCGCCAAACATCACGCCGGGCGAAGGCGGCATTGGCGGCTGGAGCGACAAGACGCTGGCCACGTTCCTGCGCACCGGCCACACGGAGAGGGCCGTCGCGGCGGGAGAGATGGGCACCGTCGTCTCACGCAGCCTCAGTCATTTGCCCGACGACGATATCGGCGCCATCGTGGCCTATCTGCGCGCGGTGCCCGCAGTCGCGTCCAAGGTGCCCGGAGCGTCTGCGTCGACCGCGGCGGAGGCCCAAGCGGCCATGCCGGACGCCGGACTTCAGCCTTCGGGAGGCTGGCAGGAAATGGTGAGCCACGACACGCTGGACGGCGGCCAACTCTACCAGAGCGCCTGCGCCTCCTGCCACGGGATCGACGGGCGGGGATCGAGGACCCTCGCCCATCCCTCGCTTCGCCAGATCGGGTCGGTGACGGCGCCGCAAGGATCGACGCTGGTTCAGGTCATCGCGGCCGGGGTGAACCGCACCGTCAACGGCACAACCGTTCTGATGCCGGGATTCCGCGCCAGCCTGAACGACGCGCAGATCGCAGCACTCGCCAACCATGTGCGTGCGACGTTCGGGGGGGTGTCGCAGGCAATCGAGCCGGCACAGGTCTCGACGCTGCTCAAGGGCAGTCTCGACACGCCGTGGCTGATCCGGAACGCGACTTGGCTTGCCATTGCAGGCCTCGTGATCGCGGCGCTTGTCCTGATCGTCCTGATCTGGGTGGCCGTCCGGCTCTGGGGTCGCAGTGGCGCGCGGCACGCGTGACGTAGGGGCGGTTGAGTAGTGGGACCGGAGGCAAGGACCATGCAGCGACGCGGCCATCGAGCCATCGTCCGGAGCGGCTTCGGGCTTGCGTTCGCGGGTCTTGCCCTGGCACCGGTCTGAAGCCAGGACTTGACGGAGTCCGGTTCGAGCGGCAACCCCGGGCTGACCGGCAACGTCAAGACCGGGCGCATTGCGGATCTCACCCGCTCGGAGGGGCCTTTGACCTTCTCTCTGACGGGCCAGATCTCCAATGTGATCCTCGGCTTCGACGATGGCGCATCTCCCTATCTGCGGTATGGCGACAATGGTGCTGCTCCGACACTGATCAACATCACCGCCTCGTGGAAGGCCACCGATGCGCTGTCGCTCGGTTTCGTTTATGAGACGAATTATCCCTACGAGGCCGGATCTCTGATGACGCAGGACAATGCGTTCGTCTCGCCGCCGGGATTTGACACCCGCCAGCTTGAGATCACGCTGTTCCACAACCGGCTCGGCAAGCTGTCTCTTGGACAGGGGCATCTCGCGGGAGATTCGATCACCCAGAGCGATCTTTCCGGGACCGCGCTGGCCGGCCACAACACCATCGGCGATCATGGCGGGGCGTTCGTGCTGCGCGATGCCGCGAAGGGGATCCGTCGCCGCTGACGGTCGCCGGCGTCATGCCCTCTCTGGATGGCGGCAGGGCGGTGCGGGTGCGCTATGACACGCCGTCCTTCGCGGGCTTCACGCTGTCGGGGTCCCGCTCGGCAGGCGAGACGCTTGGCAACGGATCGGTATCACCCTCGACCGACAGTGCGCTGCGCTACCAGTCACCCGACGGAACGTCGCCGTTTGGCAATCGCGCCATTTGCGAAGTGCAGGCAGGGATCGGGTATTTGCGCAACGATGGCGCTCCACACAGGGACATTGTGTCGGGATCTGTGTCCGTGCTGCTTGAGACCGGGTGGAACGCGACCATCGCCGGTGGTGTGCGCGATGCAGAGACAGGTGCGGACGGCGGCTATGGCTATGTCAGGATCGGCTGGCGTGGCCGCCTCGTGCCTCTGGGCGAGACTGCATTTTCGGCAGACCTCTATTCCGGTGCCGAGACCGCGACGGGGATGAAGCATGCCCGTGCGGTGGGGATCGAGGCCGTGCAGGTGATCGACAGCACCGCGGTAGAGGTGTTTGCGGGCGTGCGTCGCTTCCAGACCGACGGGCCTGTTGCGTTGAAAGACGCGACATCCATACTCGGCGGCTTCCGGGTGCGGTTCTGAATATTTTCGTGACGGTTGCGTAACGCGTCAGGTGGATACCCTCCCGGCCTGAACTCGATACGGTTGCCCCGTGTGTCGTCCGGTGCGCTGTCGCCCGTGATGGCACGGATCGAAGGCTTCGGGTCTGGCAATCGGTCTCGCTTCGAGGATAGGAGGCGCATGGAAGGGAGTCGTCCATGAACAGGTCTGCTTTCACGACGGCGATGGCGATCCTGCTGGTGATCGGACTGGTTATTGCCGCGCGCCAGTTCTCTACCGTTCTGCTGCTGACATTTGCGGGTCTGCTGCTCGCAGTCCTGTTGCGGCACCTGGCGCAGTTGCTGACGCGCTATCTTCCGCTTCCCGTGGGCGCTTCCCTCGCCCTCGTCCTTGTCGGCTTTGTGCTCCTAGCAGCGATCTTCGGCATCCTGGCGGGTCCCCGCGTCACGTCGGAACTGACGGAGGTTGTCCAGAGTCTGCCCGGCGCGATCCAGACCCTTCGCGCCTTCGTCGCTGACACCAAATGGGGTGGCTATCTTCTCGATACCCTGTTCGCCGGTGGGCAACCCAAAGGGTTGAATGTCATGGGCATGATGGGCGGCACGGTGTCCACAGGACTTTCGCTGATCGTGAACCTCGTGGTCGTGCTGACCATCGCGATCTTTCTGTCTGTCAATCCCGGCCTCTATCGCACGGGCTTTCTCCACCTCGTGCCGAAGACCGCGCGCCCGCGTGCGCGGGCGGTTCTGGACACGATCGCCGACGGGCTCTGGCGCTGGCTGCTCGGTCAGTCCGTCGACATGATCGCGGTCGGTCTGCTGACCGGACTGGGGTTGTGGCTGATCGGCGTTCCGGTTCCGGTGGCCCTCGGACTGATCGCGGGGCTGACGAACTTCATCCCCTATGTGGGCCCCTTTCTCAGCGGCATTCCGGCAACGCTGATCGCGTTTTCGCAAAGCCCGACGGATGCGCTCTATACCGCCGGGTTGTTCCTTCTGGTCCAGCAGATCGAGGGTAATATCCTGATGCCTCTGATCCAGAAGCGGGCGACCTCGCTGCCCCCGGTCCTGACGATCCTGGCGGTGGTCGCCCTGGGCGGCCTGTTCGGTCTTCTGGGCGCGCTGCTCGCGACGCCGCTGATGCTCGTCGGGATCGTTCTGGTACGGATGCTTTATGTCGAGGACATTCTGGGCGATCGGGTGGACGGCGGGCCGTAATGCCCATGGGGCGACGGACGCCGTCCCATGGTTGAGGCCGGTAGCGTGTTCATTGCGGCAATCTATAGGCGACCACCTGATCGCCGACCTGATCCTTGAGGATGGTGTTGCCACCCGCCACGAAGGCGACGTATTCGCGCCCCTTGTAGGCGTAGACCGCTGGGTTGGCGACAGCCGGGGCCATGGCCTGATCTTCCCAGAGCTCCTTGCCCGAAGCCAGCGCATAGGCGCGCAGCTTGGCGTCCATCGACGCGCCGATGAAGACCACGCCGCCGGCCGTCACCGCAGGGCCGCCGATGGTGGGTGAGCCCCAGCTTTCGGGCATGAAGAAGCCATATTGCTGCGACGCGCCGACCGGCACGCGCCATTTCACGTCGCCGGTATGCATGTCGAGCGCCACAAGCTCGCCGTAGGGCGCCTCCCAGCACGGCATCCCGAGCCAGTTGCGCGCGACCTCCAGCCGCATCCCGTAGGGCGCACCCGTCTGGGGCGAGAACCCACTCTCGTTGCCCGATCCGTTGTTCGCGCTCTCGTAGGCCTTCCGGTCGTAGAGCTTCACGTACTGCACGATGTGCGAGGTGTTGACGACGGCCGTCTGGCTGACGGGATCGAACGCAACCCCGCCCCATTGCACCGCACCCGCGCTGTCGGGATAGGCCATGGCTCCCTCTCCCGCCGTGGTGGGCGGCGTATACATGCCCTCATAACGCAGCTTCGACCAGAGCCGGGAGCAGGAGCCGAAGCCAACCGCATCCGCGATGGCCCAGACCTTGGGCTTCACGGATTGGTCGAGCAGCGGCGCGGGCTTTGTCGGGAAGGGTTGCGTCTTGGCATAGACCTCGCCCTGGACCGTGCCGTCGCCGCCGGGAACGGGACGTTCCTCGATCGGCCAGACGTCCGCGCCGGTCTTGCGGTTCACGACGAACAGGAAGCCCTGCTTGGTGGCCTGAATCAGGGCCGGGATCGCCTTTCCGTCCACCGTGATGTCGATCAGCGTCGGCGCGGAATTGATGTCATAGTCCCAGATGTCGTGATGCACCCACTGGCGCGACCAGACGACCTTGCCGGTCTCGATATCCAGCGCCGTCGTCGAGGTGGCGTAGGGCGCCTCCTCTGTCCGGTTGCCGCCCCAGAAGTTCGGCGAGGGCGATGACACGGGCAGATAGACCAGTCCCAGACCGGCATCGGCCGACATCTGGGTCCAGACATTCGCCGTGCCGCTGGTCTTGCGCATCGACGCAGGCAGCGTGTCGAACGTCCATTCCAGAGCGCCGGTGCGCGCGTTGAGCGAAAAGACGGTGCCGGGGGGCGCTTGCTCGAACGTCCAGTCATCCCCGGCCCATCCGAGGATCAGATGGTCGCCCACCACGGTCGGCGGCTGGAGGAGCGACAGCGGCCACTTGTCGTTCGTCTTGTTCCATTGGTTGACGTCGAGAATGCCGTCCGTGCCGAAACCTGTGCAGGGCTTTCCGTTGTCTGCATCCACCGCAAAAAGCTGCGCGTCCATCGTGCCGATATAGACGATCTTCTGGCACGCTTCTCCGGCCACGGGATCCTTGGCCTGCCAGTAGGCGACTCCTCTGTTCTTCAAGGCGGGTTGAGTCAGTGCCTTGAGAGTCGACTTTGTGTCGAAGCTCCAGCGCTCCGCCCCCGTGGCGGGGTCGAGTGCCAGAATTCGATAGAACGGCGTCCCGATATAGAGCGTCTCGTTGGCGAAGATCGGCGTTGCGGACCAGACCGTGGCGGGCAGGTCGCCCGTCCCGTCCGACATGTCGCCGGTATGGACGTCCCACGCCTTCGTGAGCGTGCCGACATTGTCCGCCGTGATCTGGTCGAGCGGGCTGTATTTCTGCGCGTTGAGCTGGCCGTGAAAGGAATCCCAAGTGGCCGTCTTCGGCACGAGAGGGTCCGGCGTTTGCGAAAGGCCCGCCGACCCTGACAGAAGTCCGGCACACAGACAGAGCGTCGCAATGTGACGTGTCATGCCGATCGCTCCTCTCGACGATTGCGCGCAGGCCGCCGGAACAGGGTCAGATCAATGACGAGCCCGATCAGCCCGACCCCAAGAGCCACAGCGATCCACCATCGGTGAAGAAAAAGTCCCGCGACCGCCGTCCCGATCAGCCCGAAAAGCAAAAGCACCCAAAGGAGGATGTGCCACACCCCATGCTCGACAAATGCCAGGCCGAATGCTCCGATCGCAAGCGCCACGCATGCTCCGATCACGATGAGGGCGCCAAGCGATCCGTTCACACCCGTCAGCGGTGTGACATACGCGAAGACTGCAAGTGCGCAGCCGACAGCCGAGGCGACAAGCAGCAGGAACGCGGCCCGTTGCCGCAGCGAAAAGACGGAACCCATTGAACGCTCTCCATTTTAACAGATAACGATATCAGCAGGGCGTTCGAATTACCGCGCCCGGAGCACCAAACGATGACAACGGATAAGAACGCTTTCCGTTCCGCGGGGCATTGGAAGCTGCTTGCCCCGTTAGAGCGTGGCGCGTTTAATTGGTATCATATCCTGCAGCTTTGAAGAAGTTGGAGCATTCCTCGTCGCTGAACAGGTCAGACATGGCCAACAGTCTGCCAAGGCTGTTCATATGTTCGGGCCGCTTACTTTCGGATCAGGGCGTTCAGCTTTGAGAAAGCCATCTCGCTTGGATCGAGGTCAGGGCTGTAGGGAGGCGAGTACAAGAACCAAGCACCGACGTCGCGCAAAGCGCGGGCTGCACCGGAGCTCTTGTGACTGGGCAGGTTGTCGAGAATGACGACATCGCCTGAGGGCAAAGTCGGGCTCTGTTGCACAAAGCTTGTGATACCCGAGGTTCCCCTTTCCCCGGATGGGTTTATCCCACGGCTTCTGTGACAGGGATGCCAAGGGCGGTGTAGCCGTTCATGATGGCGATGCGGACCTGGACTTTCGCGACCGATCGGTCGAAGTCCCGCGCCATGC
>JBBSVE010000092.1:0-12544 GCA_038233815.1 Rhodobacterales bacterium
GAGCCACGGCGCTTGAGCGATTCATTGCAGGCCGACCAGTTCCTGGTCTTGTAGGTTGGGGATGTGGGTCTGCTCATGTCGTCCAGCTACCACGATGGATTCACAAGATGAATCCCTCACGGGATTTGTGCAACAGAGCCGCCGCTGGAAGAACAGTACTCACGGTACGATGACCATCGGATTTCTCCGTACATTGGACGAGTCGGTTTTAAATTAGACATCCGATTTTTGTCTCCATCTCATTTCAGGCGCCTGTGTCTATAAATTCATGTACGACCTACGCAGCATTCGCATGTTTTTTGGCGCGGCTGGCCCTCCGGTGTTCAAAAAAAGAGTTGTTGCGCAGCTTTCTCGCTGCGTCGCAACCGATCTTCATTTACTTTAACGACTTAAGGTCCAATGGCAGAATGAGACCGATAGGTGGACGACAATTTACATGATTTGGCAGATAATTGCCGCCTTCTACGACAGCAGCCCCCGCCCGGGCTCAGCTACACCCGCTGGTGCCACCACAGGTGTTGCACTTCATGCAGGTGCCGTTGCGCACCAGCGTGTAGTTGCCGCACTCGCCGCACGCTTCGCCCTCATAGCCCTGCATCCGCGCCTTGGACCGCGCGTCGAGTGCGACCGTACCGCTCGTGATCGCGGTGGATGCCGCGCTTCCCGCCATCAGGGTGGTGAGGGCGGCCATCGTCTCGGTCCCGGCCAGCCCGCCTTGCAGATGCGACAGCTCTGCGGGCAGGCGTTTCCGAAGATAGCCGGTGGAGGAGATCTGCCTCAGCACCTCCAGCCCGCGCGAGGTGCTGGGATCGGACAGGTCCGCCATCGCGCGCTTGCCCTCGCTCTCGCCCCCGCCGATGTCGTCGAACGTGGCACCCTGCGGTTTGACATGGGCAAGATCGGTGCGGTCGAGATAGCTCACCGCAAGCTCGCGGAAGATGTAGTCGAGGATCGAGGTCGCGTTCTTGATGCTGTCGTTGCCCTGAACGCCACCCGCCGGTTCGAACTTGGTAAAGGTGAATGCCTCCACGAATTCCTCCAGCGGGACGCCGTATTGCAGGCCGACCGAGATCGCGATGGCGAAGTTGTTCATCATCGCGCGGAACCCCGCACCTTCCTTGTGCATGTCGATGAAGATCTCGCCCAGCGTCCCGTCGCTGTATTCGCCGGTGCGAAGATAGACCTTGTGCCCCCCCACGATGGCCTTCTGGGTGTAGCCCTTCCGACGCTCCGGCAGACGCTCGCGGTTGGAGCGGACTACCTCCTTCACGATGATCCGCTCGACGATCTTCTCGGCCATCACGATGGTCTTTTCGTGCACGGTGCCGGTTTCCATGATGTCGGCGGCGTCGTCGTCATCCTCGATCAGCGCAGCGGCCAGCGGCTGGCTCAGTTTGGAGCCGTCGCGGTAGAGCGCATTCGCCTTGATGCCGAGGCTGTGGGACAGTTCATAGGCCGCCAGTGTCTCCGCGATGGTGGCGGAATTGGGCATGTTGATCGTCTTGGAAATGGCCCCGGAGATGAAGCTCTGCGCCGCTGCCATCATGTGAATGTGGCTTTCGACCGAGAGATAGCGCTTGCCGGTCTTGCCGCAGGCATTGGCGCAGTCGAAGACGCCGAGATGCGCGTCCTTAAGGAACGGCGCGCCTTCCAGCGTCATCGTTCCGCAGACATGGTCGTTGGCCGCATCGATCTGCGTCCGCGTGAAACCAAGATGGCGGAGCAGATCAAACGTCGGATCGCCAAGCCGGTCCGCCGGGATGCCGAGCGTGCCTTTGCAGAATGCCTCCCCCAGCGTCCACTGGTTGAAAACGAAGCGGATGTCGAAGGCCGACGGCAGTGCCGCCTCCACCTTCGCGATCTCCGCCGCACCAAAGCCGTGACCGATCAGCGACGTGCGGTTGATGCCGGGGCAGTTGCCAAGCGTGCCGTGGCCGACGGCATGGGCCACCATCTCCGCGATCTGGGCCTGCGCATATCCCAGCGTCGCGAGTGCCGCGGGGACGGACTGGTTGATGATCTTGAAATATCCGCCGCCCGCGAGCTTCTTGAACTTCACCAGCGCGAAGTCCGGCTCGATCCCCGTCGTGTCGCAGTCCATCACGAGGCCGATGGTCCCGGTCGGCGCGATCACGGTGGTCTGCGCATTGCGGTAGCCATGTGCCTCGCCCAGCGCCAGCGCCTCATCCCACGCGGATTTCGCAAGCGAAACAAGCGCCTGGTCGGGACAGTTCGCGTGATCGAGCGCCACCGGCGCCACGTTTACCGCCTCATAGCTGCCGCCATGCGCCGCTGCCCGGTGGTTGCGGATCACCCGCAGCATGTGTGTGCGGTTTTTGGCGTAACCCGCGAAGGCGCCGAGTTCGCCAGCTATCTCGGCCGAGGTGGCATAGGACACGCCCGTCATCAGCGCTGTCAGCGCGCCGCACAGCGCCCGGCCCGCGGCGCTGTCATAGCCGAGGCCCATGTTCATCAGGAGCCCGCCGATGTTGGCATATCCCAGCCCCAGCGTGCGGAAATCGAACGAACGCCGCGCGATCTCCTTCGACGGGAACTGCGCCATCATCACGGAGATTTCCAGCGTCATGGTCCAGAGCCGCGTCGCGTGCATGTAGCCTGCCGCATCGAACCGCCCGTCGGCAAAGAAGGTGAGCAGGTTCATTGAGGCGAGGTTGCAGGCGGTATCGTCGAGGAACATGTATTCCGAGCAGGGGTTGGACCCCCGGATTGCGCCATCCTCGGGGCAGGTGTGCCACGCATTCACGGTATCGTGGAACTGGATGCCGGGGTCCGCACAGGCCCATGCCGCATGGCCGACCTGATCCCAGAGATCGCGCGCCTTGATCTCCTTGGCGACCTTGCCATCGGTGCGCCGCACCAGCGCCCAAGGGGCATCGTCCTTCACCGCTTTCAGGAAAGCATCCGTCACCCGCACCGAGTTGTTGGAGTTCTGGCCCGAGACGGAAATATAGGCCTCCGAATCCCAATCGGTGTCGTAGGTCGGAAACTCGATCGAGGTGAAACCCTGCCGCGCATATTGCAGCACGCGGTTGATGTAGGTCTCCGGGATCATGACTTTCTTGGCGGTGCGGATCGCGGCCTTCAGGCCCGCGTTCTTCGTGGCGTCGGTCGCGCCTTCAATCGTGCCGTCGAAGCCCTTGATTGCGGCGAAGATGTCGTTCAGCCGCGCCTCATGCATCTTGGAGCCGGCGACGAGGCTCGCCACCTTCTGCTCTTCGATGACCTTCCAGTTGATGAACGCCTCGATGTCGGGGTGATCCATGTCGCAGATCACCATCTTGGCCGCGCGCCGCGTGGTGCCGCCGGACTTGATCGCCCCGGCCGCCCGGTCGCCGATCTTGAGGAACCCCATCAGGCCAGACGACTTGCCGCCGCCCGACAGCTTCTCCCCCTCGCCGCGCAGCGAGGAGAAGTTGGTGCCCGTCCCGGAGCCATATTTGAACAGCCGCGCCTCGCGCACCCAGAGGTCCATGATCCCGCCGTCGCCCACCAGATCGTCCTTTACGGACTGGATGAAGCAGGCGTGGGGCTGGGGATGCTCATAGGCGCTGGTGCTGCGGGTCAGCTTGCCGGTCGCGTGATCGACATAGAAATGGCCCTGCCCCGGTCCGTCGATGCCGTAGGCCCAATGGAGCCCGGTGTTGAACCATTGCGGAGAGTTCGGCGCCGCCATCTGGGCCGCCAGCATGTAGCGCATCTCGTCATGGTAGGCGCGCGCGTCGGCCTCGGAGGAAAAGTAGCCCCCCTTCCAGCCCCAATAGCACCACGCCCCGGCCATCCGGTCGAACACTTGCCGGGCGGAAGACTCGCCGACGAAGCGGTCCTCCTCGAGCAGGTCCGCCAGTGCCGCCTCGTCGGGAACCGAGCGCCAGAGGAACTCGGGCATCCCCTCCTCCGCCACGCGGCGCAGACGGGCCGGAACGCCGGCCTTGCGGAAATATTTCTGCGCCAGCACGTCGGAGGCAACCTGGCTCCAGCCGCCCGGAACCTCCACGGCGTCGTTGCGGAACACCACCGTGCCATCGGGATTGCGGATCTCCGACACCGCGGTGCGGAACGCCATCGCGCCGTAGGCGCCGGTGTCTTCGGAGGTGAACTTGCGCTCGATCTTCATGGGCCCCGTCCTTTTTTGCAGGCAGGCTCTGGGCCATGCCATTGTCCGACCCGATTGCCGCGACTGCGCCCCTTGCGGGCGGAGCGCGCCGCTCAGGCGCCGGTTTGATATGTGTCGCCGTCTCCACAACATCTTGTGTGTGGTCGCGGCACGTCGTCAACCTCTCGCATATTAGAGGCTCGCGCAACGGGGCTTTTTTGCAAAACGCCCCAACTTTGGTCTTGAATGTTGCGACCGTGCCACCGCGAAAGTCGGGGCGTTGGAGTTAAGATTCTGTGGATACCCCGGCGGGTATTTCGGTCGCATCGATGGGGCAGAACCCGGATTTCTCCGCCCTCAGGCATGGTTAACGCATCCGCCGTATTCCATCCCCCGCCGTAAGCCGTCCCGTCAGTCGGGCGCCACCACCCGCGCCTTCCGGTTTATGAGGATGATTCCCCCCGCCACGAGCGCCCCCGCCAGCGCGATGCGGCCGGTCAGCGGCTCACCGTAGATCGCGATTCCCAGCGCCACCCCGAACACCGGCGTGAGGAAGGAGAAACTGGCGACCGTCGCGGCCGGATAAACGCTCAACGTCCAGAGCCAGAGGATGAAGACCCCCGACACCACGATCGCCGCCTGCCCCACCAGCGCCACGAGATGCAGCATCTGCAGATCGCGCACCAAAGGTCCGAAGAACGGTGACACCAGCAGCAGCAGCGGCCCCGACACCAGCACCATCCAGAAAAGCTGCATCTCCGGCCCCACCGCCGCGAGCGTCGGGCGGCGGGCGAGGAACGCGGTCCCGGCCCAGCAAATCGCCCCCCCGAGCGCGCAGAGATCGCCGGTGAGGCTGCCCTGACCGCCCTGCCCGCCGCTGGCCCCCGACAGGATAGCGATCGCCGTGCCGCCGAACGCGAGGAGGAGCCCCACCGCCTTCAGCCCGGTGATCCGCTCGCCCGGCAGCCCCCAGTGCGCCATGAGCGCGAGCCAGACCGGCATCGAGTAGAAGATGATCGAGGCACGCGACACGGTGGTGAGGTCGAGCGCGATGAAGAGGAACATGAACTCCGCCGCGAACACCGTTCCGATCAGCAGCCCCGCCCCCCAGAGCGCGCGCGGCAGGCGCGGCGTGCGGCCCTTCCACCAGAGCCAAGCCCAGACGCAACCGATCGCGATGGAGGACCGAAGCCCGGCGAAGAACACCGGCTGCAGGCCTGCGTTGACCCATTTCACCACGACCTGATTAAAGCCCAGCAGAAGGGATATGCCGATCAGCAGCAGCATTCCGCTGGTGTCGAGCCTAGCCTTGCGCATCATCGCCACCCTTCGTCGCCGCGGCTGAACCCTCCGGGGGAACTGTTCGGCGAGCGGATCGGTTATCGGCCGACGCATTTCGCGCTGCAAGAGAGGATTTGCCATGAGTCTCGTCTCCACCCTCGCCAAGGTCGCCGTCGGTATCGCAATGGCCAAGGGCGTCAGCCATCTCGCACGCAACGGCCTGCCGGGGTCCGGTGGGCAGACCGGATCCGCCCGTGGCGGCGGAGGCGCTGGGCACGGGCTCGAAGGCATGATGGGACAGATCCTCGGCGGCGGGCGGTCCTCGGGCACCGGCACGCAGAGCACGTCCGGCGGTCAGGGCGGCGGGCTCGGCGATCTGCTGGGCGGCGGTCTGGGCTCGCTGATGAACCAGCTCGGCGGGGCACGGACGTCGGGGCGAACGGGTCCGGCACCGGGGGGGCTCGGCGATCTTCTGGGATCGCTGACCGGGGGCGGCGGTGCCGGTCTTGGCGGGCTTCTGGGCGGTCTGATCGGCGGCGGTGCGGCATCAGGCGGGCTGGGATCGATCCTGAACCGCGTCGCGGATCGCGCCGATCCGGAGAAAGATGGCCAAGCGACCATCGATCACCCGGCGCCGGAGCAGGAGATGGCGGCGGCGTTGATGATCTCCGCGATGGTGCAGGCGGCCAAATGCGACGGCAAGCTCGACGACGACGAGCGGCGCAAGCTGATGGGCCACATGCAGGATGCCGACGAGGACGAGATCAAGTTCGTCAACGACCTGCTGGCGGCGCCGGTCGATGTCGAGGCGCTCGTGAAGCAGGTTCCGCGCGGGATGGAGGAGCAGGTCTATCTGATGTCGATCCTCGCCATCAACGTGGACGACCCGGCGGAGATCGACTATCTGGCAAAGCTCGCAGACGCGCTGGGCATCGATCCCGCCCGCGCGACGGCGATCGAGGACAAGGCCGGCGCGCAGGCGACCTGACCGCAAGGGCCGGGCCTTTTCGACAAGCGCCCGGCCTGCTACTCCTCAGGCCAACCTGCACCGGAGTCCCCCCATGACAACGATCATCGACATCCATGCCCGCGAGATCCTCGACAGCCGTGGAAACCCCACGGTGGAGGTCGACGTGGTGCTGGAGGGCGGCGAGATGGGGCGCGCCTCGGTCCCGTCGGGCGCCTCTACCGGCGCGCATGAGGCGCACGAACGCCGCGATGGCGACAAGGCCCGCTACATGGGCAAGGGCGTGCTGGAGGCCGTGGCGGCAGTCAATGGCGAGATCGCGGAGGAGCTGGTCGGCTTCGACGCCACCGACCAGATCGGCATCGACCGCACGATGATCGAGATGGACGGCACGCCGAACAAGGCCCGGCTGGGTGCAAACGCGATCCTCGGCGTGTCGCTCGCCGTGGCGAAAGCGGCAGCGGACGCCTGCACGCAACCGCTCTACCGCTATATCGGCGGCACGTCCGCCCGCATCCTGCCGGTCCCGATGATGAACATCATCAACGGCGGTCAACATGCCGACAACCCGATCGACATTCAGGAATTCATGATCATGCCGGTCGCGGCGGAGAACATTCGCGAGGCCGTGCGGATGGGCTCCGAGGTGTTCCACACGCTGAAGAAGGAGCTTTCGGCGGCGGGCCATAACACCGGGATCGGCGACGAGGGCGGCTTCGCGCCGGCCCTGAACTCCGCCCGCGACGCGCTCGATTTCATTCTGCGCAGCATCGAGAAGGCGGGCTATCGTCCGGGCGAGGATATCTTCCTCGCCGTGGACTGTGCCGCGACTGAATATTACGAGGGCGGCCGCTACGAGATGAAGGGCGAGGGTCAATCGCTCGACATCGCGGAAAACGTCGATTTCCTCGCGGCACTGGCGGACGACTATCCGATCATCTCCATCGAGGATGGCTGTGCGGAGGATGACTGGGAGGGGTGGAAGCTCCTGACCGACCGGCTCGGCGACCGGCTGCAGATCGTGGGCGACGATCTTTTCGTGACCAATCCTTCGCGGCTGGCCGACGGTATCGCGAAAGGCTGCGGCAACTCGATGCTGGTCAAGGTGAACCAGATCGGCACGCTGACCGAAACGCTCGCCGCCGTGGAGATGGCGCACCGGGCGGGCTTCACCAACGTGATGAGCCACCGGTCGGGGGAGACGGAGGACAGCACCATCGCCGATCTCGCCGTTGCCACGAACTGCGGGCAGATCAAGACCGGATCGCTGTCGCGGTCGGACCGGCTCGCCAAATACAACCAGCTGATCCGTATCGAGGAGATGCTTGGCGAGGTTGCCGAATACGCCGGCCGCTCGGTCCTGCGCTCCTGACGTGAGTGCAGGCAGCGGGGGCATCGCATGAACGGCGGGACGGGACAGCCGGTATGGATCGGCACCAGCTGGAAGATGAACAAGACCCGCGCCGAGGCCCGCGCGTTCGCAAGCGTGCTTTGCGAAACGTCGCCCGACCCCCGCATCGCCCGCTTCGTCATCCCCCCCTTCACCGCCCTTGCGGAGGTGGCGGCGTTGCTTTCGGACACGGACGTAACGGTCGGCGCGCAAAACATGCACTGGGAGGATGCGGGCGCCTGGACCGGGGAGGTGTCGCCCCTGATGCTGGCCGATTGTGGCGCGCGGATCGTGGAGCTTGGTCATTCCGAACGGCGCGCCCATTTCAACGAGAGCGACCGCACCGTTGGTATGAAGACGGCAGCTGCCGTCCGGCACGGTCTGATCCCGCTGATCTGCATCGGGGAAACGGCGGCAGAGAAAGAGGCGGGCGACGCCGACCGCGTCCTGCGCCGTCAGGTCGAGGGCGCGCTGGCAGGCGTCGCCGGGTCCGATGCGCCGATCCTTCTGGCCTATGAGCCGGTCTGGGCTATCGGCGAAGGCGGCGTCCCCGCCTCGCCCGACTATGCCGACGACCG
Source organism: Rhodobacterales bacterium (assembly GCA_038233815.1). Lineage (GTDB taxonomy): Bacteria > Pseudomonadota > Alphaproteobacteria > Rhodobacterales > Rhodobacteraceae > JBBSVE01. Next base: position 8,331 of record JBBSVE010000092.1, read on the forward strand.
CCATGCCGCGATCATCGAGGTCGCGCGAGGGCTGACGGGACGCATCCTCCCCTGCCTCTACGGTGGCAGCGTGAACGCGGCGAACTGCGCCGATCTCGTTACCCGTCCGCATATTGGCGGACTTTTCATCGGGCGCGCGGCCTGGGACGTCCGGGGCTATCTCGACATCCTCGACCGCTGCGCCGTGGCACTCCGCGAAAGGGACACACCATGAAGATCGCGATTGCCGGCGATAGCGCCGGTGCCCCGCTGGCGAAGGCCTTGGCCGACCATCTCTCGGGTCTGCCGGAGTTCGACGTGGCGGAGGTCAGCACGCCCCTGAACGAGGCCGAGAAGCTTTACGCAAATCTGGCAGAGCGGGTCGCAAAGGGCGTGCTGGACGGCACCTGGGACCGGGCGATCCTGTGTTGCGGGACGGGGATCGGCGTCTGCATGTCGGCCAACAAGGTGCCGGGAATACGCGCGGCCCAGACCCACGATACCTATTCGGCGGAGCGGGCGGCGCTGTCCAACAACGCGCAGATCATCACGATGGGCGCGCGTGTGATCGGGGCGGAACTCGCCAAGTCCATCGCGGAGGCCTATCTGCGGAGCAGCTTCGACCCCGCTGGTCGGTCGGCGGGGAACGTCGATGCCATCGACGCGCTGGACGGGAAATACCATCCGGCCAAGTAGGAGAGCTATGTCGGTTCGTCCGGTGCGCGCAGGCGAAAGCGGTGACGGTCCGCGAGCATCATTCGGGTCTGGCTGACCTCCTCCCGGCGCCGTTCCTCGGACCAGCCGAGCGCCTGACCCGCCACCTCTGCGATCCGCTCCAGATCGGCCTCCGTGAGGGTCCCGCCGATGGCAAGCGTGGTCCGGCGCAGGACGATGTCGGAGAGGTGGCGCACCCGATCCTCCCGCGCGATCCAGTCGATTTCCCCCAGCGCATGGTCGGTCGAATCCGGCAGCCGCGCGTCGTCCGTGACCACGCAACGGGCCGCGATGGCCCGCGCGGTGGTGCCGTATCGGGAGAGGAGCGCCTCGACACGCGCCGGGTCCAGACCGCAATCCTCTGCCACGTCTGCGACCCATCGCGCCCGGTCGCCAGCACTCGGAAAACCCGCGCCGCCGCCGATCGGCAGCGCCTCTGTGGATCGTACGCGCGCGTGGCCGAGCTTGCCCAGCACCGCGTCGGCGACCTCCGCCGCAAATCCACGGAACGTCGTCCATTTGCCACCGACCATCGCCACGACCGGGAACGGGCGGTCCCCCTCCGGCTCCGCCCATGGTGCGGAATGGTCGCGGCTGACGAGGCCCGCTTTCGCGTCCGACGCGGGCAGAGGACGGATCCCGCTGTAGGCATAGACAATCTGCGACGCATCGAAGGAAAGGCCCGGCATCAGCGCCCGCAGGCTCGCGATGAAATAGGCGATCTCATCCTCCTCGCAACGCACGTCATCGGGATCGTCGGCGCGGATGTCCGTGGACCCGACAAGCGCCAGACCGAGATAGTCGTAGACGAGGCAGATGCGCCCGTCGTCGGCCTCGAAATAGATCATCCGGCCCGCGAGGCTGCGGATCAGGTCTGGATGATCCAGAAGGACATGTGACCCCTTCGCGCCGCCGATCAGCCGCGATACGATGCCCATCGCGGCGTTCGTCCGATCAATCCATGGTCCGGCGGCGTTCACCACGATTTTTGGAGTGACGGAAAGCGTGGTGCCATCCTCCCGCCGGAAGGTCAGTGTGCCGCGAGTGCGCCGCTCCAGCGTCGTATGGTTCAGCGCCTGCGAACGTGGATTTGCGGCGATCCCGTCCACAATCAGTTCATGGACCAGCCGCTCCGGGCTGCGGATCCACGCGTCGTGGTAGAGCCCTGCCGCGACGATGGCAGGGGTCAGCCCCGGCGTTTCCCGCAAGGCGCGGGCGCGCCCGATCATTCTGTGACGCGGCATGACCCGGTGCCGCGCACCGTAGAGATCGTAGAGCCAGAGGCCGATCTTGATCAGGACCGCACCCCGGCTCCGCGGTGCCGTGGTGGACCCGGCAAGCGTGCGCAGCGCAGCACCCACGCCTTTGGTCCATGAGAAGATCGGAATCAGCGTCGGCAGCGGTGCCACACAATGCGGCGCGTTCCGCAACAGCAGGTTCCGCTCCAGCGTCGATTGCGCGACGAGGCCGAACTCCCCCGTCTCCAGATATTTCAGCCCGCCGTGAATCAGGCGAGAGGGTGCGGCGCTTGTGCCCGATCCGAAATCGTCCTTGTCCAGGATCAGACAGCGCACCCCCTGCTCGCAGAGATCGCGGAAAAGCCCGCCCCCATTGATGCCCGCGCCGAGGATCACGACATCGAAATTACCGTCGTCGCCCGTCACGCCCGGTCCTCCATCGCGCCGATCTCCGGCCAGAGCGGGGCCATCGCATCCGCGATCCGGCCGTGCAGGGCAAAGCTCCTGTCATAGTCCGCGCTACGCGCCGCGTCCGGGATGTGGCGGCGCAGCGACGCCGCGAGATCGCGCGGATCGTCGTGAACCGAGGAGAACAGGCCCACCGCCGTTCCGGCGCAAAGTGCGGCACCCCACGCCGCGGCCTCTTCCGTATCGGTGACGGCGACGGGCATCCCCAGCACGTCGGCGAACATTTGCGCCACCGCCGGATTGCGCGAAATGCCACCCGTGAGACGCGCCTCGTGGACCGTGAAACCGCTGCGCAGCGCATCGACATGGACGCGGTGGTTGAAGGCGATCCCCTCGAGCACCGCGCGCAGCATGTCGGAGCGGTCGTGCCAGCCCCGAAGCCCGGTGAAACTGCCGCTCGCCCGGTCGCCCTGCGGCGCGCCGTAGAGGTAGGGGTGGAACATCACCGAGGTCCGCCTGGCCATCGCCGCGTCGATCGCCGCGTCGATCGCGGGGGCGAGCATCGTGTGGATCGACCGGCCCTGCGCCGCGGCCTCCGCCTGATCGGCGATGCAGAGCGTATCGAGGAACCAGTCGTAGTTGACCGCCGACGCGGGCGAGATCGCCATGTTGTTCCATTGCCCCGGCGACACCGCATTGCGGCAGAACCAGCGCCGGTCCGTGCGGGGTCGGTTTGAGATCACCTCGTTGATCGAATAGGTGCCGGCGACGATCCCCACCACGCCCTCCACCTGCGCGCCGATCCCAAGTGCGGAGGCGGTGACGTCATGCAACCCTGCCGCCACAGGCGTGCCTTCGCACAGCCCGGTGAGGGACGCGGCCGCTGCGGTGACATAGCCCGCAACGGCGTCGGAGGCGAGCACGCGAGGCAGCGCGTGCGCAATCCCCTCCAGCCCGAACAGCCGCAGGGCCTCCGGTGACTGCGCCTGCGTCAGCACGTCGGTGAACGCGGTGCTGGCCTCGGTCCGGTCCGTCGCGATCTCTCCGGTCAGGCAAAAGCGGAGCCAGTCCTTGCAGGACAGAACGTGACCGATCCGGGCAAAGCGCGACGGATCTGTTTCACGGATCCATGCGAGCAGGGCGGATGGGGCCGAGACATGCGGCACCTGCCCGGTCAGCGCCAGCGACGCATCGGCCACGCCGTCCGTCTCCCAACCGGCAACGATCCCGCCCGCGCGACTGTCCAGCGACAGGATCCCCTGCCCGAGGGGACGCCGCTCCCCGTCCAGAAGGTAAAGCCCGTCGCCATGTGCCGTCGCCGCCACCCCGACGATGTCGGAGGCGGGTCGACCACTGGCCGAAACCGCCTCCGAAATCGCTTCGGCTGTGGCGGTCCAGAGGGCGGCCATGTCGCGCTCCACAAAACGCGGCTCCGGGCCCTGCGGGCGCAGCTTGCGTCGAGCGACGGAAAGCTGCGTGCCGCGCGCGTCAAAGACGACCGCCTTGGTCATCGTCAGGCCGCTGTCTATTCCCAGAAGGCAGGACATGAAGCCTCATCGAGACGGCTGGCGGCGCTGTCGACGCCCGTTCCGGGGGGCACCCGCAGGGAATGCCCCCCAACGGTCTCAGTTGTCCAGAACGAAGGGCGCGGAGTATTTGTCGATATTGTCCTTCGTGATGAGCAGGCAGTCGAAGAGCTGCTTCTCGCTCGCGGCACCCGTCTTGCCGGTGGTAATGAACGCATCCGCCTGCTTGACCGCATCGGCGGAGAAGATCGCGACCGGTTGCAGCACGGTATAGGCCATCTCGCCCGCCTTCACCGCATCGACCGCGTCGGGGGACCCGTCGAAGCCGCCGACCACGACGCCCTTGAGC
>JBBSVE010000093.1:0-12387 GCA_038233815.1 Rhodobacterales bacterium
CGGCCGCGTTTGCCGGTCGGCGCAGCATCCCAGATCATCTCCGGGTCAAACCAGATCGTCAGCGAGCCACGGCGCTTGAGCGATTCATTGCAGGCCGACCAGTTCCTGGTCTTGTAGGGTTGGGGATGTGGGTCTGCTCATGTCGTCCAGCTACCACGATGGATTCACAAGATGAATCCCTCACGGGATTTGTGCAACAGAGCCCCTTGGCCTCCTCCGGGTCTTTCGTGCGCAGGGACCAGCCCACCTGCGCTTTGCCAAAAACCTTCACGAGATCGGCGGGTGTTTTCTGCCGGAAATAGTAGATGCCGGAGTCAGGATTTTTCGTGGGACGGGGCATGTGTAAAGCCTTAGCGGTGTAGGACACCGGTGTAGGACCGAAGGCAATCCAAGCCACTGATAACGCTCATCTTACTGACCTGAAACGGAAAAAGATGGTGGCGAGAGAGAGACTTGAACTCTCGACCCCACGATTATGAGTCGTGTGCTCTAACCAGCTGAGCTACCTCGCCATCGGATCGCTGGGTAGGTCACCCCCGCGGGGGCGTCAAGTCGGAATCGCGACTGGCGGGCCATCAGTGGGCTGCTGCGGCGACGGGCTCGGGCGTGTCGCGGGCGATGCGGGGGCGGCCGGATGCGGTTGCGGTGAGCGTCGCCTCGAGGAACATCGAGCGGCCCTCAATCTCCGCCCCCCGGACGGCGCGGGTGAGGGTGACCACGGTATCCGCGGCCCCTGCGGCGAGGGCGCGGGCGGTGGCCTCGGTGACGAGTGCCGCCTCCAGCGCCGAAAGGGCTGCCTCGCGGTCGTCGAACCGTTCGGGGCCGGAGGGGAGGTGCGCGGTAAAGATACCCTCGCCCTGCGCGGTGACGAGGCCGGTGGCGCGCTGGCTTACCTGACCCACCACCGCGCCGATGGCGTTCGCGACGCCCGCATGTTCCGGCAGGATCATTCGCGCGCCAAGCCGCCGCCCGACCGCCGGATAGTAGGCGGGCGCCGACGCGCCAAGCCCGATCACCGGCACCGCAAGACCGACGGAAAGATCCAGCACCCCGCGATGGCGCGAAAGCCCCGCGGCGACGAGCGGGTGGGCGGCCAGAGCCCCGGGATCGCCCCCCGCAAAGGCCGCATCCTCGCCGAACGCGGCCTCCAGCAGGCAGGTCACGGTCTGCGCGGTCAGCCGGTCCACGATCATCTGCGCCAGTGCTGTCGCATCCGGGGCGAACCGCTCGCCAAGCCCTGTCCGCCGCCGCGCCATCAGGCGGAGCGCCTTGTCGGCCGCGCCTGCGTCCCAGTCCGCGAGCCCGCCCAGCACGTGGCTCGCGTCCGACGCCGTCACCCCCGCGAGCATCACCAGTCCGCGCGCGACGAGCCGGTCCAGCGCAATCCCCTCCAGCCGCGAGGAGAGCGCGCGGGCCAGCGGCATCGGCGTTGCAATGCGCGCCAAAAGGGCGGTTTCGCGCGGCGAGAGGCCGGTCGCGTCGCCGCCCATCGGGATCGCGAAGCGCCCGTCATGGTCGCCCGCCATGTCGGTGCCGAGCGCGCGGTCCAGCGCCTCGTGGACCATCCCCGGATGATCGCGCGCCAGCAGTGACACCGGGACCAGACGGCGCGGGCCGAGCCGCAGATCGCCTGACAGCCCCTCCGCCACCAGATGCACCTCGCTGTCGCCGCCCAGCCCGGTGGTCCGCATTGCGACCGCCTCCACCATGGTGCGAAAACCGCCGACCCGCGCGCCTTCGGGGTCAATCTCCGGCAGGCCGCCACGCAGCAGCGCCACATCGGTCGTGGTGCCGCCAATGTCGGAGACCAGCGCCTCCGCCTCGCCCGTCAGCCAGCGCGCGCCGACGATGGAGGCGGCGGGGCCGGAGAGGATGGTCTCGATCGGCCGCTCGCGCACCAGAGCCGCGGAGATCAGCGCCCCGTCGCCTCGCACCACCATCAGCGGCGCGTCGATGCCGGAGGTCCGGATATGGCGCTCACAGGCCGCGACGAGACGGTCGATCATGCCGATGAGGCGCGCATTGAGCACCGCCGTCAGCGCACGCTTGGGACCGTTGAGATTGGCGGAAAGCTCGTGGCTGCAAGTCACAGGGCAGCCGGTGACGCGGCGGATCAGATCGCGCGCGGCACGTTCGTGCGCGGGATTGCGCGTGGCGAACCGGGCGGCGACGGCGAAGCCCATGATCCCGTCCAGTCCCTCTAGCGCGCGCTCCAGTCCGGCGAGGTCCAGGGCCGCGATTTCCGTCCCGGCGTGGTTGTGTCCGCCGGAGAGCATCACCACCGGATCGCCCCGCAGCGCCTCCGACAGGCCGGCCCGGTCCATGTCGCCCGGATCGAACCCGATGAAGACCAACGCCACCCGGCCGCCCTGACCCTCGACCAGCGCATTGGTGGCGAGCGTGGTGGACAGGGACACCATCTCCACCGCCGCGGGGGCGACGCCGGCGGCGCGCATCGCGGCATCGACAGCGCGGCCGATCCCCAACGCCAGATCGGCACGCGTGGTCAGCGATTTCGCCTTGCCGATCACCGCGTCGCGCGCCGTGTCGAGAAGGACCGCGTCGGTATAGGTGCCGCCGGTATCCACGCCCAGAAAAATCGCCATATCGCCCGCTCCCGACCCGCTTCTCGCTCAGGATTAGCCGGATCGCGCGGAATGGTCCACGTGCCGCTAGGCGCCCGCGATGCGGCGGCGGTGAGCGGGGGGAATGCCCAGCGTGGTGCGGTATTTCGCCAGCGTGCGCCGGGCCAGTGGCATGCCTTCGGCAACCAGCGCCTCCACCAACGCCTGATCGTTCAACGGACGCAGCGGCGATTCGCAAGCGACGAGCCGCGCGAGCCGGGCGCGGATCGCGGCGGCGGCGGGCGCCTCGCTTCCCATGTCGCGGCCGGTATCGCCCGCCATGTCGCGCCGCCGCGCGGTGGAGAAGAGCGTCCTGAGCCACCATGTTCCGCGCGGCGTATCCACCGCCACCCCCGCCACCGCCCGACTGACCGTGCTCGCATGCAGCCCGGTGTCCGCCGCGATGTCCGCCATGGTCATCGGAACCAGCGCCTCCAGCCCGCGGTCGAGAGCGCCCGCCTGCCGGGTGAGGATGGCGCGACCAACCCGCAGCAGCGTCGCGTTGCGGCTCTCCACCATACGCTCCACCTCGCGTGCGGCGGCGGCGTCCCCACCGCGCGCGTCGATGGCGAGCGTCGGCAGGGCGGAGCGGCTGAGTGCCACCTCCCACCGCCCGTCCGCACGGGTGGCGGTGAGGTCCGGCTCGCGCACCGGCCCCGCCTCCTGTCCGAACTGCGCGCCGGGCTTGGGGTTGAAGCTGCGGATATGGCCGAGGGTGCGCAGGATCGCGGCAGGCTCCACCCCGCACATCCGGGCCAGGCGCGCGACATCGCCCGAGGCCAGAATGTCGAGATGACCGAGCAGGCACTCCATCACCGGGTCCAGAAGGTCCGCATCCCGCGCCTGTAGCCGAAGGCAATCGGCCAGCGACAGCGCGAAGAGCCCGGTCGGCTCCGCCCCGTCGCGCAGCCGGTCCAGCACGACACTCAAGGCATCCTGAGATACGCCTGCCTCGCGGGCGAGGATGTGGGGGGGGCGCGACAGCCAGCCCGAGGGCTCGATCCCCTGAATGAGGATCTGCGCCAGCACCCGATCCCGCCCCGTGCCCAAGATGCGATCGGCCTGTGCGGAGACATGCGCCACCAGCCCTGCCGGACGGTCCGCGATCCACGCGGAGGCGTCGTCGCCGTCATAGGCGGGTCGCGCCTCGAATGCGGACATCCAGCGCGGCGACCAGGCGTGCGGATCTGGGGCGTGGATGCCCAGCACGAGGGCGGGGTTGCGCTCCGCCTGCTCCTCCAGATAGCGGGTGAGGCCCGAGGCGTCGAACCGCAGGACGCGGATCGAGGTGGCGAGGGCCTGCGTCAGGCGCAGCTTTTGCGTCTGGACGAGCTGTTGCTGCTGTCCCGTGCTCACGTCGGAGGTGCCCCCGGACTGGTGCCAAGGCGCAACCCTAGGCCGAAAGGCCGCGTCCGTGCAACAGCCCTCGCCTTGGCGCGGTGCGGCGGCTAACAGGGCCCCGGCACGGACGAGGACATGGCGATGCGACAGGACTGGCCCATCACGCGCGATCTCGTCCTGATCGGCGGGGGCCATGCCCATGCGCTGGTGCTGCGCCGCTGGGGCATGGCGCCGCAGGCCGGGGCCCGCGTGACGCTCCTCGATCCGGCTCCGGTGACACCCTATACCGGCATGCTGCCCGGCTTAATTGCGGGGCACTATACCCGGCCGGAGATGATGATCGACCTCTTGCGCCTTGCCCGGTTCGCGGGCGCGCGCCTGATCGAAGGGCGCGCTGCGGGGATCGACCGGGCCGCGGGCCGGGTGCTGCTGGAGGGCGGGCGGAGCCTGCGTTACGACGTGGCCTCGCTCGACATCGGCATCGGATCGGGACTGCCGGACCTGCCGGGGTTCCCGGAGCACGGGCTGGCCGCCAAGCCTCTCGGCCGGTTCGCCGAAGGGTGGGAGGCGTTTGTGCGAATCGCCCCGCCGGACCCGCACGTCACCGTGATCGGCGCGGGCGTCGGGGGGGTGGAACTGGCGATGGCGATGGCGTTCCGGCTGCGGGGGCTGGGGCGGCAGGCGCGGGTGACGGTGCTCGACCGCGACGCGGCGCTGTCCGGGGTGGGGCAGGGCGCACGTGCGGCGCTCATGGCGCAAATGGCGGCGCAGGGCGTGGTGCTGATGGCAGGCGCGCAGCCGGTGGAGGTCCGCGCGGACGAGATCGTGCTGGCGGATGGGCGCACGCTCCGCTCAGACCTCACGCTGTCGGTCGCGGGGGCGCGTCCGCAGGGCTGGCTCGGCGCCACCGGCCTTGCGCTGACGGACGGGTTCGTGACCGTGGGACCGACGCTGCAAAGTTCCGATCCCGCGATCTTCGCCGTCGGCGACTGCGCGCATATGGAGCATGCGCCGCGCCCCAAGGCCGGGGTTTTTGCCGTGCGGCAGGCGCCAGTTCTGCACTACAACCTGCGCGCCGCCCTGTCGGACCGGCCGATGCGGCGGTTCGCGCCGCAGAAGGACTATCTCAAGCTCGTCTCCACCGGCGGCAAGGCGGCCGTCGCGGACCGCTTCGGGCTGCGACTGGAGGGGCGCTGGCTTTGGCGCTGGAAGGATCGGATCGACCGGACCTTCATGGCGAAGTTCGGGGACTATCCGGCGATGGCGGCGGCGGCCTTGCCCCCCGATGCCGCAGCGGGGCTGCGCGAGGCGCTGGGCGAGAAGCCGATGTGTGGCGGCTGCGGCGCGAAGGTGGGGCCGGGGGCGCTGGCGCGGGCGTTGGACGGGCTCGCCCCGCCGGCGCGGGCGGAGGTGCTGTCGGGGCCGGGCGACGATGCGGCAGTGCTGCGGGTGGCGGGGGGGGTGCAGGTCCTGTCCACCGACCATCTGCGCGCCTTCACGGCGGACCCGTCGCTGATGGCGCGGATCGCGGCGATCCATGCGCTGGGCGATGTTCATGCGATGGGCGCCCGTCCGCAGGTGGCACTGGCGCAGATCGTGCTACCGCGCGCGGACGAGGTGATCCAGGCCGACATGCTGGCCGAGATCATGGCCGCGGCGGAGACGGTCTTTCGCGCCCATGGGGCCGATGTGGTCGGCGGTCACACCTCGGTCGGGGCGGAGCTGACGGTGGGCTTCACCGTGACCGGGCTGGCGGACTGGGTGATCGCCAAGGGGGGCGCGCTGCCGGGCGACGTGCTGATCCTGACGAAGCCGCTGGGCACCGGCGTCCTGCTCGCCGCCGGGATGGCGGGCCGCGCGGTTCCGGGGGTGCTGCTGGGGGAGGCGGTCTCGGCCTGTTTCGCCTCGATGCAGCGATCACTGGCCCCGGCGGCGGCGGTGCTGGCGCCGGTGGCCCATGCGATGACCGACGTCACCGGGTTCGGCCTCGCCGGGCATCTGCTGGAGATCTGCACGGCCTCGGGGGTCGCGGCACGGCTGCGGCTTGCCGACGTGCCGATGCTGGCAGGGGCGGTGGCGGCCTCGGCGGCGGGCTACGCCTCGACCCTCGCGCCGGCGAACCGGGCGGCCTGCGCGGGTCGGATGACCGGGGCGGAGGGGGCCGCCGCGGCGCTCCTCTTCGATCCGCAGACAGCGGGGGGGCTGCTGGCCGCCGTCCCGGCGGCGGAGGCCGACGCGGTGCTGGCAGTCCTTGGCGGGACGGCGGCGGCGATCGGTGTGGTGGAGGCGGGCTGGCCCGCGCTGGTGGTGGAGGGCTGACCTTTCAGCCCGCCAGCACCATGTCGCGCAACCGCAGGGCCAACCGGTCGAGCGCGGCCTCGTCGAGGCTGTCCACCGCGATCTCCCGGATATCGGCCCCGATCCGGGCGCGGTGCTTCTCGTAGCGCGGGTCGTAGTGATGCTCCATCAATTCCGCCGCCAGTGTCCGGTGATTGCCCGCGCGGGCAAGGTCGGTCCAGCGCGCGACCGTCTCCGCCCCTTGCGCGGGGCGCAGGAGCGCGATCACCGCCTCCAGCCGCGCGAGGTCACGGGTCATGTCGCGGTAGGCGCGCGTCAGGTAGTCCGCACGAGCGCTGAGCGTCGCGCGGATGCCGATGCGCGGCGCCCCGGTCAGTGCCTTCCAGAGGCCGGGGGGCAGACGGCAATCGCCGACCTTGGAGCTTTCGGCCTCCACCACCACGGGGCGCGCGGGATCGAGGCGGGCGATGGCGGTGGCGAGCGCCGTCTCGAACCCCTTTTGCGACGGCTGCGTCAGATCCCCCGCCGCGTCCGGCATGGCCCCAAAGAGCGATCCGCGATGGTTGGCCAGCCCTTCGAGGTCCAGTGTCTGCATCGCGAGCGCGCCCATGCGGTGCAACAGCGCCGTCTTGGCCGACCCGGTATTGCCGTCGATCACCACCATACGCGCTGGAAACGGCATGTCGTAGAGCGCCGTCACCACCCGCGCGCGGTAGCTCTTGTAGCCGCCCTCCACCACCTCCGGCCGCCAGCCGATCTGTGCCAGGATCATCGCGAACGACCCCGACCGCTGCCCCCCGCGCCAGCAATAGACCAGCGGCCGCCACCCCCCCGGCTTGTCGAGGAGCGTGCCCTGCAAGTGCCGCGCGGTGTTCGCGGCGACCAGTGCCGCACCGATCTTGCGGGCGCGGAACGGACTTTCCTGCGTGTAGATCGTGCCTATGCGCGCGCGCTCCGCATCGTCCAGAACGGGAAGGTTGATGGCCCCGGGGATGTGGTCCTCGGCATACTCCGCAGGCGAGCGCACGTCGATGACGTCGTCGAAGCCGAGGTCGGTGAGCGCGGGAAAGGCAGGCAGGGCGAAGGGCATGGCGTCTGATAGCGCAGTCGGCGCTCGCCGGAAAGCGCCGTCCGGCCCGTCAGAAGCCGGCTTCGCAACGCCCCACGAGGCGGGATAGCATCGAGTCGCAAGCCTCGATCTGATCCGTCTCGATATATTCGTCGGGGACATGGCCCTGCGCCATCGATCCCGGCCCGCAGACAGCCGTGGACAGCCCCAGCCGGGCGGAGAAGAGCCCGCCTTCGGTGCCGTATCCGACCTTCAGCGTCCCGTCGGTACGGGCGAGATCCTGCACCATCGCCACCGCCACCGCGTCGCGCGGGGTGTCGAGGCCGGGATAGGACCATTGCCGCGCGATGGCAATGGCGGCCTCGGGGAAGGCGGGCCGCAAAGGCGCCACGATCGCCTCGGCGGCATCCTCCAATTCCGCGATGAGCATGTCCGGGTCGTGCCCGGCCAGAAACCGGATCTCCATGTCGAGCACGCAGCGGTCGGCCACGATATTGACCTGCACGCCGCCCTCGATCCGGCCTGCGTGAAGCGTGGTGTAGGGCACCTCATAGTCCGTATCGAACGGCCCCTCCGCCGCGATCCGGGCCTGTATGCCGCGCACTTTCCCGACAAAATCGACCGCAAGGTGGATCGCGTTCAGCGCCAGCGGCGCGCCCGAGGAATGGCCGCCACGCCCGGTGCAGCTGACGCGGAGCGCGACCTTGCCCTTGTGCCCCGTTGCGGCAATCAGCGACGTGGGTTCCCCCACGAGACAGAAGCGGTGGCGCGGTCCGCCCTCCAGCCGGTCGATCAGGGAGCCGACGCCGCGGCAGCCCACCTCCTCGTCATGGCTGAGCGACAGGATCAGCGGGACTTTCAGCGTCCGGCCCTGTGCCGCGATCATGGCCGCAATGGCGCAGGCGTCGAAGCCCTTCATGTCCGTCGTGCCGCGCCCGTAAAGGCGGCTCCCCTCGCGCGTCAGCGTGAACGGCGGGCGGGTCCAAGCCTGACCCTCCACCGGCACCACGTCGACATGGCCCGAGAGCACGACGCCGGGCGTGTCCGCGGGGCCGGTGCGGGCGAGGAGGTTCGCCTTTTCGCCCGACGCATCCGGGATCAGCGTGCAGTCGATGCCATGCCCCGTCAGCAGGTCGCGGACATGGTGGATCAGCGGCAGGTTGGAGCGGTGGCTCACCGTGTCGAAGGCGATCAGGCGGTCGAGGATATCGAGCGTGGTCATGGGTGAGGCTCCCTTGCGCCTTATCCTAGCGCAGGACCGGGGGCAAAGGACAGGCTGCGGATCACTCCTGCGACCGCAGCACCTGCGCCGGGCGGGCGGCAAGGGGACGCCACGCGAAGGCCAGCCCCGCCAGCAGCGTGGCAAGTATGCCGCCCAGCACGATGGCCGCCGCCGATACGGGCTCGAACCGGTAGGGCACTTCCATCACGAAGCGCATCACGGCCCAACCGGCAGCCGCCCCTGCGGCGACAGCCACGATGCCGGCCGCAGCCCCGGTCAGACCGGCGCGCAACGCGAAGGAGCCGAGGATGCGCGCGCGGGTGGCGCCGAGGGTCTTGAGGACAGCGGCCTCGTAAGTGCGCCCCCGCTCCCCCGCCGCGGCGGCGCCGATCAGCACCACGAACCCGGTCAGCAGCGTGGCACCGGCGGCCCATGCCGTGGCCGTGGCGATGGAGCCGAGTGCGCTCGTCACCCGGTCGATGGCGTCCTTGACGCGCACCGCCGTGATGTTGGGATAGGCGGTCGCGAGATCGCGCAGGATCGGGCCTTCGGCGGCCTCGGTCGCATAGACCGTGGCGATGTATGTATGCGGCGCACCTGCGATGGCGGCGGGGTCCAGAAGCATCACGAACCCCATTCCCCCGGTCGCGAAATCGACCTGACGAAGCGAGGTGATCTTCGCCTCGATGTCGCGTCCGAGGATGTTCACCGTCACGCGGTCGCCAAGGCCAATGCCGATCTCTTTCGCCTCCTCCTCGGCAAAGGAGATCTGCGGCGGGCCTTTGTAGTCCTTGGGCCACCATGTGCCGGCGGTGATCTTGGTGCCGTCGGGCGGGGTGGCCGCGAAGGTGACGCCCCGGTCGCCACGCACGACCCAGTGGTCGCCCGCCACCTCGCGCGCGTCGCGGCCGTTGATCTCGGTCACGACGCCGCGCAGCATGGGGGCGTCGTCCACCCGGCTCACCGCCGGATCGTCATGCAGGCGTTTCAGGAAGCCCTCGATCTGGTCGGGCTGAATGTCGATGAAGAAATAGGACGGCGCGACCTTGGGCAGATCGCGGTCGATGGCGGCGCGCAGGTTGGCGTCGATCTGGCCCACAGCCGCCAGCACCGACAGGCCGAGGCCGAGCGACAGGATCACCGACGCTGCCTCCTCCCTCGGGCCACCGATGCTGGCGAGGGCCGCGCGGAGCGCGACGCGGCCATGGGTCACACCGGTCCGCGCCACGGCACGCGCCGCCCACCGCAACGCCAGTGCGGCGAGCATCAGAACCGCCAGCGCGACAGCAATGGCCACGGCGGACCAGAGCGCCAGCGTGGCCGTGCCGGAAAACAGCGCGGCCCCGCCCACCAGAAGGGCCGTGAGAACCGCCAGCGCTATCCAGTGGACCGGCTTCGGCCAGCCCGCCCGGCCCGACCCGCCGCGATAGAGCGCCGCCGCCCGGACCGTGCCGGTGCGTGCCAGCGGCCAGAGCGTGAAGAGAAGCGCCGTGACGATGCCGTAGAACGCCGCCTCCAGCAGCGGCGCAGGATAGAGACCGAACGCCACCGGGACGGGCAGCGACCGGGCCAGCAGCGGTGCAAACAGAAGCGGCGCGACCGCGCCGATCACGACGCCGAGTGCTACCCCCAGAAGTGTGAGCGCACCGATCTGTATCAGATAGGTCTGGAAGATCGTCCGCCCGTCGGCGCCCAGCGTCTTCAGCGTGGCGATGGTCGCGGTCTTGCCGTCGAGATAGGCCCGCACCGCCGACGAAACGCCGACGCCCCCTACCGCCAGCCCCGCGAGGCCCACCAGCACCAGAAACGAGCCGATCCGGTCGACGAACCGCGCGATGCCCGGTGTGGCCCGGCGGCTGTCGGTCCAGCGCAAACCGGTGTCGCGGAACTGCGCCTCCGCTTCCGACTGCAGCTTGGCGTAATCGGCACCGGGGGGAAGCATCAGGCGGTAGTCGGATTCGTAAAGGCTCCCCGGCCCGATCAGGCCGGATTTCGCAAGCGAGGTCGTCAGCACGATCGTTCGGGGGCCGAGCGCGAAGCCGCTGGTGGCGCTGTCCGGCTCGGTCACGAGGATCGCGGAAAGGCGGAAATCCTGCGTTCCCATCGTGAAACCATCGCCCGGTTTCAGGCCGAGCCGGTCGGCCAGCACCCGGTCCATCACGGCGCCGTGGCGACCACTCTCCACCCCCAGTGCGCGGTCCATGGGCATCGCGGGGGCAAGCGTCGCGGTGCCGATCAGCGGGTAGGCGCTGTCGACCGCCTTCACCTGCGTCAGCGCGCGTTCCTCGCCCACCACCGCCATGGAGCTGAACTTGATGATTTCAGACGTGCGCAGCGCCACCTTGTCCATGAACGCACGCTCCGCCGGGGTGGCGGTGCGGTAGGTGAACTCCATCTGTGCATCGCCGCCGAGGATCACGGAGCCCTGCTCGGTCAGCCCACCCTTGATGGCCGCGCGGACCATGCCAACAGCGGCGATGGCCGCAACCCCCAAGGCGAGGCACGCGAGGAAGATGCGAAAGCCCCGGATCCCGCCGCGCAATTCGCGCCGCGCCAGCCTGCCCGCGAGCGCGAGGCTCATTCGGCGGCTCCGGCAAGGCGCACGGGCTCTGCCACGCGGCCATCCTCCAGCGTCACGATGCGGCTGCACCGGTCGGCGAGCCCCTCGGCATGGGTCACCATCACCAGCGTGGCCCCGTGCCGGGTGTTGAGGCCGAAGAGCAGATCCATGATCGCAGCGCCGTTTCGGGCATCGAGATTGCCCGTAGGCTCGTCCGCCAGCACGATGGCCGGGCGAGGGGCGGCGGCCCGCGCCAATGCCACGCGCTGCTGCTCGCCACCGGAAAGCTGGCTCGGATAATGGTCGCGCCGGGAGCCGAGGCCCACCGCTTCCAGCTCCGCCCCGGCCCGCGTGAACGCATCCTCCGCCCCGGCAAGTTCCAGGGGCACGGCAACGTTTTCCAGCGCGGTCATCGTGGGGATGAGGTGGAAAGACTGGAACACCACCCCCATATGCATCCGGCGGAAGCGCGCGAGGGCATCTTCGTCCATCAGGGTCAGGTCCTGACCCAACGCGCTGACCGATCCCCCCGTGGCGCGCTCGAGCCCGCCCATCAGCATCAGGAGCGACGACTTGCCCGACCCGGACGGCCCGACAAGCCCCAGCGTCTCGCCCCGCCCGACCGTGAGGGAGATGCCGCGCAGGATCTCCACCGGCCCCGCATTCCCGGCGAGCGTCAGCGCCGCATCCGTCAGCACAAGAATGGAATCCGTCATGCGTTCGACCCTACAGTTCGTTACGGCTCGATATGGGGCAGCGGGGCGTTTCTGCAACCGCATCATGGCGGCCGCGGTCTTCGTTTTGGCGAGCGCCACCCTGTCCCTCGCAGCACCCACCGTGGTGGCGCTGGGCGACAGTCTGACGGCGGGCTACGGATTGTCGCGCGCGCAGGGGTTCGTCCCGGTTCTGCAAGCGTGGCTCAAGGCGCACGGCACGGATGCCACGGTGGTCAATGCCGGGGTGTCGGGGGATACGACTGCCGGCGGGGTGTCGCGGCTCGACTGGACGCTGACCGGACCGGTCGACGCGATGATCGTCAACCTCGGCGGCAACGACATGCTGCGCGGGCTCGATCCGGGCGTCACGAAATCCAACCTCGCCAAGATCCTGACCGCGGCCAAGGCACGCGGTCTGCCGGTGCTGTTGGTGGGGCTTCAGGCGCCGACCAACCTCGGCCCCGATTTCAAGGCGCGGTTCGACGCGATCTATCCCGATCTGGCCAAGAGCTACGGCACCGTGTTCCTGCCCGACTATTTCCTTCCCATCGCCCCCA
>JBBSVE010000094.1:0-12307 GCA_038233815.1 Rhodobacterales bacterium
CCGTATCCGCGACGCGCACGGGTGCCGCGCTCACGAACCGGTCTGCGGTTGCGGTGATTGCGCGCGCCCCTATCGCGCCTTCGGTGACGAACACCAGCGTCGGGCCGCGCGCAATCATTGCACGGGCGGCATCGATCACCTCGCCCGCGCCTTCGAGCCAGCACAGATCCTCGTCCGACACCTTCACGATGTCGGCGGCGGCGATCATGCCGTCGATCCGGGCGCGGTAGACGGCCTCATCGGTGATGAAGCCCTGCCGGATGTTGGGGTCGATCATGGTGACGCGCCGGGGGGCCTCGCGCCTCAGTAGCGCCGCGTAGGTCGAGGCGGCGGGATCGTTCACCAGGCTGATGCCGCCGAAGAAGAGCGTATTGACCGCCTCCGGCAGGCCCGGCAGGTCGGAGAGAGACAGCATCCGCCCGGCGGTATTCTCGTCGTAGAAGGCATAGCTCGCCTGTCCGCCGTCGAGCTTCACGAACGCCACCGTGGTCGGACGCCCCGACCGGGCGGCCAGCGATATGTCGACCCCGGCGGCGGTCAGCGATGCGGTCAGGATATCGCCCAGCATGTCGGTGGAGAGGCCGGAGAAGAAGCCTGCGGGCCGCCCCAGCCGCCCCAGCGCCACGGCGGTGTTGAAGACGGACCCGCCCGCATAGGGCGCGAACGCGGGCTCGCCCTCGGTCGTGGTCCGGGGCAGCATGTCGATCAGGGCTTCGCCGCAACAGAGGATCATCGGAGAGGGGCCTTTCCGGGGTGTTCGGATCAGGGGAAGAACGGGGCGAGGTTCGCGCGGATGCGGGCCAGCGGGGTGGCGCCGCTGCGGTCGGGCACGAACCTGTCCCCGGTGATCGCCTCATGGGCGTCGATATAGGTCTGCGCGGTCGCTGCGATCATCTCGGGCGGGATCTCCGGCACCGGATCGCGGTAGGGATCGCAGCGCGCCGACACCCACGCGCGGATCACGTCCTTGTCGAAGGACGGCGGCCGGGTGCCCGCCATGAGCGCCGCCTCATACCCCTCCGCCCGCCAATAGCGCGAGGAATCGGGGGTGTGGATTTCATCCGCGAGCAGGATCGACCCGTCGGCATCCAGCCCGAACTCGTATTTCGTGTCGGCGAGGATCAGGTCCCGCGTCGCCGCATGGTCCTGACCTGCACGGAAGAGTGCGAGAGCCAAGGCCGAGACCTCCTCCCACTGCGCGGGGGTTAGCAGGCCTTGCGCCAGAATGTCGTCGGCGGTCAGCGGTTCGTCATGGCCGCCGTCGAACGCTTTCGAGGTGGGGGTGATGACCGGGGCGGGCAGGGCCGCGTTGTCGCGCAGGCCGTCGGCGAACCGATGGCCGTAGATAACGCGCGCTCCCTTCCGGTAGAGCGTCAGGAGCGAGGTGCCGGTGGTCCCGGCGAGAAAGCCGCGCACCACGATTTCCACCGGCAGGATGGTCAGTCGGCGCCCGATCACCACGTTCGGGTCGGGATAGGACAGGACGTGATTGCGGCAGATATGTCCCGTCCGGTCGAACCAGAAGCGCGCGGTCTGCGTCAGCACCTGACCCTTCCACGGGATTGCCGCGAGGATGCGGTCGAAGGCGGAAATACGGTCCGACGCGATCAGGATGCGCCGCCCGTCGGGGAGGTCGTAGCAATCGCGCACCTTGCCGAAGTAGGGGTTTGGGAGCTCCGGGATGCGGGCGTCGGGCAGGGTTCGGTCAGGCTCGGTCATGGGCGCTCCGACGACTGTGGATCCGTCTATCGGGCGGGCGGGGGGCGGTGTCAACGCTCACGCATGCTGCGACAGAAAGTAGGCCACGCCCAGAAGCAGGACGGCGAGGATTGAGGCGAAGGCGATCTTCCACGCCGACCACGGGCGTTCGCCCTCCACCTTGCCGGTCTGCCCGTTGACGACGAAGCGAAAGCTGCGTCCGTTGTATTTGTAGGCGGCGAGCCAGACCGGCAGCAGGATGTGCTTGAACGTCTCCGCCGCGTAATCGGTATCGACGGCGCCTATCTGCTGCTCGTCGCCGCCGATGTCGCGCGCCACGTCGCCGGTGATGACCTGCGCCATGATCTGGTGCCCACGCCCGGCACCATCGGCCAGCGGCACGGTATAGCCCTCGGCGGTGAAGCCCGCGAGGTAGGCCGGATCGTAGGGCGCCAGCGCGGTCAGATCCCACGGCTCGAGCGCCTCGGTGTAGGTCTGGGGCAGGCTCGTGCTCGCCAGCACCAGAACGTCGTCGAAATCGCGCCCGACACGGCCCGACACCGGCGTCCATGCGGTGCGCCGGACCTGTTCCTGCCGCGCCTCGCTGCGCCCGTTCACGTTCACCATGACGGTCCGCGTCTCATAGTAATAGGTGCCGCGCTGCCCGGTGTAGCGCGACCGGGTGACCGCATCAAAGGTCCAGTAGGGCGTGTAGATCCCCGACATCGCGCGCCCCTTGCGGGCATAGTCCTGCAACCCGTTCGGCGCAAACCAGAGCGAGCCCAGCCAATCCGTCATCGACGCCCGCGCGGATTTTTCGTCCAGCGCGAAGGGGATCAGCGCCTGCGGCTTGATCTGCCGGTTGGAGGCGGACCCGAGGACCAGCGGCGTGGCGCAGAACGGGCATTCGGTGGCATGGTCGGCGCCTTCGAGCTCCACCAGCGCGCCGCAGTTCGGGCAGCGCGTGGTGCGCGGCGCCTCCATTGCGGGAGCGGGCAGGTCGTCGCGCAGGCCGCGCTGCAGGTCATGCTCGCCCAAGGCACTGGCGCGGAGGGAGGCGGAGGCCTCGGGGATCCGCTGCACATGGCCGCAATGGTCGCAGACCAGCTCGGTCTGGCCCGGCGCGAACCGCAATTGCGCGCCGCAGCTGTCGCATGGCCAGACCGTTCCCCCCGACCCGCGCGGCGTTACGTCGATCCGCATTTCCGTCGGGGGGGCCGCGGGGCGGGACCACGGTCCTGCCGGCGGGGCGTCAGCGGCCATCTTACGCCCCGGCGGGCGGTGTCGGGGCAGGCGGCGGCGGCGGCGCGACGGTAAAGAGCTGTGCCAGTTCGGTGATCTCGCCCGCCGGCTTCCAGCCGTCCTGTCCGGCGGTCCAGACCATCGTGTCGCGGGCAAACCCATCCTCCGCGATCATGCGACCGAGATTGGAGCGGGAAAACGGCCCTGTCGTCTGGCCGTTGCGCGCGACATGCCACAGCGTCTCCGCCACGGGCGGGGGCGGCGGCATCTGCGGTTGCGGGGCGGCGATGCCGGGAACCGAGCCCCACGGCCCCATCTGGTGGGCCATCCCCATCCCGATCCCCGCGCCGATCCCGGCCCCCATCGCCCCGCCCGCGGCGGAGCCGGGTTGCGCCATGCCTTCGGCCGCGTTGAACTGCACATAACGGTCAAGATCGCCCACGATCCCCATCGAGGTGCGCTTGTCGAGCACCTTCTCCACCTCCTCGGGAAGCGAGATGTTCTCGATGTAAAGCTCCGGCAGGGTCAGGCCGTAGTCCGCGATCTTGGGCGCGATGGCTTTCGCCACCAGCCCGCCCAAATCGGCAGTATTGGCCGCCATGTCGAGCACCGGGATCGAGGAGGAGGCCAGCGCGCGGCTCATTTCCTGCAGGATCACGTTGCGGACCTGAAAGCTGATCTCGTCGGAGGTGAACTCGCCATCGGTGCCCACGATCTCGTGCATGAACTTGGCGGGGTCGGTCACGCGCATCGAATAGGTGCCGAAGGCGCGGATGCGGACCGGCCCGAACTCCGAGTCGCGGGTCATGATCGGGTTCTTGGTGCCCCATTTCAGATCGTTGAACCGGGTCGTGTTGATGAAATAGACCTCCGCCTTGAAGGGCGACTGGAAACCGTGGTCCCAGTGCCGGAGCGAGGTCATGATCGGCATGTTGTTGGTCTCCAACTGGTAGAGACCGGGGCCGAACGTGTCGGCGATCTGGCCCTCGTTCACGAAGACCGCCGCCTGACCCTCCCGCACGGTGAGCTTGGCGCCATATTTGATCTCGTTGCCCTGACGCTCGAACCGCCAGACCATCGTGTCGCGGGTATCGTCGGTCCATGCGATGACATCGATGAACTGGCCCTTGAGGAAGTCGAAAACCATGGCGTCTCTCCGCGTTCGGGGGCTTGGTCCGGGGTTATGTCGCGCCGTTCATGTATTCATTCGCGATCTCGATTGCGATGGGCCGCGCCTCGGCCACCGTCATGCCGGGACGCATCCGGGGGTCGTAGAGCATCCGCAGCATCAACTCGTCCATCGGTGTCAGCAGCGCGAACTCCTGATCGTCGTTGAAGATCGAGGGGCGGGCCTGCGGGCTGTCATTGGGCAGGCCCAGACCTTGCGCGATCTCCTCGTGCAGGCACGACAGGTTGAAGAGGTCGGGATGCTCCGCCCGGATCACCGCGAAGGCACGGCGGTAAAGCGAGGTTCCGTTGTCGACCATCGCGGAGACCTGGCAATAGGTCGACGGCGCCATCTGTGTGAAAGCCGCGATTTCTGACGCCGTGATGCCGGGCATCGCGGCGGAAATGGTGGACGCCAGCGCGCGGCGCTCATCCTCGTCCACGATCCAGAGCTGGTAGTTGGCACCGCTGTCGGCCAACCGGATCGAAAGGCCCGTCAGGCGCGCGAGGCGGGACAGGTATGACGCGACCCGTGCGCGTTCGGTCGCACGGCGGGTCGCGGGGACGGATGCGCCGAAATGGAGGCCGAAGCGGATCGGCACGGCCCAGCGGCGCAGGTGGCTTTCCGTTGCGCGCGCGACCAGCGTGCCGGAGGCGCCGTCGAACTCGTCGTAAAGGGCGATCTTGATAAAGTTGTCGGCCAGCATCCGCGCATCGAACGGCGCATCCCGACTGCCCGCATCGGTCCGCATCAGGCCGCGGGAAAGAAGGCTCGCCTGAAGGTCGGAATAATAGGCGCGCAGGGCCAGGCTTTCCTTCGACGGCGCGATCAGCGCCGGTGGCCCGGGACGGATCGGTGGCGGCGCCATCGCAGGCAGGACGCTTCCCACCTGTGGCGCGCAGGCGGACAGCAAAAGGGCCGCGATCGCCGCCCATCCGGCGTGTGCGGTGCGGGGGCCGCGCATTCGCCTGACCTCAGCCCTTGACCGGCGTCGGTCTGCTGGCCGAAGCGGAGGCCAGCGTGTCGCGCAGGCCCGCCTCCATTTTCTCCAGCTCCACCTCGGCATCGGCGCGTTTCTTCTTGCCGGCGTCGGCGATCTGCAGGCTTTCCTCGATCGTCGCAATCAGCGAATCGTTCGCCTTCTTCACCGCCTCGATGTCGAAGACGCCGCGCTCCATCTCGGTGCGGATCACGCGGTTCGCCTGCTGGAGGTTGTCGGCATTGGCCTTCAGCAGATCATTGGTCAGATCGTTGGCCGCACGCACCGACTCCGCCGCCTCGCGGGACCGCTGGACGGTCACGGCCTGCGCCAGTTGCGTCTCCCACAGCGGCACGGTGTTCACGAGGGTGGAGTTGATCTTGGTGACGAGGCTCTTGTCGTTTTCCTGCACCAGCCGGATCGAGGGCAGGGACTGCATCGTCACCTGCCGCGTCAGCCTCAGGTCGTGCACCCGGCGCTCCAGATCGTCGCGCGCGGCGCGCAGGTCGCGCAGCTCCTGCGCGCGCAGCACCTGATCGTCGTCGGCTGCGGCCTTCACAGCGGCTTCGCGTGCCGGGATGTCGTTGGCGTCGATCTCCTTCAGCTTGGCATCGCCGGCGGAGATGTAGAGGCCAAGCTCCTGATAGAAGTCGAGCGTGCGGGCATAGAGGATATCGAGCGACTTCACGTCCTTCAGAAGCGTGTGCTCATGGCCCAGAAGGTCCGTCGTGACCTTGTCGATCTGGTCCTGCACCTCCTCGAACCGGGCCACGAACTTGGCGAAGGGTGCGGCACGGCCCAGAAGCCGCTCCCACCACGACCGCTCCCGGCGCACGTCGAGTTCGGAGATCGAGAAGCCCCGGATCGTGGTCACGATGTTACGCAGCGAATCGCCTGCGGGGCCGACGTCCTTGTTCTTCACGCCGTCCAGCATCTGCTGGCTGATCGACTGCAACTCGCCCTGCGCGCCGGACCCAAAGCCGATGATCGACTGGGTGTTGGTGATGTCGATCTCGGCCATCCGCCTGCGGATGTCGTCGGCAACGGGGGCGGGGGCCGCGTCGAGCGTCACCACCTCCTGCCCCGGTTCGGGCAGCACGACGGCATTGACCCTTTCGACCTCGGCCAATGCGGTTGCGGCCTGGCTGCGGATCGTGTCGGTCATCGGGTCCTCGTCTCTCAGGGATCATGTCGCAGGGAACGTCGCGGTGCCTCGGGGTCGGAGGGGTCCGGCACGCGCCGATCCTAGCCAATAGGGCTGGGCATTGTAAGACCGTTCAAGGTTAACGCGCCAGCGGCCATGCGCCTGTCCGTGCAGCCGGTTCAGGACCGGGGCGGGGGATTTTCCAGCCTCAGCCGGTCACGCAGGACCGAGATCTCCACGTCGAGATCGGTGCGGTCGTCCGACAGGAGCGCCTCGGTCCGGGAGGCGAAGTTGGTCTCCAGATCCGACAGGAGCGCCTCGTAATCGGCGCGTGCCTGAGCGTCGTGGCGCCGCACGTAAAGGTCGGCGAACTTCACCGTCGCGTCGCGTGCGCCCGAGAGGTAGACCGAGAGATACTTGCGTGCGGCCGTCAGGTCGCGGGGGTCACGCTCCACCATGCGGAACATCTTGCGAGCAGTGGCGATGAAGCGCCCGACGCGGTCGGTGAGGCTCCGGTCGCCGGCCTTCAGGATTGCCTCGTGCATCTGCGAGAGGGTGCGTTCGGCCTCCTCCACCGCGCGGGCGACGCGGTCGGACTGGTAGCTGTCGATGTCGGCGACGCCCTTGCTGCCCAGCGGATCGGGCCCGAAGGCCGCGATCTGCAGCGCGGCCCCCAAAGCGCCGAGAACGCCCGCAACCAGCACGTTCTGCCCCGACATCAGGGCGGCGGAGGCCAGCCCCAGACCCGTCGCCACGCCGCCGAAGATCTTGCGCGGGATCGCCGGACGCCGCGCCACGGCGCGATTGTCATAGGCCTCGTGCGCCAGAATCCCCTCGCGGTTGAGCCATGCGCCGAGCATCGTCAGCGCGAACGCCGCAAGCCCGAAGATCAGCGCGGAGGGCGATCCGGCAAAACCGCGGAGCGCGAAGAGGAACGGAAAGACGAAGAGCAGGTTGGCGCGGAACCCGGCCTTGGTCGGGCGTTTGCCCTCGAAATCCTGCGGCGCCTCGTCCGCGCCCGGGCTGTAGCGGCCAATGAGGCGACGCGCCATCAGACCGATCCGAGGACGGCGACGTAGACGAAGAGCCCTGCGAGCAGCAGGTAGGCAATCGTGGGCAGAGCCTTGCCGGACATCGCGTCCTCCCTGATCGTGGCGCGCGCCGAGATCGCGCGGTAGGCCGGGCCAAGAACGGACGCCACCAGCAAGAGAACGATGAGGACGAGCGCCACCAGCGCCAGCAACCTGATCCCCGCTCCGAACATCGCGCACGTTTCCGTATCTGACCTGAACGGTAGGAAGATAGGCACGGATGGTGCCGACCGCCAGTGCCGACCCGCCGATCAGGGTTTGCGCGGGCGCCGGACGGGATCCTTCGATCCGCGGTCCTTGCCCGGGGCTGCGGTGGCAGGTCGTGTCCGGGGTGCGGGTCCGCGCGCCTTTGGTCCGCCGGGGCGGTGCTGCGGCTCGGCCTCGTCAGCCGCCCCGGACTGGCCAAGCTGGTCGCGCAGCACCTTGGGGCGCACCTCCTCGACCGCGCCGGGTTCCAGATCGCCCAGCCGGAACGGGCCGTAGCCGGTGCGGATCAGCCGGTTCACCTCCATCCCGATGGCGAACATGGCGCGGCGGATCTCCCGGTTCTTGCCCTCGCGCAGGCCGATGGTGAGCCAGGCGTTGGCACCCTGGATGCGGTCGAGCGTGACGGTCATCGGCAGGAAGCGGTCGCCCTCCACGGTGATGCCCTGCCGGAGCGGATCGAGGTCGGTATCCTCCGGGTTGCCCTTGATGCGGACGCGGTACTTGCGCAGCCAGCCGGTCGATGGGAGTTCCAGCCGCCG
Organism: Rhodobacterales bacterium; assembly: GCA_038233815.1. Taxonomy (GTDB): domain Bacteria; phylum Pseudomonadota; class Alphaproteobacteria; order Rhodobacterales; family Rhodobacteraceae; genus JBBSVE01. Next base: position 8,069 of record JBBSVE010000094.1, read on the forward strand.
TTTCAGCCCGCCGTCGTTGGTGAGCAGCAACAGCCCCTCGGAGTTGAGGTCAAGCCGTCCCACCGACATGGTGCGCGGCAGCGTGTCGGGCAGGTGGTCGAAGATCGTGTCGCGCCCCTTTTCGTCGGAGGCGGAGGTCACGAGCCCCTCGGGCTTGTAATAAAGCCAGAGCCGCGCGGGTTCCGGTGCGGCGACGAGCTTGCCGTCCACCGTGATGCGGTCGCGCGCGGTGACGTTGAGCGCGGGGCTGTCGATGAGCCGCCCGTTCACCGCGACCTGACCAAGCTCGATCATCCGTTCCGCCTCTCGCCGCGACGCGACGCCCGCGCGCGACAGGACCTTGGCGATGCGGTCGCCCTCGGGGGGTTTGGGGGTGTCGGTCATGGGCATCGCTCCATCCGCGACCTCGTCGCGAGGTGGCAAGCGCCGGGGACCATCCGCCCCGGAGTACAGGAGTTTATTAGAGGCGCCCCGGCAGGGCAAGGCTTGCGGGTTGCATCGGCGCGGGGCATGGCTGGGACATGGCGCATTTCCGGTCCTACATGGCGGTGGCGCTCGCCGAGGCGCGGGCGGCGGGCGCGCGCGGCGAGGTTCCTGTCGGCGCCTGCGTGGCGGGTCCGTCGGGCCTCCTCTCGCAAGCCGGCAACCGCACGCGGGAGCTGTGCGACCCCACGGCGCACGCGGAGATGCTGGCGATCCGGGCGGCCTGCGCGCAACTGCGGCGCGAGCGGCTGGCGGGCTGCGACCTCTACGTGACGCTGGAGCCGTGTGCGATGTGCGCGGGCGCGATCGCGGCGGCCCGGATCGCGCGGCTTTACTTCGGCGCGGCGGACCCCAAGTCGGGCGGTGTCATGGTGGGCGCGCGGGTGTTCGCGCATCCGCAGTGCCATCATGTGCCAGAGGTCTACGACGGGATCGGGGCCGCCGACGCGGAGGCCCTGCTGACAGCGTTCTTCGCAGAGCGGCGCGTTGCGCGCGGGAACACTGGCGCCTAGGGTCCGGCGCGATAGATGAGGCCACAGGGTCGACAAGCTGCGACCGAGAGGCCACCCAGAGAAAGGACGCACGATGAGCGACGACAGCTACACCCCCCCCAAGGTCTGGACGTGGGAGACCCCTAACGGCGGCACCTTCGCCAGCACCAACCGCCCCGTTGCGGGGCCGACCCACGACAAGGACCTGCCCGTGGGCAAGCATCCGCTCCAGCTCTATTCGCTGGCCACGCCCAATGGCGTCAAGGTCACCGTGCTGCTGGAGGAGTTGCTGGAGGCGGGCCACAAGGACGCCGACTACGACGCGTGGATCATCCGCATCGGCGACGGCGACCAGTTCGGCTCGGGCTTCGTGGCGGTCAATCCGAACTCCAAGATCCCGGCGTTGATGGACCATTCCACCACCCCGCCGCAACGAGTGTTCGAGAGCGGGGCGATCCTGCTCTATCTGGCGGAGAAGTTCGGGGCGTTCCTGCCCCCGGACGCCGCCGCACGGACCGAATGTCTGTCGTGGCTCTTCTGGCAGATGGGCTCGGCGCCCTATCTCGGCGGCGGGTTCGGGCATTTCTACGCCTACGCGCCCACCAAGATGGAATATCCGATCAACCGTTTCGCGATGGAGGTGAAGCGCGAGCTCGACGTGCTCGACCGTCATCTGGCGAAGCACGATTATATGGCGGGCGACTACAGCATCGCCGACATGGCGATCTGGGCGTGGTATGGTCAGCTTGTCCTCGGGCGGCAGTATGAGGCGGCGGAGTTCCTCGACGTGACCTCCTACAAGCACCTGCTGGCCTGGGCGGAAAAGATCGACGCGCGCCCTGCCGTCACCCGCGGGCGGATGGTCAACCGCTCCCACGGCGATCCCGCGATGCAACTTTGGGAACGCCACGATGCGGGCGATTTCGAAACCCGGACGCAGGACAAGATCGGCGACAAGACAGAATGACGCGCGACGGCTCCCGCCCCGGCGGGGGCCGCTACAGCCCCGGGATCAGATTGGCGAGGCTCCGCATCCCGAAGGTAGCACCCCCGTTGCGCCCGAAATTGATCCGGCCGCCGAGCTTCAGGTAGGCTTCGTTGCCGCCAAAGGCAAAGGCCTTGCTGTCGAGTTGCCCCAGTTCGGCCGTCAGGGTCGCGTTCGGGGTCACGTTGAAATCGGTGGAGATGGCGAACCGCGTCGCGGACCCGCCGTCGTTGAAATCACCATAGTCGAAGCGGGTGCCGAAGCTGACCTGCCGGTTCATCGCGAACGACCCCGACGCGCCAAGCTGCGTGACCCGGTCACCGCGGTTCTCGTTCCGGCCGATGTATCCCTCCACGAGGATCGGATCGCTGGGCTTCAGTCTGGCCTCGGCGCCATAGATCGTGCTGCTGTCGCCCTCGATCGTGTCGAAGCCCAGAAACCCGCCGACCGCCGTGGCCTCCCCGGCATGGAAGATCGCGTGCATCGTGGCGTTGGTCAGCGTCTCGTCCACCGCCTTCAGATGGTTCAGCGACAGATCGCCCTGCAGCGCGAAGTTCGGGCTGAGCCCGAACTCCAGCGACCCATCGAGCGTCGTCTTGGCGATATCGGTCTCGGATATGAAAAAGGATCGCGACAGGCCGACCGAACCGCCCGTCATCTGCGCATATGCCGGGGCGGCGAGGCTCAGCGCCCCGCAGATGGCGGCCGCAGCCGTCAGTCGTTGCATGGGATCACCTGTATGTTGTGGCTTTTCGCCGATTATGCTCAAGCCATACTCTAGAGAGGCCGGGCGGTTCGCGCAACGGAAATGCCGTGCCGGGGCGCAATGCTTGCACGGCGCGCGGTAGGCCATTAGAGGGAGGCCCGAACCAACGGAAGGCCTTGCCATGGCAATCGACACGGACACGGCGCGCAAGGTCGCGAAGCTGGCCCGGATCCGGGTGGAGGAGAGCCAGCTCCCGGCCCTCGCCGCCGATCTGTCGGGCATCCTCGGGTTCATGGAGCAGCTGGCGGAGGTCGATGTGGCGGGGGTGGAGCCGATGGTCTCCGTCACGCCGATGCGCCTGCCGCGGCGTGCCGACGTGGTGACCGACGGCGGCATGGCGGACGCGGTGCTGGCCAACGCACCCGACGCGCGCGCGGGCTTTTTCGCGGTCCCGAAGGTGGTGGAATGAGCGGCGCCAATGGCCTGACCATCGCCGCGGCACGGGAGGCGCTGCGGCGGCGGGAGATTTCGGCAGTCGACCTTGCCATGTCGTGCCTCACGGCGATGGATGCGGGGGCGGCACTCAACGCCTTTGTGCACCCGACGCCGGATCTGGCGCTGGATCACGCGCGCGCGGCGGATGCGCGGCTGGCGGGCGGCGACGCGCCCGCGATGTGCGGCATCCCGCTCGGCATCAAGGATCTGTTCTGCGTCCGGGGCGTGCCGTCGCAAGCGGGCTCGCGGATTCTCGAGGGCTTCCGCCCCGAATACGAATCCACCGTGACGGCAAAGCTCTGGGATGCGGGCGCGGTCATGCTGGGCAAGCTGAACATGGACGAGTTCGCGATGGGCTCGTCCAACGAGACCTCGTGCTACGGCAATGCGGTCAATCCATGGAGGCGCGCGGGGGACGATGCGGCGCTGACGCCCGGCGGGTCGTCGGGCGGGTCGGCGGCGGCGGTGGCGGCGGACCTCTGCCTCGCCGCGACCGGAACGGACACCGGCGGGTCGATCCGCCAGCCCGCGGCCTTCACCGGGATCGTGGGCATCAAGCCGACCTACGGGCGGGTCAGCCGCTGGGGCGTGGTGGCGTTCGCCTCCTCGCTCGACCAGGCCGGGCCGATGACGAAGACGGTGACCGACGCTGCGATCATGCTTGGCGCGATGGCCGGGCATGATGCGAAGGACAGCACCTCCGCCGATCTGGTGGTGCCGGATTTCGAAGCGGCGTTGAGCGGCGATATCCGGGGTAAGACAATCGGCATCCCGCGCGAATACCGCATGGACGGCATGCCCGCGGAGATCGAGGCGCTGTGGACGCGGGGCACAGACATGCTGCGCGACGCGGGCGCGGAGGTGGTGGACATATCCCTGCCGCACACGAAATACGCGCTTCCCGCCTATTACGTGATCGCGCCGGCGGAGGCGTCGAGCAACCTCGCGCGCTATGACGGTGTGCGCTACGGGCGCCGCGCGCGCCTGCAACCCGGCGACGGCATCACCGAGATGTATGAGCGGACCCGGGCCGAGGGCTTCGGCGCCGAGGTCCAGCGCCGCGTGATGATCGGCACCTA
>JBBSVE010000095.1:0-12269 GCA_038233815.1 Rhodobacterales bacterium
GGACGAGCGTGTAGTCGCAGGTCCACTCATCCCAAAGCACCTTCGGATTAGGGGTCAGCGTCGCTTTCGCCAGCCCCGCCACGATCGCCAGTTCGGACCGCAGGTTCGGGGATGCGGGCCGCCTGCGCCCGACCGAGCCGTGGATATGGCTGAGGCTGTCCTCCATCGTCACGGTCTGGGGGCCGCCGGCCTGCCGGTCCTCCTCCGCGCGCACGAGGCAAGGAAGCAGATACGCGGCCTTCCCCGGCATCAGGTGCGACCGGTTCAGCTTCGTCGCGATCTGCACGGTGAGGTCGAGCCCCGCCCACGCCGGATCGGTCCGCGAATGGTCCGGCACCGCGCGCGCGAAGTTGCCGCCGAGCGACACGAAGACCCGAACCTTTCCGTCGATGATCGCCTGCATCCCGTCCACCGTCGAATAGCCTGTGTCGCGCGGCGGCTCGAAGCCGAACATCTCCGCCAGCGTATCGAGAGGGACCAATTCCGGCTTTTCGGAGATCCCGACCGTGCGCTGGCCCTGCACGTTGGAATGGCCGCGCACCGGACTGATCCCCGCGCCGTCCCGGCCCAGATTGCCGCGCAACATCAGGAGGTTCACGAGCATCCCGATCGACGTGCTGCCGTGCACATGCTGGGTCAGACCCATGCCATAGACGCCGATCACCCGGTCCGACGCCATATAGATGTCGGCCACATGCTTCAGATCCGCGCGGCGCAGGCCCGAGGCGCGCTCGATCTCCTCCCACGGGGTGGCGCGCATCGTCGCGGCGAAGGCCTCGAACCCGTCGGTATGTCCGTCGATGAAGGTGCGGTCGAGGATCCCGCCCATATCCGCCTCACCCTGCAACACATGCTTGCAGAGCCCCGTCAGTGCCGCGATGTCGCCCCCCGGCCGAACCTGAAGATAGACCTCCGAGATCTTCGTCGGGGCAGCCACCGTCATCTGCGCGGGGTTCTGCGGATCGACGAACTCCACCAGACCGCGTTCGCGCACCGGGTTGAAGGTGACGACCCGGCAACCCCGGTCCACCGCCGCCTTCAGCGGATGGAGGAACCGGGGCGAGTTCGTGCCGGTGTTCTGGCCAAAGAAGAGGATCATGTCGCAGGTCTCGAAATCCGACAAGATGCAGGTGCCCACGGGCGACCCGATGACCTTCTTCAGACCCACGCTCGTCGTCTCGTGGCACATGTTGGAACTGTCGGGCAGGTTGTTGTGCCCGTAGAGCCGCGCGAAGAGGGCGTAGAGGTAGGACGTCTCCAGCGACGCGCGCCCCGAGGCGTAGAAGATCGCCTGTTTCGGGTCGATCCCCGCCAGCGTCTCGCCGATGCCGCGAAACGCCTCCTCCCACCCGCAGGGCAGATAGCGGTCGGTGGCCGCGTCATAGCGCAGGGGGTCGGTCAGCCGGCCCGTCATCTCCAGATCGTGGTCGTCCCAGCCGCGCAGCTCCTCCAGCGTATGGTCCGCGAAGAAGTCCGGCGTGGCGCGGTCAGTGGTCAGATCCCACAGCGTCGCCTTGGCGCCGTTCTCGCAGAACTCCGCGATATGGGGGTTGGCGGGCTTGGTCCAGGCGCAGGAGGTGCACATGTGGCCGCCGGGCTTGTTCTGCCGCGCCAGCGTCTCCAGCGCGCCGACGCTGGGACGCGCCTTGGCGAGGATATGGGCGATCCCCGACAGCGACCCCCATCCGCCGCTGGCATCGGGATCGAACGGCGTATCCTCGTCCCGCCGGTCGCTGCGGTGGTCGGTGTCGCTAGATGGCCCGGTCATGGCGGCGTCTCCCGTTTCAGTCGATGATGCGGTGGGTGTGGGTGTGGAGGTTCGGTGCGACGCTGCCTGCCCCGGTGACAAGCGTGAGGCCAGCGGCATCGGCCGTCGCCACGGCGAGCGTCGTGGGCGAGCCCAGCGAAAGCAGAACCGACGCGCCGATCATGGCGGTCTTCTGGACCAGATCGACCGACACCCGGCTGGTCACGATCACCGCCCCCCCCGAGGCCGCGATCCCGCTCCGAACCAGCGCACCGGCGAGCTTGTCCAGCGCATTGTGCCGCCCCACATCCTCGCGCACGAGGAGGAGGCCGCGGCCCGGCTGCCAGAACCCAGCGCCGTGGACAGCCCCGGTCCGGTCGCGCAACGGCTGGGCGCGCCGCAAGGCAGCCTCGGCCCGGCGCAGGTCGGTGACGGGCAGGCTCAGGTCGGCCTCGACCCGGGGCGGACGACGCAGCGCCTCGGACAGGCTGTCGATGCCGCAAAGACCGCAGCCGACGGGACCGGCCATCGTCCGGCGTCGCCGCGCCAGCCGGTGCCCGTCCGCAGGGTCGAGCCAGACGCGCAGGTCGATGCCGTCCCCGTGCGCCACGATCTCCGGCTCGGGGCAACGCCGCGTGATGCCTTCGGTCAGTGCGAAGCCCGCGATGAAATCCTCCAGATCGCCGGGCGTCGCCATCATCACGGCCTGCACCGATCCGTCGAAAGACAGGGCTACGGCCATTTCCTCCGGCAACGCGTTGCGCCGCAGGTCACGGTCGCGTGGACTGGCATTGTCGAGCATGCAGGCTCCGTCACCGGACCGCCCGCGTGATCGACGCGCACCCGGGCGGACGGTCGAACCCCGGGCCAACCGTTCAAGCTAGCGCGGCCGGGCGACCGCACCACCGGGAGCGTCGGTGCCGGGCGGCACTCGGGTTAACCGGGATTAAACGCGCGGCGAAACGCACCGGCAATATGGCGCGGGAAGGCGGAACGACTTTCCCGCGTCCGGTGTTCGCCTGACCGTATGACCGATGCGGACGTCCCCGGATCCGGGGGGTGCCGCTCATCCCCTAGGGGCGGAGGAGACGACGATGGACCAATCCAAGCCAGGCAAAGGCGGTGAGCCGCATCAGCAGACGACGGACCGCGACCGCACCATGACCTCGGCCCAAGGGGCGCCCATCGCGGATGACCAGAACTCGCTCAAGGCCGGGCCTCGCGGGCCGGTCCTGCTGGAAGATCACCTCCTGCGCGAGAAGATCTTCCATTTCGACCACGAGCGTATCCCGGAGCGGGTCGTCCACGCACGCGGCTTTGGCGTGCATGGCCATTTCGAGCTGACGCGCGCCATCCCGGAGCTGTCCTGCGCCGCCGTCTTCCGGGAGGTCGGGAAGAAGACGCCGACCTTCACCCGGTTCTCGACCGTGGCGGGCAACAAGGGCTCCCCCGACCTCGCCCGCGACGTGCGGGGCTTTGCGACGAAATTTTACACCGAGGAGGGCAACTGGGATCTCGTCGGCAACAACATGCCGATCTTCTTCATTCAGGACGCGATCAAGTTCCCTGATCTTGTCCATTCCGTGAAAGAGGCCCCCGACCGCGGCTTCCCGCAGGCGCAGAGCGCGCATGACAACTTCTGGGACTTCATCTCGCTTTCGCCCGAAGCCACGCACATGGTCTTGTGGACGATGTCGGACCGCGCGATTCCGCGCTCCTTCCGGTTCATGGAAGGGTTCGGCGTCCATACCTTCCGGCTCGTCAATGCCGAGGGGGTGTCGCACTATGTGAAGTTTCACTGGAAGCCCCGGCAGGGGTTGCAGTCGGTGGCGTGGAACGAGGCGGTCAAGATCAACGGCGCTGATCCCGACTTCCACCGCCGCGATCTCTGGGACGCGATCGACGCGGGCGACTATCCGCAATGGGATCTGGGCATCCAGGTCTTCGACGACGCGTTCGCGGATGGATTCGCATTCGACATCTTGGACGCGACCAAGATCATCCCGGAGGAGGAGATCCCGGTCCAGATCATCGGCACGCTGACGCTGAACAACAACGTCGACAATTTCTTTGCCGAGACCGAACAGGTGGCGTTCTGCACGCAGAACATCGTGCGGGGGATCGACCATACCAACGATCCCCTGCTGGCGGGGCGCAACTTTTCCTACCTCGACACCCAGACGAAGCGGCTGGGCGGGCCGAACTTCACCCACATCCCGATCAACGCGCCGCGCTGCCCCGTGCATCACTTCCAGCAGGACGGCCACATGGCGATGAAAAATCCCCGCGGACGGGCCAATTATGAGCCCAACAGCTGGGGCGAAGACGGCGGACCGCGGGAGAACCCGAAGACCGGGTTCGTGAGCTATCCCGAACAGGTGAACGGTCCAAAGCAGCGTGTGCGGTCGGAGACGTTCGCCGACCACTACAGTCAGGCGCGCCAGTTCTGGATCAGCCAGACCGAGACGGAGCAGCGCCATATTGCCGCCGGCTTCACCTTCGAGCTGTCGAAATGCGAGCATGAGAAGATCAGACTCCGCATGCTCGGCCATCTGATGAATGTGCATGACGATCTGGCCTCGGCGGTGGCCAAGGGTCTTGGCGTCACGGACATGCCGCCTGCCGCGACGCCCGCGCGGGCGCCGATCATGGATCTGCCGCCTTCCGACGCGTTGAGCATTCTGAAGAACGGGCCGCAGAACTTCAGAGGGCGGAAGCTCGGCATCTATGTCTCGGACGGTGCGGACGCGGGGATCGTGGACGCGCTGGAGAAAGCCTTCACGGACGAGGGTGCGACGGTCGAGTTCATCGCCGCCCATATCATGGGCGCGCGGCTGTCGGATGGCCGGATGAAGGCGGTCCAGCAGAAGATCGACGGTGGGCCGTCCGTGCTCTACGACGCCGTGGCGCTCGTCCTGTCGGACGCCGCAGGGCAGACCGCCGCCGACAACAAGCCGTCGCAGGATTTCGTGAGCGACGCGTTCGCGCACGCGAAGTTCATCGGCTGGACGGACGGTGCGGCATCGCTTCTGAAAGCCGTCGGCGTGGCGAACAAGATCGACGGCGGCATGGTCAAGCTCGAAGGCAGCGACGTATCGGGATTTCTCAACCGGTGCCGTCGCCTGCGCTTCTGGGACCGCGAGGCGGCGACCATGGCGCTCTGACAGTTTCGCGTGCGGTCTACCCGGTCCGCGCGCTGTCACCCGCCCGCAGGTCATAGTCCGCCCGGGCGCGCGCGATTGCCGCGTGATGGGCCACCGACCAATCGCCCAAGGCCGCCACCGGCGCGCGCAACGACGCGCCGAGCGGGGTCAGCGCATAGTCGACACGCGGCGGGACGGTGGGAAACACCGTCCTTTCAACCAGACCGTCGCGTTCCAGCCCGCGCAGGGTGCGGGTCAGCATCCGCTGCGAGATGGCCCCGATCTGCCGCCGGAGCGCGTTGAACCGCAGCGTCCGGTCGGCGAGCACGACGACCACGAGAACGCTCCACTTGTCGCCCACGCGTGCAAGGACATCGCTGGTGGCACGGCAGCGCGTCGGGTCGTGGAAGCCAGGACCCGCTTCATCGGTTCCGGTCATGGGTTCGTCCCTTGGTGTCATGGCTGTGCCTTCTTGTGTGCGGGCTGCCGCATGGCCATTGAGTGTCAGTCACCGTTCGACACTACCCTATCTGGATGGAGCTACCATGAAGATTCTGCATATCGACGCCAGTGCCCGCGGCACCGAGGTCTCCCACTCCCGCCGGTTGTCGGCCGATATCGTGGCCCGGCTGAAGCAGGTGCATCCCGACGCCACCGTCATGCGCCGCGATGTTGCCGCCGATCTTCTGCCGCATGTCGACTTCACGATCCGCACAGCCTGGTCGCCGGAGGGTCAGGCCGACCCCGCGCAGGCCGAGACCGGCCGGCGGTCCCGCGCGCTGGTGGAGGAACTGAAATCGGCCGGCGTGATCGTGCTCGGCACGCCGATGTATAACTTCTCCGTGCCCTCCACGCTCAAGGCATGGATCGACCATGTGGCCATTTCGGGGCAGACGTTCAGCTATTCGGAAGCCGGGCCCAAGGGTCTGCTGGAGGGCAAGACCGTCCACCTGGCCCTGTCGTCTGACGGCGTTTATTCCTCCGGCCCCGCGGCGGGGATGAACTTTCTCGAAACCTATCTTCGCGCTGTTCTGGGCTTTATCGGCCTGACGGACGTGAACACGGTCTGGGCCGAAGGCAATGCGCGCGGGCCTGAGGTGGAGGCCAAGGCGATGCAGGCCGCGCGGGACCGGATCCGGGATCTCATCGCAGCCTGACGCTTCACCTGGGGGCGCGCCCACCATGGCGCGCCCTTGGGTATGGCGCCATCAGACCGAAAGCTCGCCCTCGTCCTGACCGTCCCAGTAGTGGATCCTGTCGGCATGGACATGGATCATCACCATGCCGTCCGTGTTGGTCCCATCGGGGAACCAGCGTTCGAGGTCGGGCGTCCAGTGCGCTTCGAACGTGGCCTTGTCGCGGATGACCTTGGCCGTGCCTTCGACTGCGACGAACAGCGGCGGCTTTCCCAGAAGGCCCGCGCTGCCCTGAAAGGACAGCGCCACCAGCGGGTCGCTCTCGATGTCGTGGATTGTCCGGGCGCTGTCGTAGCTGAAATAATAGCTGTCGCCGTCATATTCGACGTCGCCATTATTGCTCATCGGGCGGGTCGCCAGCAGGCCGCCGTCGGTTTTGGTGGTGAGCATGGCGAAATCGATCTTTCCCATCGATTTCGCGAGATCGTGCAGTGTCATGTCGCTCATGTCCGTTCCTTCTTTGCGCAGGTACAGACAACGCATGGCGCGACCTGTCCGTGCCCCTCGCCCGCAAAATTGGCACGAGCGGCCATGCCGTGACCCGATGCCGCGCCCGGAAATCGCCGGGTCGGGGAACGCCCGATCCACGGCCGCGTTTCATGGACAGACCGGTGCAGAAGCGCCGGACCCTTATCGGAGATGATCCATGCCAGATATCGCAAATGCCCGTATCGCGATCCTCGCCACCAATGGGTTCGAGCAGTCCGAGCTCGAGGAACCGCAACGCCAGTTGAAGGCGGCGGGGGCCACCGTCGTCGTCGTCTCGCCCGAGGCAGGCGAGATCAAGGGCTGGGACGACAAGAACTGGGGCCGCGGTGTAACCGTCGACCTGCCGTTCAAGGAAGCGAAGGTCGAGGATTTCGACGCGCTCGTCCTGCCGGGTGGACAGATCAACCCGGACCTCCTGCGGACCGACAAGGCCGTGGTGCAGTTCGTCCGGGACTTTTACGCATCCGGCAAGCCCTTGGCCGCGATCTGCCATGCTCCGTGGCTGCTGATCGAGGCGGGCGTGGTCGATGGCAAGCGCCTCACCTCCTACCATTCGATCCGGACCGACGTGGAGAATGCGGGCGGTCTGTGGGAAGACGAAAAGGTGGTGGTGGACGAGGCGCTCATCACCTCGCGCAACCCGGACGATCTCGACGCTTTCTGCGCCAAGATCATTGAGGAGGTCGAGGAAGGCCGCCACGACCGCGACGCCGCGTGAGTTCCGGGGTGGGGGAAGGCAGGTGCCTTCCCCCCTCGTTACAGTTGTGCCAACAGATAGCGGCAGCGGGCGCGGTCGAAACCCCGCACCTCCAGCCCGTCGGCGAATGCTGATTGCATCTCGTCCCGGACCCGCAACCGTTCCGCCATCGCCCGGTCGGGATCGCGTTCCAGCAGCGTTTCGAAATTTTCGGGGATTGTCACGAACCTCGTGGGCGTCCGATCGTTGCGTTGAGCGAGGCGCCACTCGACCAGCAGCCGATCCGAGGGCGTTCCCGCATTGATCCCCGGCATCCAGCCGTAATAGTTCGGGTAATAGGTGTTCGACACCGCCCCCAGTGTCGCGATGTTCAACGCCGCGTTTGCGACGCGGAGCGGATCGAACGTCCAGCGGACCAAGCCGATCCCGCGTGCCAGACACCAGTCGCGCTGATACCATTTGAGCGCAGCCCCAAGTCCCGTGCGCCGCATCTTCGGCAACACGGCGAGCCGGTGGGAATGCTGGACCGCAGGATCGCGCGTCGGGAAGGCAAAGACATAGCCCACCAGCTCCGCCCCCACGAAGGCCCCGGCGGCGAGCCCGCCTTCGGACTGGATCACCATCATCAGATCGTGCGGGTCGGGCACGTCGTCGCGGCCCCAGACGGCGGTCTGCAAATGTTGGGCGGCCAGGAACTCCGCCCCACCCGCGAGGTCGCGGATCACGGGCACGATCACGCGGGAAATGCCTCGCATGACAGCGTCATCCCCGCCAGATAGTCGCGATCGAGATGCACGCCGATACCGGGGCCTTCGGGGACCGGCATCCGGCCGTCGGCGGTCTCCAGCTTCTCCCGGATGATGTCGCGCTGGAAATAACGGCTCGCCGACGAGGTATCGCCGGGTTTGGAGAAATTGGGCAAGGTCGCGAGGTGGATGTTGTGCGCCCGCCCTATCCCTGCTTCCAGCATCCCGCCGCACCACACCGGCACATCGAACGCGGCGCAGAGGTCGTGGATCCTGAGCGACTCCAGATAGCCCCCCGACCGTCCGACCTTGATGTTGATGACCCGCGCCGCATCGGTCTGAAGCGCCTTGCGGCAGTCGTGCACCGACCCGATGCTCTCATCAAGGCACAGCGGCGTGGCGATCCGCGATTGCAGCACGGCATGGTCCGCGATGTCGTCCCACGCCAGCGGCTGCTCGATATAGTCCAGCCCGAACGCGTCCATCCGCCGGAAGAGCGCGCTGTCGGCCAGCGTGTAGGCGCAGTTGGCGTCAACGGTCAGGTGGATGTCGGGGAACGCCTCCCGCACCGCTGCGACCAGGGCCAGATCGTGGGCGGGCCGGATCTTCAGTTTGATCCGCCGGTAGCCCTGCGCCAGATGGCGCGCGACCTCCGCCAGCGTTTCCTTTTCCGGCGCTATGCCGAGCGACACGCCCACATCCACCGTATCGCGCGTCCCGCCTAGAACGGTGCGAAGCGGCAGGTCCAGCGACTTGGCCCAGAGATCCCAGAACGCCATCTCGACCGTGGCCTTGGTCATCTGGTGCCCCCGCCACGGCGCGAGGACACGCTCCAGCGCCTGCGGGTTCTCGAACGTCCGGCCGACGATCTGCGGCAGCAACGTCTCGCGCAGCAACGCCATCGCGGCGGGGATCGTTTCCGCCAGATAGTCCGGCAACGGGTCCATCACGCCTTCCGCATAGCCTTCCAGATCCCCCGACCGGAGGGTGAGGAGCGGGAACACCTTGTCGTGCATCGTGCCGGTCGCGATGACGAAGGGCTTCAGGAGCGGCAGACGCACAAGCCGCAGCTCGGCGGAGTCGATGGGAAGTGGGTTCCGGGTCATGGCGGCCTTCGGGATCGGACAGGCGGGAGCCTATGCGGACGGCGACCCTCCTGCAAGATTAACGGATCGCTGGTCGTCTTTTACGCTGCCGCGAAAGGGGCCCGCAGGACCGCCCCGCAACCGGGAGTGCTGCGATCCCAAAGAGACCCTCCGCGGGTTGCAAGCCTCTGTCTGGCGGCGTTCCTGCCGCTCGCCCCTGCCGCGATGGCGCAGGAGGCGACGATCGTCCTCAACACCAACGAGGTCGGGATGCCGACCGACAACCCGATCCGGGCGACCTCGCTCAACTCCGCCACCAGCCTGATCTACGACCGGCTGGTCGAACAGGACGCCAAGCGCGCTTTCCATCCGCATCTGGCGGAACGTTGAGACGAAGCGCAGGACGGCATGTCGTGGGTGTTCCACCTGAAATCCGGCGTCACGTTCCACGACGGCACGTCATTCGACGCGCAGACCGTCGCGGACTGGATCCCGCTCTTCGAAGGCCCCGACAGCGAATATCCGGTGGCCGCCATCGAGCATGTGGAAGTGATCGACGCCCACACCGCGAAATTCATGATGGTCCACCCCGATCCGAACCTGTTCTACAACCTCGCGCGCCTGTTCCTCAGCGTGCCGGAGCCAAAGTCCGTCAAGGCGATGGGCGACAATTTCGGTGTGACGGAGGCGGTGGGCACAGGGCCCTGCAAGCTCGAAAGTTTCGAGATCGGGCGGGAGACGGTGCTGGCACGCAACGACGCCTACACCTGGGGCTCGCCACTGGCAAAGAACACCGGGCCCGCGACGTTCGAGCGTCTGACCTTCCGCGAGATTGCCGAGGATGCGACGGCGTTTCTAAAGCTGAAGCCCGGCGGCGTGGACATGCTGATGTCGGTCCCGAACGAATTTCTGGCAAGGGTGAAGAAACAGGACGATCTGAAGTTTCTGACGCTCAGGGGACGCGAGATCAACTACTTGGCGATCAACGTGGCAAAAGCGCCCTTCACCAACATCTGTGTGCGGCAGGCCGCGGCGCTGGCGATCAACCAGACGGAAATCCTTGATCGGGCACTATTTCATCTGGCTCGGACATCTCTCGCAGGGCGATCCTGGCACCGCCATCGTGGCGCGGCGGTCAGTGACCGCGCTGATCGCGCAGGCGCTGCCGCATACACTTGCGCTGGGGGTCTGCGCGCTGACATTCTCCACAATCGTGGGGATCGCGCTGGGGGTTTTGGCCGCACTCAGACGTGATACGTGGCTCGACCAGACGGTGATGGGCGGGGTGCTCTTCGGCTCCACCATGCCGGGTTTCTGGCTCGGGCTCTTGCTGATCCTGATCTTTCCGGTCTGGCTCGGCGTGTTGCCCGTATCCGGCGCGCGGGGGTGGCAATCGCTGGTGCTGCCGGTCCTGACGGTGGGGCTCGGCGGGACGGCGCTGGTGGCGCGGGTCACGCGGGTCGCGAGGATCGAGGCGGCGGGGCGTGATTTCGTGATGCGGCTCCATGCCAAGGGGATGAGCCCGTGGCGGATCCATCTGCGCCATGTGCTGCGTCATGCGCTGATCCCGGTGGTCACGATCCTGTCGCTCCGCATCGGCTGGATCCTCGGCGGCGCGGTCACGGTGGAAGTGGTGTTCGCCCGCCCCGGTCCCGGCACGCTGCTGATCAAGGCGCTGACCCAGCATGACTACACGGTGGTGCAGGCGTGCATTCTGTTCCTCACCATGGCGGTGATGCTGGGCACGCTGGTGGGCGATATCGTGCAGGCCGCGATGGACCCGCGCGTGCGGGCGGCGTTGGGATGACCACCGCGGCCCTTCGCGCGATGGAGACGCCGAAGGGCGGGATCGCGGGCCGCTGGTTGATCGTGCTGGTCGCTGTGGCGGTGTTCGCGCCGTGGCTCACGCCCTACGGCTACGCCATCCAGGACCTGCCCGGCGCGTTCGCGTCCCCGAGCCTTTCGCACTGGCTCGGCACCGATGAGTTCGGGCGCGATCTGCTGACGCGGATGCTTTACGGCGCGCGGGTGTCGCTTTCGGTTTCCAGCATTGCGATCGGGATCTCGGTGGTTTGCGGCATGGTGCTGGGCGGGGCCGCTGGTTATTTCGGGGGTCACTTCGACCGAGCGGTCACGGTGACGGTAGATCTCACTTGGTCATTTCCGGAAAGTCTCATAGCGCTGACGCTGGTGCGATCATCGGGCCGGGGGTGACGGGCACGATGATCGCCATCGGGGTCGCCTATCTGGCGCAGTTCACCCGGCTCACGCGGGCGCAGTTCACCCGGCTCACGCGGGCGCAGATCATGGCGCTGAAGTCGGAGACCTATGTCGAGGCGTCCCGGTCGCTCGGCACCAGCCACGCGCATATCCTGCTTCGCCATCTGCTGCCCAACGCGCTGACCCCGGTGCTGGTCGCGGGCATGCTCGCCACCGGCGACGCGATCATCCTCGAGGCGACGCTTGGCTTCTTTGGCCTTGGCGCGCAGCCCCCGACGCCGAGCTGGGGGGCGATGATGTCGGCAGGCACGGCGCAGCTTTTCCGCGCGCCATGGCTCATCGTCCTGCCGGGCCTCGCGGTCGCGACCACCGTCTTCGCGATCAACATGTATGGCGACGCGCTGATCCGCGCGCGGGACATCAGGCACCGGCGCGCATGAGCCTGCTGGAGGTCGATAACCTGACCGTCGGGATCGGCACGCTGGAGCCTCTGTCGAGCGTAGGCCTTGCCGTCGACCGGGGGGAGATCCTGGGCCTCGTGGGCGAAAGCGGGTCGGGCAAGTCGCTGACAGCACTGGCGGTGATGGGCCTGCTGCCGCTGATCGGCGGGCGGATCACGGCGGGGTCGGTCCGGTTCGACGGAACCGATCTGGTCCCGTTGCCGGAGCGTCGGTTGCGCGCGCTGCGCGGTCGCCGGATCGCCTTCATAACGCAGAACCCGATGACGGCGCTCGACCCGGTTCAGCGGATCGGCGCTCAGGTCGACGTCGTCTCCCGTCTCCATCTGGGGCTCGGGCGGGCCGAGGCCCGCGCGCGCACGGTCGATCTGCTGACCCGCCTGCGCATCCCCGAGGCGGGCGCTGTCTGCGAGGCCTATCAGCACCAGATGTCCGGCGGCATGAAGCAGCGCGTCGTGATCGCCATCGCGCTGGCGGGGGAGCCGGAC
>JBBSVE010000096.1:0-12083 GCA_038233815.1 Rhodobacterales bacterium
ATCTGCAGGACCCCGCGCCAGGCCAGATGCACGGCATGGCCCTCCACCTCGTAGGCCTGCTCCATCAGCCGGTCCGCCTCCCCCAGCCCCGCCTCGTCGAAGGAAAACATCTTGTGGAGCGCCAGTTGCCCAAGCGCCGTCGATTTCGTGGCGGTGGTGGCGATGCCAAGAACGTGCGGCACCAGACCGACCGTCCGCTCGGACGCCTCCCAGGCCGCCTGGATCAGCACCTCCGACCCCGCGAGCGAGATGGCGGTTCCGACGAAGCGGCAGTCGCGGGTGAAGATCACACGGTCCGAGGGGCAATGCACGACCTTGATGAACGCGAGGCAAATGCCGTCGTCTTCCACGACGCTGCAGGCAATCTCGAGGTCGCATGGCACGCCCGGGGCCATCGCGACGGTCGCGGACGTGAGGTGGCTGGAGATGTCCTGCGCGATCCGGGCGGCAATGATCTCGGCCACCACGGCGCTGCCGGTGCCGGACAGGTTGCCCGTGACGCAGCGGATCACGATAGGGGCTGTTCCCTGGGCTAAGGCGGGGATCTGCATGGCCCCGCCTGGGCGGCGCACGGAGTCGAGCCAGCGCCGGAAGGCCGGATCGCGCACCGCGACGCCCTCCAGCAGGTCGCCGCCTCCGGCGGGTTCGGGGACGGGCCGCACGGCGCCTGCGCGAAACGCGATCCAGTCGCGGTCGGCGACGACGATGGCATCATGCGGGGCGAGGGCCTTGCGCAGATCGACGAGCGCCTGCCGCAGGCTGCCCGCCGCCTGCGCGGGGCCCCGGTCGCTCCACAACCGCTCCTCGATCCAGCGGCGGCCCCGGCGGTGGTCCGGCGACAGCGCGAGGAGCGCCATCAGCGCGCGCACCTTGTGGGGCCGGGGGGTAAGATCGTGCCCCGCCATGCAGCGGACGTGAAAGGGTCCGTGAAGAGCGATCTCCACGACAGGGCCGGGCGCCGGGTCCTGCGCTGCCTCCCGCATCCGTCCTCGATTCCAAGCCGACGACCGTTCACATGGTTAACACGAATCCGTGTTCCCGCAAAGGGATCGGCTCCGCGTCCTTGCAAGCGTCAAATTACCGCGAAAGCGGGCGGGCGGGTGCGCAGGGCGCTGGACCGGATGCCACGGCCCGGTAGCTTCGGGTCAGTGGCGTCAAGGCAGGAGACTGACCGATGGGTTCGCAAGGCTCTCAGGGATCGCAAGGGTCGCAGGGGTCGCAAGGCTCACAAGGTTCACAGGGTTCACAGGGTTCGCAAGGCTCGCAGGGGTTGCGGAGCGCGGGCGGGTCGTCGGGGACGGCGCTGTCCTTCGCGCTGGCCACCACGCGGGACGGGATCGCGGGGGCATGGACCGGGGCCGATGCGCCGCTGCTTGACCACGCCACGCCCGGCGGATGGGATGCATTCCGGCGCACGCAGGACGGGCCGCAGGCGCTGGTGCTAGACCATGAGCTTTGCGCGCTGGTGGGTCTCGACCTCGCGGCCGCGGACGCGGGGGCCGTGACCTGCCGGGCGGCGGGCGGAGGGGAGGTGGTGCGCCTCCACCGGCCCGTCATCGACCGCGACTTTGTCGACGCGCAGCTTGCCCTGATGCGGAGCTACGCCGACCTCCGCATCGACCGGATGACCGAGATCGACGTGCAGAGCACCGATCTGCTGTCGTTCTTTGGCGCGCAGGTCCGGCTCGACGTGGTCTCCTCGCGCTGGTCGCTGGACCTGCTGCGCGCGGTTCTGCGGATGGTGGGGCGACTGGAGATGCGCCTGAAGCTGCATTTCGACGTGCCGCGGCCGATGAGCTTTTCGCAGGATATCCAGCCGGTGATCCAGACGCCGGGGCACGGGTCATGGCCCAGCGGCCATTCCACCGAAAGCTTCGCCGTGGCCACGGTGCTGTCGGCATTGCTGGTGCAAGGGCCGGTGGACGGGGCGGCGCTGGTGGCCTCGCGTGCGCCGATGATGCGGCTGGCCGCGCGCATTGCCGCCAACCGCACCGTGGCGGGCGTGCATTTTCCCACCGACAGCATGGCGGGCGCCGTCCTTGGGATTGCGGTGGGCGAGATGGTCGCGAACTGGCTTTCGGGCAGCGTCTCGGCCACCCCGGTGCGGCGGTTCGACGGGGCGGGCTTCAGCGGCGACTTCGACCTCGACGCGCTGGAAGCGGTGTTGCCCGCCACCGGATCGCTCACCTTTTCCGACGCCCCGCCGCCGTTCCTCGCTCACCTCTGGCAGGTGGCGCGCGCCGAATGGGCGGAGTGGTCGCCCTGAGGCTACCGCTCAGGGCGCGATGACCCCCGCACCCTGCCGGGGCACGAAGACGGGTGCGCCCGGTGCGCCCCGCTCCGCGATGAGACGGGCCAGTTCCTGCGGATCGGGCTGATCCTGCACCCCGCCCGTCGCCCAGATCTCCGCCAGCGCGCGGGTGACGCGGGCGGCGGCGACGGAGGTGCCGTCGAGGGTCCGTCCCGCCCCCGAGTGGGTGCCCGCGCCGACCACGCCGCGAAGGGCGGGACCCCGGTCGGCAATGGCCGCGAGCGATGGCGCGGGACGGGTCCAGGGTGCGCCTTCGGCAGAATACGGGCTCGGCGCGCCCGTGTCGCCCCGCGCCGCCCCGACGCATAGCATCGCAGGGCTGGGCGCGGTCACGAAGCTTGAATGCGTGCCCGCCCGGGTGATCGGGCAGCCGGGTCCGGGGCGGACGAAGGCGGCGGCCCCGGTGTCCCATGCATGCGCCAGCGGATGATCGAGCCGCGACTGGCGGCCGTTGGGTCGGTAATCGCGGGGCGTATCGCCGCGCTGCACCTCGATCCGGACGGTCATCGCGCGTGCGGCTGACAGGGCGATCCGCCATGCGCCGAAGGGTGCCCGCATCCGGCCCGCCTCCGCCAGTGTCGGTGCCGCGGCAAGGACCAGATGCGCGGGGGTGAGCGTCCCCGGCGCGGTTATCCGGGGGCCGATATGGTAGAGCCGCCCCACGGGCGCGCCGAACGGGCCATGGACCGTGCGCCACGCGTTGGCAGGCAACGGGCCAAGGGGCTGTTCCGCGCCGCCGGGGCATGTGATGGCCATCGACAGGGCGCCGAGGTCCGCCCCGGCATCGGACCGGATCTCCAGATAGGAGGCCGCGCGGTCATCGGGCTGGAGCCGCCAGTCGATTCGCTGCGCCGCACCCGGGATCAGATCCATCCGCGCCGCCTGCCGGTTGAGCCGGTCGTTCCCGAACGCAAGGACGACGCGGGCCACCCGGCCGGTCCGGGCCTGCCATGCGCCAAGACGTCGCGCGATCTGAGCCTCGATCGCCTTGGTGCCGTCCTTCGGTCCGGCGAAGGTCGCGAAGGAGATGTTGATGACCACCGGCGCCATGCCCCCGATTCGCGCCGCCTTGTGCAAAATCCAGGCGACGCCGCGCACGATCATCGGCTCAAGCTCCACGCCTGACGTGTGGTCCACCGCCTCGGACGGCAACTGCACGGCGAGGAGCGGCCAGCGGGAGGCCTCGCCTTCGCCGTCCGGGTCGGCACCTGCCGCCGTATCCATAATATGCGTGCCGTGGCTGAAACCGTATTCAGAGGACCGGTGCGCCCCCGACTCCAGCAACTGGCGATTCAGCGCGCGGTAAATCTTGCCCTCCTCCAGCCGGGGACCGAGCGCCAGCAACGCGTCGATCTCCGCCCCTTGCAGCACCTGACCGGCGAGCGTGTAGGACGGCCCGAACAGCGGATGCGGCACGGTCCGGAAGGCTTGAAGCCAGACCGCATGGAACCGGGTGCGCAGGAGGCCGCCATCCCGGCGGCAGAAGCGGCGGTGGAGAAAGCCGATCCCGTCGTCGATGACCGCCACGAGCGGCGCGGGATGGGACCGCAGGATCGCGGCCCGCGGGCCCGACATCGGCGATGCGTCCGGCTCGGGCCGCAGCGGTGGGATGGCGGGAGGACCGTCTGTCCTGCGATCAGTCGGCTTGCCGTCCGGCGTGGGCTCGACGATGCGGACTGGGCGGGCGCGGTCGAACACCTCCAGCACGTCCACCAGCCGGTCCGGCAGATCCTCGTCGCGCCAGTAGAGCGTGAAGGGCTCGCACCAGGCCGCGCGCTGGCCTTCGGGATCGAGGGCTTCCGCATCCTCGGGTGCAACGACGGCGAGGCCTTGGCGCAGCGCCCCGGCGAGGCGCGCGAAGCCCTTGGCGCGGCCCGCGGCATCGGGGATCAGGCGGACCGTTCCCGAATGGAGCCGCGGCCCCTCGGGCGGGCTCACGCAGTCGGCGAAATGGAGATAGGGGCTGGTGGCAGGTGGCAGGGCCTCGGGGTCGGGTCCGGTGGTCATCGCGCGCTCCCCTGGATTCGTCGCTGCAGGGCCAGTATCGGCGTCCGGAACCGGCCGGGTCAAACCCGGCGACGGGGTTTGACGCTTGTTTCACGGGCTTGACGGGGCGCGCCTGCGGGGGGCAACAGTCAGACGGCGCGGCGCGGCGGGAGGGGTGCGATGCAAGATGATCCGGTCGATGCATTGGCAGCACGGATCGCGGCGCTTCCCGGTTCGCGCAGGCTCATCGGCATCGCGGCCCCGCCCGGCGCAGGCAAGTCGACGCTGGCCGATGCGCTGGCCGACAGGCTGCCCGGCGCGGTGGTGGTGCCGATGGACGGCTTCCATCTCGACAACGCCCTGCTTGCCCCGCGCGGGCTTCTGGCGCGCAAGGGCGCACCGGAGACGTTCGACGCGGACGGGTTCGTGGCGATGATGGAGCGGCTGCGCGCGGGAGGCGAGGTCGTGATCCCGGTCTTCGACCGCACCCGCGATCTGGCACTGGCGGGCGCGCGGGTGGTTCCGGCGACGGCCCCGGTGCTGCTGGTGGAGGGCAACTACCTGCTGATGCGTGACGCTCCGTGGGACCGGCTCGGGGCGCTGTTCGACCTGACGGTGTGGCTCGACGTGCCGATGGCGGTGCTGGAGGCGCGGCTCATCGCGCGCTGGACGGCGCTCGGGCTGGACGATGGCGCCGCGAAGGCGCGGGCGTTGGGTAACGACATCCCGAACGCCCGCCGCGTGGTGGCAGGATCACGGGCGGCGGCTGTGGTCCTGCGCCAGACCGTCTGATCCGGGCGCGGGCGCGGTGACGGTCCACGGCGCGTCGAAGCGATGCTCCTCAAGGTTCTGGTCGGGATCGTCCATCGCCGCCACCTGGTCCAGCACCGCGAACAGACCCGGCGCGTGGAGCGGGGTGAGCACCCCATGCCAGACGCCGCGATGCAGGTTCACGCCCTGCGCGCCCGAGGTCACGAACGCACGCGGCGTGGCCTCCAGGTCGGTCGCGACCACCACGAGGAACGGCCATTCGTGCATCGGCAGGAAGGCCTGCGAGCCGGAGGGATGACGCTCGATCAGCTCCAGCCGGTAAGGCAGGCGGCGCGGTTCGGCGAGAAAGACCGAGAGCCCTGTTCGCCCCGCGATGTCGATCCGCGCGCGGTCGTGGAAGCGGGCGCAAAGGCCCCCGTTGATCCATCGGTCCGGGGGGCCCGATGCCTCCAGCACATCGCCGAACAGGGCGAAGGCCTCGGCGCTCAAGGGTTCCGTGACAATTACGCGCGTCATCGGGGTCCGGCTCCGAACAGGCGGGCATGGCGGTTGATGTCCTTGTAAAGCAGGTAGCGGAACGGACCGGGGCCTGCCGCCGTGCAGGCCTGGGGGCAGAACGCGCGGAGCCACATGAAATCGCCCGGCCCCACCTCCACCCAGTCGCGGTTGAGGCGGTAAACGGCCTTGCCCTCCAGCACGTAGAGCCCGTGCTCCATCACGTGCGTCTCCTCGAACGGGATCGAGCCGCCGGGCTGGAAGGTCACGATGTTGACCTGACAATCGTGGCGCAGATCGTCGTTCGCGATGAAGCGGGTGGTGGCCCAGCGCCCGTCGGTGTCCGGCATTGCGGTGGGGGCGATGTCGCGTTCGTTGGTCACGAACGGCTCGGGGGCGGGGAGACCCGGTGCGGGCTCGTAGAGCTTTCGGATCCAGTGCAGGCGGGCGGGTGCGCTGCTCTCATTGTGCAGCGTCCAGTCGCAGCCGGGGGGCAGGAACGCATAACCGCCGGGGTCCATCGCATGGGCCGTGCCCGCGATGGTGAGCGTCACGCCCCCCTCGGTCACGAACAGGATACCCTCGGCGCGGGGCTCGGGCTCGGGGCTGTCGGAGCCGCCGTCGGGATCGATCTGGAGGATATATTGCGAGAACGTCTCGGCAAAGCCCGACATCGGGCGGGCGATGATCCAGGCGCGAGTATGCGCCCAGCCGGGCAACTGAGACGTTACGATGTCCGTCATCACCCCGCGGGGGATCACGGCATAGGCCTCGGTGAAGACCGCGCGGCCGGCATGGAGGGCGGTCTGTGGCGGCAGGGTGTCGAGGGGGCCGGCATAGGGGCTCATGGCGGTCTCTTTCACGGGCGCGGAGGCAGGAGGGTGTCGAGGCGGATGCGGGCGATCCGCTCCACCTCGGCGCAGGCGGTGGCGAACTCGGTCGCGGTGTCGTTGGCGATCCTTGTTCGGAAGGCGTCGAGGATGCTGGCCTTGGTATGGTCGCGCACGGCGATGATGAAGGGGAATCCATGCCGCGCCGTATAGGCGTCGTTGAGGCGCGTGAACTCCGCCCGCTCCGCATCGGTCAGCGCGTCGAGCGCGGCGGAGGCCTGTTCGGCGCGGCTCTCCTCGGTCAGGCGCCGGGCGGCGGCGAGCTTGCCCGCGAGGTCCGGGTGTGCGGTCAGCACCCCCATCCGCTCCTCGTCGCTGGCAGCGCGGAAGATGCGGGCCAGCGCATTCGCCAGTCCCGCCGCACTGTCATGCGCGGGGCCGAGCTCAAGCGCGTGGGCGCGCGCCGCGATCCATGGGGAATGCTCGTAGATACCACCGAAGCGGGCGGTGAAAGCGGCCTCGTCCATCCGGCTGGGCCGCTCACGCCGTGTGTGGGGATGCGCATGCGCCCAGTGCGCCGCGATCTGGGAGCGGGTGGCGAACCACACGCCCTCCTGCCCGCCCGCATGGTCCAGAAAGCGCATCAGGCCCGCGATCTTGCCGGGTCGCCCGATCAGGCGGCAATGCAGCCCGATCGACAGCATCTTCGCAGCCCCCGCCGCGCCTTCTGCATGGAGCACGTCGAACGCGTCCCTGAGATAGCGATAGAATTGCTCACCCTCGGTATAGCCGGGCGAGGTGGCGAACCGCATGTCGTTCGCCTCCAGCGTATAGGGCAGGATCAGCTGGTCTCGGGCGCCGACCTCCATCCAGTGCGGCAGATCGTCGTCGTAGGTGTCGGAGATCCAGTCGAAGCCACCCTCCTCCGCCACCAGCCGGACGGTGTTTTCCGACGACCGCCCGGTATACCAGCCGCGCGGGCGCGCCCCCACCACCTCGGTATGAAGCCGGATCGCCTCCGCGATCGCCGCGCGCTCCTCATCCTCGGGCATGGCGCGATGCTCGACCCACTTCAGCCCGTGGGACGCGATGTCCCATCCGGCCGCCTTCATCGCCTCGGTCTGTTCCGGGGAGCGGGCGAGGGCGGTGGCCACGCCGAAGATGGTGACGGGCAGGGCGCGGTCCGTGAACAGGCGGTGCAGCCGCCAGAACCCCGCGCGCGCGCCGTAGTCGTAGATCGATTCCATGTTCCAGTGCCGCTGCCCCGGCCAAGGTGCTGCACCCGCGATGTCAGAGAGGAACGCCTCGGATGCGGCATCGCCGTGGAGAACCGAATTTTCGCCGCCCTCCTCGTAGTTCAGCACAAGCGAGATGGCGATCTTTGCCCCCTCCGGCCATGCGGCGTCGGGCGGGGCCGCGCCATATCCGGTCATGTCGCGCGGATAACGGTGCATGGAACCTCCTGTCGGGGGGTAAGCCTAGGCTGGAACCTGCGGGGCGATTACGCAAAAATACGCGAAGGACTTGTCGGGCGGCGGGACGGTCGCCAAGGCCCGCGATCTGCGCCATTGTAAGGCATGGGAGGGTTGGGAATGGCAGGCAGGATCACCACGCACGTTCTGGACACCGCGCGGGGGCGGCCTGCGGCGGGCGTCGGGATCGTGCTCTACCGCGTCGGGGACACGCGGGAGGAGCTGGGCCGCGCGGTGACGAACGCGGACGGGCGCACCGATGCGCCGATGCTCGGCGGCGGGGCGCTGATCGCGGGGTGCTATGAGCTGGTGTTCGGCGCGGGCGACTACCTCAGGGCGACGGGGCAGGCGGGGGCGGGGGTGCTGTTTCTCGACGCGATCCCGATCCGGTTCGGGGTCACGGATGCGGAGGCGCATCATCACGTGCCGCTGTTGCTTTCGCCTTTCGCCTACTCGACCTATCGCGGAAGTTGAGACGCCACAGGGTCCAGCTCCGCCGCCATGTCGGCCTTGCAGCGCGCGATGATGAAATCAGAGAACAGGCCGATCTTCGGGTCGCGGAGGCGGCGGTGCTGGGTCAGGCACGAAAGTTGGGTCGGCAGCGGCGGCGTGGCGATGGCCACGGGAACGAGCGCGCCGGTGCGCAGGTGATGCGCGACCTCGAAGATGGGCTTCAGCACGATCCCGCGCCCGGCCAGCGCCCATCCGGTCAGCACGTCGCCGTCGTCCGTCTCATATGGTCCCGAGATCCCGAACGGTTGCGGGCCGTCTTCGGTCTGGAGCGTCCAGCGAAACTCCCGCGCGCCGGGAAAGCGCAGGTTCAGACAATCGTGCCCGTCGCGCACCAGCGCCTCGCCGTCTTCGGGCATCCCGCGCCGGGCGATATAGTCGGGGGCCGCGCACAAAAGCCGCGGGCAATGCGCCACGAGCCGCAGCTTCATCGTGGAATCCTCCGGCCGGCCCAGATGGAACGCGACGTCGAGCCCTTCGGCCGTCATGTCCACCAGCCGGTCCGACAGGCGCAGGCGCAGGTCGATCTGGGGGTAGGCGTCGCGGAACGCCGGAATGTGGGGCGCTATGAAGCGCCGTCCGATCCCGAGCGGTGCCGCGACGAAGATCGTACCGCGCGGGTTCTGCGCCACGTCCGTCACCGCCGCCTCGGCTTCGGTGATCGCGTCGAGCACGCGCTGCGCCCCGCCGTAGAAGATGCGCCCGTTCTCCGTCGGTTGCAGGCTACGCGTGGTGCGGTTGAAGAGCCGGGTGCCCAGATGACGCTCCAGCTCCGATATCCGCGCGGACGCGACGGCGGCGGAGGCGCGCTGGTCGCGGGCCGCAGCACTCATGCTGCCCAGCTCATAGACGCGGACAAACATGCGCAGCAGGGTCACGTAGGACATCGGGGCGATTACCGTCTTGGCGTTGAAAGTGATCCGGCATTTGATGGAATAGCAGAGGGGTCGCCGCCGCGATAGCCTGACGGTCGGGCAAAGGGGGGCCCCGCGATGGATGAGGTGATGCACTGGGCGATCCTGTGGGACTGGGTGATGGCGGGTGCGCGCTGGGCGCATGTCATCACCGCGATCGCGTGGATCGGGTCGTCGTTCTATTTCATCGCCCTTGATCTGGGCCTCCACCGCGACCGCAATCTCGCCAGCGGGGCCGACGGGGAGGAGTGGCAGGTCCATGGCGGCGGCTTTTACCACGTGCAAAAATACCTCGTGGCCCCCGACGCGATGCCCGACCACCTCGTCTGGTTCAAGTGGGAGAGCTATGCCACCTGGCTGACCGGGATGCTGATGCTGGTGCTCGTCTATTACATGGGGGCGGAGCTGTATCTCGTCGATCCGACCGTGCTCGACATTCCAGTCTGGCAGGCGGTCGGCATCTCGATCGCGTCGCTGGGGTTCGGCTGGGTTGCTTATGACGCGCTTTGCAAGACGCGGTTCGGCGACGACAACACGCGGCTGATGCTGCTTCTCTACGTGCTGCTGGTGGGGATGGCGTGGTTCTACGCGCATGTCTTTTCGGGGCGTGCGGCGCTTTTGCATCTGGGCGCGTTCACGGCGACGATCATGTCGGGCAACGTGTTCTTCACGATCATGCCCAACCAGCGGATCGTGGTGGCGGACCTGAAGGCGGGGCGCAAACCGGACCCGAAATACGGTAAGATCGCCAAGCAACGCAGCACGCACAACAATTACCTGACGCTTCCGGTGCTGTTCCTGATGCTGTCGAACCATTATCCACTGGTGTTCGGGACGCAATACAGCTGGATCATCGCCTCGCTCGTGTTCCTGATGGGCGTCACGATCCGGCATTATTTCAACACCGTCCATGCGCGGCGCGGCAACCCGACGTGGACCTGGGCGGCAACGCTCGTGCTCTTCCTCATCGCGGCCTGGCTCTCCACCATACCGCGACCGGGGGAGGCGGAGGCGCAGGCCCGGCTCGACCCCCAAGGCGCGATCCTCGCCGCGGCACCGGGGTTCGAGCGGGTGACGGACATCGTGACCGGCCGCTGCTCCATGTGCCACGCGGCGGAGCCGGTCTGGGATGGCGTGCACTGGCCGCCCAAGGGTGTGGTGCTGGAGACGCCGGCCGAGATCGCGCATCAGGCGCGGCGGATCTATCTTCAGGCCGGGGTCAGCCACGCCATGCCGCCGGGCAACCTCAGCGGGATCGAACCGGAGGAGCGTGCCGCGATCCGCGCGTGGTATGAGGCGGCAGGGACCGGTGGCACCGGGCTCTGATCCCCACGTTGCGGGGCCGGGGGCGGGAGGTTATGTGAAGGCTCGGCATGGGGATGGCGGGGTCTGAATGGCGCAGGGTAAAGACGAGGCTGTGGATCGCGCCCATCCAGCCTTCGACGCGCATGACCACGGCGATTGCGCGGGCGGCGTGCTGGCCCATGCCGACGCATTGGCGCTGGCGGGCAAGCTGCGGCTGACACCGGTGCGCCGGCGTGTGCTGGAGATCCTGCTGGAACGGCACCGCGCACTCGGCGCCTACGAGGTTCTGGACCGGCTTGCGGCGGAGGGGTTCGGGAACCAGCCGCCGGTCGCCTACCGCGCGCTGGAGTTTCTGGTGGAAAAGGGTCTCGCGCACCGGGTCCGGCGTCTTAACGCCTTCGCCGCCTGCATGCATCCGGGGGAGACGCATGCCCCGGTGTTCCTGATCTGCCGGACCTGTCAGGCGGTGGCGGAGACCGACGCGCACCCCGTCCGCGCGGCGCTGGAGACGGTGGCCGACGCGCAGGGCTTCACCATCGAGCGGAGCAACGTGGAGGCGCTGGGCCTCTGCCCCGCCTGCCGCAGGAAGGCCTGACCGCGCTGCGCGTGCCGGGGACGATCCGTCGCGGGGGGCATGTCGTTTTTATCTGTCGAACGTCGGCTGTCCCTCCCGCCGGTCCATGGCCTCTGGCATGAAGGGCACGATCGCCAACGGGAGAGCCGGGAAATGAAGACGCATGTGAAAGCTCTGGTCGTCGGCGGTGGCGCCGTGGGCACCGGGATCGCCTATCATCTGGCGAAAGCCGGCTGGGACACGATGCTGGTGGAGCGGGACGAGCTGACCTCCGGCTCCACCTGGCACGCGGCGGGACTGCTGCCCCTGTTCAACATGGGCTATGCGACGACCCACATCCACAAGTATTCAGTCGATTTCTACAAGGGGCTGGAGGCAGAGACCGGCCTCAACCCCGGTTTTTACGTCGTGGGCAACCTGCGGATGGCGCAGACCGACGCGCGGATGGATGAGTTCCAACTCTACTCGTCCGTCGCCGAGTCCGCCGACGTTTACCACGAGTTCATGACCCCGAAGGAAATTGCCGACCGCTGGCCGCTGGTCCGCTCCGACGACCTGAAAGGCGCGCTGTTCCACCCGCAGGACGGCTACATCAACCCCGCCGATGTCACGCAGGCGATGGCCAAGGGCGCGCGCCAGCATGGCGCCACGTTCGAGCGCAAGATTCAGGTCAACGGTTACCGCTGGACTGGATCCGAATGGATCGTGACCTGCGTGCGGATGGTGGAGCAGGGGGGGAACCTTGTCGCGTCGGAAGACATCTTCGAGATCCACGCTGAACATGTCGTAACCGCGACCGGCAACCACGCGCAACGCACCGCGCGGCTGCTGGGGGTAAAGATCCCCGCCATCCCGGTCGAGCATCAGTATATCGTGACCGAGCCCGACCCCGCGTTGGTGGAATGGCGCAAATCC
>JBBSVE010000097.1:0-11903 GCA_038233815.1 Rhodobacterales bacterium
GTCCGGTCGCCACGCAGCGCCTCCGGCGACACCTGTGCCTTGAAATGATCCGTGAACTTCCGCCGCTTCCGCGTCATCATGATATCCCTACGTCGTTGGGATATACCTTAGCTCACTGTCCAGTTTTCCGGGACCAGCTCAAAGTAGGGATCCAGACAGGATGAGGAGGATTCGGCTACGAAGGAAGTCTGATCATTGGCATTGACCTGGCCAAGCAGGTCTTTCAGTTGCACGGTGCGACGTCGGAAGGCGAAGCGGTGTTCCGCGTCATGCGACACGACAGACTGGCCCTCCCTGTTGCCTCACCCTGAGATGTTGCCGAGCGCAATAGCTGGATCTCGGGCCGACGGCAGGACCGTGCGTGCGATCGGCAGCGGCGTCAGGGCGTCCCTTCCGTGACGGACAATCCTCGTGGCCCGATCGGCCTGCCACCCCTTCACCAACCGCTGCATGGCGCGGAGGTGGGAGGCTTCGAACCGGTCAGGATGGCGGCATTCAAGCCGGGCCGGGACATCGATCGCGGTCATCGCAGGTTGAGCGTCGAGCCATGCCTCGATCTCGATGCGATGAGGCTCGAGCATCGACGGACGCGTCGGGACCGGTTTTACGCGTCGGTAAGGGCGGCGATGGATTTCCCGGCGTTCGCCGTTCCGCTTCGCATCGGCAACAGCGGTGGCGAGGTCGACCACGATTGGCATCTCATCTGCTGAGGGTGCGATCCCTCTGCGATCGACCCGCTTTCCCAGATCGGCCTGTGCCGCGCGGATCGCGGCCAGTGCGACCACCAGATCGGCGCGATTTTGCAGATCGGCGATGCGCGCGACACGCGTGGCATCGATCCGCCCCGACACCAATGCCCGCCCCGCCGGCGTGACCGGCGGATGCCAGTACTTCGTGACCTTGGCGCCGACGCGGATCGTCTTGCGCAGTTTGAAGGAGGGCTGGACCAGGTTGGTCTGCAAACTCACCGCCGCATAGAGTCTCGTCAGCGCCGCCGCAGCCGCCGTGCCCTCGAACCGGCCGTAGCCGACAATGCGCCGGACGATCGCCCCGTTCTTTTGCTCTACCCAGGCTTGGTCGTTCTTCCGGTAGGCTCGCGAGTGCGTCACCTCGAGCCCTTGCGCCCGGGCTACCCAGGCGACCACGGGTTCGTTCATGAAGGCGCCGTCGTTGTCGAAGTCGACGCCCTTCAGGGGAAACGGGAACAACGTCTGCGCTGCCCGCAGCGCCTCCAGCACGAGCGCCCCTGACCGAAACACCACCGGTACGCATTCGGTCCAGCCCGTGGCGATGTCGGTCAGCACCAGCGTCTGCACAAACGCGCCATCTGTGCGGACGCCGGACTGTGCTACGACGTCAACCTCGAGGAAGCCGGGCGCCGGATCGCCCCAGTCGGCGAAGGTCCGCACCGGACGCGAGCTCACCGTGCCGCTCCGGTGCCGGCAGCAGGACCGGAATCATCGGCTTCAGCCGTTTCGAGCAGGCCCGATCCGATGCTGCCCAGATCCGATGCCTCCCAGATCCGATGCTTCCCAGAGAAGCGCGATTGCTTCTTTCACATCCGTGCCATAGCGCGCCTTCGGCCGTCCGCGCGAACGCTTCTTTCCGCTTCCTGACTTGAGCAACCGGATCGCGTGCTTGCGATGCAGCCCGGTCAGCGCCACGAACTCGTCGAGGATCAGGCCCTTCGCCACACGCCCGCTTTCTGCATATCAGTCCCTTATTGTCGCCGTCACCTCCGCTCGTGCCGCCATGCTGAGCCTCCCTGCCATCGTTCCACACCCCGCCGAACCACCCTAATCGTGCGTAATCAGCAGGGTGCGGCAACGCCAAGCCTCGGATAGCGTTTCATGCGAGGCAATTCGGGGCCAGATCCAAATGGCGCCTGACACCCCACCATCCCGGTCGTTTGCCTCAGCGGCAGCCCCAAGAGCGCCTTCAGCATCAGGCAGGTCTGGATCGCGGCGTCGGAGAAGACGGACTGCCGCCCGCGCTTGCCGGTCGGTTTGGCAAGCCTCTCCGTCTCGGGATCGAACCAGCCTTGCGGCGATTGCTTGCAATCGCCTGCCGGCCAGTGGATCGACAGCGATCCGCGCCTCGCCAGCGCGGCGTTGTCGTCATGCCCGTTCGTGGTCCGGTCAGTCAGGGGCTCCGGTCGGCTCATCCAGCCCGACTGACAGACCCGATTCGCGAGGTGAACCCTTCACCCGATTTGCGCAAAATCGCCGGATAAGGCCACAAAGCGGCTTGAGAAACGCGCCTGACTGCTCAACGCGTCAGCCGAGTCGGTCTCGTGCAAATTCATCATCGGGTCCGACCTGAAACCTCGTCTAAAACACCCTCTCGACCGTAACACTCAGCGCGATCTTACCCGCGCAGCTCATTAAAAAAAATCGAGATGGTCGGAGTGGAGGGATTCGAACCCCCGGCATCCTGCTCCCAAAGCAGGCGCGCTACCAGACTGCGCTACACTCCGACGAGGGATGTCCTAGCGAAGGATGCACCCGTTGGAAAGCGGTGTTTGGGGGGGGCACGGGCTCAGTCGCAAGGCCAGGCTGCAGCGTCTTGCGCGAACCCAGGATGGCGCAGGACGGCACCGGGCCGGATGCCCAACCGCGCCGCCAGCCCGCCGTTGATCTCCAGCACCGCGAGGACGCCCGGCCCGCCGTCGATCCCGGTCTCGTCCTTGGGGACCGCGTTTGCATGCACCCGGGTCACGGTTCCCGATGCGTCGGCAAAGACCATGTCCAGCGGGATCAGCGTGTTGCGCATCCAGAACACGGCCCGCTGCGGCCGCTCGTAAAGGAACAGCATCCCCGACGCCTTTGCCATTTGCTTGCGAAACATCAGGCCCCGGGCGCGCGCGGCGTCGTCGCCTGCCACCTCCACCGAAAACCGCGCGACGGATCCGTTTTCCAGCCGCATCTCCACCGCATTGTCCGAGCAGGCGGCAGCCGCCGGACCGCTCAGGACCGCGATCAGCGCGAGAGCCATCCGCATCACGGTTCGCTCCGCACCGCGGCTTCCCACGACAGGACTTGGGCGGCCATCCGCCCGCGACGGCCCTCAAGAATCCGCAGGCCGATCGCCTCCCCCGCCGCCAGATCGGCGAAGCCGGAGACGCGCAGAACCTCGATATGGACGAACACGTCATCGGGCCGGCCAAAGACGTTGGCAAAGCCGAACCCCTTGGCTTTGTCGAACCATTTCACACGCGCAGGCTCCACCGGCAGGGCGGCGATGTCGGCAGGCGTCGTGCCGTCCGCCTCCTCGGACAGGGAGAAGGCAGAAGCTGCGGGCGGCGTGATGGACACCACCTCTACCGCCTGCATGCCGCGCGGCGTCTGCTGGACCTTGACGATGATGGCCGCCCCGTCCGCGACCGTGCTCTGCCCGAAGTTTCGCAGCACGTTGGCATGAAGAAGCACGTCCCCCGACGCATCGGGGGAGATGATGAAGCCGAACCCTTTCACCGGATCGAACCACTTCACCTGACCGGTCAAGATCTGACCCGGCTCCAACTCATCATTCATACTGACGGCCAACACTTTCGAAAATCGGGTATCGCTATCATGTGGCGCACCACGCCAACACTTTTCAAGCTTGAAATAGTTGTTGATGTGCTATGGCCAACCCCTTGCGGAGGCAATGGGCAATATGTCGCCGCTTTCGGATGCCGCAATATCGTGCGCCGCGCGATACGGTTTGTCGGAACGGCTCAGGGCGACAGGCGGCGCGCGGTCCAGTCCGGTCCGGACGCGGTCCAGCGGAAGCGGTCGTGCAGGCGATGCGCCCCGTCTGCCCAGAACTCGATCTCGGAGGGCCGGATGCGGATTCCGCCCCAGAACGGCGGGCGCGACGGCATCGTGCCATGCCGGGCACTCACAGCCTCCACCTCGGCCATAAGAACGTCGCGGGACGCGAGCGGCTGCGATTGATCGGAGGCCCACGCGCCAAGCCTGCTCTGGAGCGACCGGGAGGCGTAGTAGGCGTCGGCTTGCGGCCCCTCCTCACGCTCTGTGGTGCCGCGCACGCGGATCTGGCGGCGCAGGCTTTTCCAGTGCATCACAAAGGCTGCGGTGCCGGTGGCCGCAATCTCCCGGCCCTTGGCGCTGTCGTAATTGGTGTAGAAGACGAAGGCCGCGTCCTCGATCTCCTTCAAAAGCACCATGCGGACGTTGGGCAAACCACCTGCATCCACGGTGGCGAGGGCGATGGCATTGGGATCGTTCGGCTCCGACGCTTCGGCCGCCGCCAACCAAGCGCGCGCGATGATGAACGGGTCGTCGCCCGCAAAGATGCCCGTCCGGTCCATGTCACATGCCTTTTTCCGCTGAGGCCTTTACCTAGTGTCTGCGCGCCCGAGAGCCAAGCCTCGCGCCCTTGATGAATGCGGCATGATGCCCTACACCGCGAACCTGTGAGGCAGGTGGGGCGGGAAACGGAATGCAGGGATTGCTGGCGGGCAAGCGCGGTCTCATCATGGGGCTTGCCAACGACAAATCCATTGCATGGGGCATCGCGAAAGCCTGCGCCGAACATGGCGCTGAGCTCATTTTCTCCTATCAGGGCGAGCAGCTGAAGAAACGGGTGCAGCCGCTTCTGGCCTCCATCGGCTGCGAGCGGATGGTGGAATGCGATGTGGGCGACGAGGCGTCACTCGATGCGCTGTTCGCGCGGATCAAGGAAGACTGGGGCAGCCTCGATTTCGTCGTCCATGCCATCGGATTTTCCGACAAGAACGAGCTGCGCGGCCGCTATGTCGACACCAGTGCCGCGAACTTCCGCACCACGATGGATATTTCGGTGTTCTCCTTCACGTCGGTCTGCAAACGCGCCGCGGACCTGATGCCCAACGGCGGCAGCCTCCTCACGCTCACCTACTACGGGGCGGAGAAGGTGATGCCGCATTACAATGTCATGGGCGTGGCCAAGGCGGCGCTAGAGGCATCGGTGAAATATATCGCAGAGGATCTGGGCCGCGTGGGCATCCGCTGCAACGCCATCTCGGCGGGCACGATCAAGACGCTCGCGGCCTCGGGGATCGGCGATTTCCGCTTCATCATGAAATGGAACGAGGTGAACTCCCCGCTGCGCCGCAATGTGACGCAGGAGGAGGTGGGCAAGGCCGCGCTGTTCCTCCTGTCCGACTTGGGATCGGGCACAACGGGTGAGAACCTCCATGTCGATGCGGGCTATCATATCGTGGGGATGCGGGCGGTCGACGCGCCCGACGATGTCCTCGGCGGGGCAAAGGAGGCGGCGTCGTGAGCCGATCCGGGCGCGGAGAGCGTCGATGAGCGACCGGCTGCCGCACGAGAAGGGGTTCCACGTTTCATGGGACCAGATCCACCGCGACAGCCGCGCTTTGGCGTGGCGTCTCGACGGCAAGGGGCCGGAGGATGGCGGTTGGCGTGCGGTGGTGGGGATCACGCGCGGCGGTCTGGTGCCCGCGGCGATCGTGGCGCGTGAGCTCGACATCCGCCGTGTCGACACGATCTCGGTGCGCAGCTACAACCACCAGACGCAAAACGCGCCGCAGGTCATCAAGGCCCCGCAGGCGGACCTGATGGGCGACGGGACCGGCATCCTCGTGGTCGACGATCTCGTCGATACCGGGAAGACGCTGGAGGTGGTGCGTGCGCTCTACCCTCGCGCCCATTTCGCTACGGTCTATGCCAAGCCGTCGGGTCGCCCGATGGTGGAGACGTTCATCACCGAGGTCAGCCAAGACACCTGGATCTTCTTCCCGTGGGACATGGCGCTGCAATATGTGCAGCCCTACCGGGGCACCGACTGAGAGCCCGCCGATGATCCAGCCCCTCAACCCCGCCATGAACGCGACTGACCCGCCCCCGGTGATGGAGGCGCGGCGCTGGCTCGACGGGGTGCAGTTCGCCCCGGACCGCCCGCTTATCAACGTGAGCCAGGCCGCCCCGGTCGATCCGCCACCATTGGCGCTGCGGCAGGCGCTGGCAGAGGCCGCGCTGAACGATCCGATGGCGCATCTCTACGGCCCGGTCCTAGGGATGCCGGCCTTGCGGGTGGAGATTGCCGCGCAATGGTCAGAGGCTTACGGCGGCCGGATCGCGGACGATCAGGTGGCCATCACGCAGGGCTGCAATCAGGCCTTCACCGCCGTCATGTCCACCCTCGCCGGCGCGGGGGATGAGGTGATTCTGCCGACGCCGTGGTATTTCAACCACAAGATGTGGTTCGACATGCAGGGCGTCCGCACCGTGCCGCTGCCGACAGGGGCGGATCTGATCCCCGACGCCGCCGCGGCGGAGCGTCTGATCGGGCCGCGCACGCGCGCCATAGCCCTTGTGAGCCCCAACAATCCGGGCGGCGCGGAATATCCGGCCGAGACGCTCCGCGCGTTCATGGATCTCGCCCGCCGCCACCGGATCGCGCTGATCGTGGACGAGACCTACCGCGATTTCGACAGCCGCACCGGCGCGCCGCACGACCTCTTTTCCGATCCCGACTGGGCCGACACGCTGATCCATCTCTACAGCTTTTCCAAGGCCTATCGCCTCACCGGGCACCGGGTCGGCGCCGCCGTGGCGCACCGGGACCGGCTGGCGCAGGTGGAAAAGTTTCTCGACACCGTGGCCATTTGCCCGGGCCAGCTGGGCCAGATCGCAGCACTCTGGGGCATGCGCAACCTCGGCGCGTGGGTGGCCGAACAGCGGGACGAGATCTTGGCCCGCAAGGCCGCCATGACCGTTGGTTTCCAAGCGCTGGAGGGATGGCGCCTGCTGGGCTGCGGCGCCTATTTCGCCTATGTCGCGCATCCGTTCGACCTGCCCTCCGACCGGCTGGCACAGCGCATGGTGGCGGAGGCGGGCGTGCTGATGCTGCCGGGGACGATGTTCCAGCCGCACGGCTCGGCGGAGGGTCGTCAGCAGCTTCGGATCGCCTTCGCCAACGTGGACGCCGCGGGGATCGCCACGCTCTTTCAGCGGCTGGCGGGATTCCGGGCCTGAAATAGCCGCGCGTGCCTGACTTGCCGTGCGGGGCCCTACCCTTTAGACAGTCTCAATTCCCGTCACCGACAGGCAGTGCCATGGCGAAATCTCCCGAACCCGAAAGCAAGAGCAAAGGCAAGAAGGCCGCCTCCTCGGTTGTCTGGGTGCTGATGGGCCTGCTGGTCCTGGGCCTCGGCGGCTTCGGCGTCACAAACTTTGGCGGCGGTCGGCAGATCATCGGCACCGTGGGCGACCGCGAGATCGAGATGACAGACTATCAGCGCGCGCTTCAACAACAGCTTGACGCGATGTCAGCGCAGACCAAGCAGACCGTGACTTTCCAGCAGGCGGAGGGGTTCGGCCTCGACGCGCAGGTGCGTCGGCAACTCGTGACCACCGCCGCACTGGAGAATGAGGCGCAGCGCATCGGTCTTTCGGTGGGCGACCAGCGCGTGGCCAAGGAGATCACGGTGATGCCGGTGTTCCACGGCATTGCGGGCAGCTTCGACCGCGACGCCTACCGTGCGACGCTGGAACGCAACCGCATGACGGAAGCCTCGTTCGAGGGAAAGGTCCGCGACGACCTCACCCGCTCCCTTCTCCAAGGCGCAGTGGCGGGCGGGGTCGCGGCACCCCCAGCCCTCGTCGACACGCTCTATACCTACATTTCCGAACGGCGCGGCCTCACGGTGCTGAAGCTGACGGAGGCCGATCTGGCGACCCCCGTGCCTGCACCGACGGACGCAGAGCTGCAGGCCTTCTACAAGGACCATATCGCGGATTTCACCGCTCCCGAGGCAAAGCGGATCACCTACGCGTCGCTTCTGCCCGAAAGCATTGCGGCCAAGCAGCCGGTGGACGAGGATGCACTGAAAAAGCTCTATCAGGAGCGGATCGCGGAGTATGTCCAGCCCGAACACCGGCTGGTGGAGCGGCTCGTCTACCCGACGGAGGCCGAGGCGGTGGCCGCAAAAGCGCGCCTCGACGCGGGGACAAATTTTGAGACGCTGGTGAAGGATCGCGGCGTGCAGCTTTCCGACATCGATCTGGGTGACGTGGCAGAGGCCGATCTTGGCGCTGCGGGCCCTGCGGTCTTTGCGCTGACGGCGCCCGGCGTCGTGGGACCGTTCGCCTCCGATTTCGGACCGGCATTGTTCCGTATGAACGGCATCCTCGCCGCGCAGAGCACGAGCTTCGAGCAGGCCCAACCCGACCTCACCGCGGAGTTCGCGACCGATGCCGCCCGCCGCGCCATCGCGGATGAACGCGAAGCCCTCGACGACCGGCTCGCGGGTGGCGATACGCTGGAGCAGCTGGCCGACGAGACCGACATGACGCTCGGCACGATCGACTTTTCGAAAGCCTCGGACGACATCATTGCGGGTTATCCCGCCTTCCGCACCGCGGCGGAACAGGTGAAGGAAGGCGACTTTCCCCAGATCGTGCAGCTCGACGATGGCGGAATCGTGGCGATGCGGCTCGACAAGATTGTGCCGGCCGCCCCGATCCCCTTCGATCAGGCGAAGGACGCGGTGACGACCGCATGGACCGCCGACGCCACCGCCAAGGCCCTGTCGGCCCGCGCGGCAGAGATCCGGTCCGGCGTCGAGGGCGGCAAGACGTTGAGCAACTACGGCCCCGTCGATGTCACCGCGTCGATCACCCGGTCGGGCACCATCGCCGACGCGCCGCCGGAGCTGTTGCAGACCGTGTTCACCATGAAGCCCGGCGAGGTCCGCGTGATCGAGGCGGCGGATTTCGTTGCGGTCGTGCGGCTCGATACGGTGACGCCGGGACCGACGGACGGCCCCGATGCGGCGGCGCTCAAGGCGTCACTGGCGGCACAGGCGCAGCAGGCGCTGTCGCAGGACGTGCTGGCGCTCTATTCCGGCGCGCTCGTCCAAGCGGCGGGTATCAGCATCAACGACGCCGCCGTCGCGGCCGTTCACGCGCAGTTCCGCTAGGTGGCGACACTGCGGCCCGACTTTGCCGCGTTCGATGCGGCATGGCAGTCGGGGCGCAACATGCTGGTGTCCGCGAGCATTCCCGCCGATCTCGACACGCCGGTGTCCCTGATGCTGAAGCTGGGCGAGGCGCGGACCGACACGTTCATGCTGGAATCCGTCACCGGTGGCGAGGTCCGGGGGCGCTACTCGGTCGTGGGGATGAAACCCGACCTGATCTGGCGCTGTCGCGGGCAGCAGGTGGCAATCAACCGCGAAGCGCGCTTCGATCCGCAGGCGTTCCGCGCCGATCCCGCCCCGCCGCTGGAGAGTCTGCGCGCGCTGATTGCTGAGAGTGCGGTGGACATGCCGGACGGGCTGCCCGCCATCGCGGCGGGGCTGTTCGGCTATCTCGGCTATGACATGATCCGGCTGGTGGAGCATCTGCCCCACATCAACCCGGACCCGCTCGACCTCCCCGACGCGGTGCTGATGCGACCTTCGGTGGTCGCGGTCCTCGACGGCGTGAAGGGCGA
The DNA here is from genome assembly GCA_038233815.1 of Rhodobacterales bacterium. GTDB lineage: Bacteria > Pseudomonadota > Alphaproteobacteria > Rhodobacterales > Rhodobacteraceae > JBBSVE01. Next base: position 9,451 of record JBBSVE010000097.1, read on the forward strand.
GGTGACGGTGGTAGCCCCCGCATGGGCGTCTTCCGGTCTATCGGCGCGCGCGGCCTACGCGCAGGCAGCGGAACGGGTGATGGATGCGCTGCGCGACCTCGACCGTGCGCCCGCAGCGATGGCCAGCGCGGGCGAGGCGGTGCCGGTGGGTGCTGCGGTCTCCAACTTCACGCCCGAGGCCTACCGCGCGGCGGTGGAGCGGGCGCAGGCCTATATCCGCGCGGGCGACGTGTTTCAGGTCGTGCCTTCGCAGCGCTGGACGCAGACCTTCACGGCGCCGCCCTTCGCTCTCTACCGCTCGCTCCGACGCACCAACCCCTCGCCTTTCATGTTCTTCTTCAACTTCGGCGGCTTTCAGGTCGTCGGCGCCAGCCCGGAGATCCTCGTGCGGCTCCGTGAGGGCGAGGTCACGGTCCGCCCCATCGCAGGCACCCGCAAACGCGGCGCGACGCCGGAGGAGGACCGCGCCAACGAGGTCGACCTCCTCGCCGACCCGAAAGAGCGGGCCGAGCATCTGATGCTGCTCGATCTGGGCCGCAACGATGTGGGCCGGGTGGCGCAGATCGGCACCGTCCATCCGACCGAACAATTCACGATCGAGCGTTACAGCCACGTCATGCACATCGTCTCCAATGTCGTGGGCCGGATCGCGGAGGGCGAGGATGCGCTGTCGGCGCTGCTCGCCGGTCTGCCCGCGGGCACCGTATCGGGCGCGCCAAAGGTCCGCGCAATGGAGATCATCGACGAGTTGGAGCCGGAAAAGCGCGGCATCTACGGCGGTGGCGTCGGCTATTTCGCCGCGAACGGAGAGATGGATTTCTGCATCGCCCTGCGCACCGCCGTTCTGAAGGACGGAAACCTCCACATCCAGGCCGGGGGCGGCGTGGTCCATGACAGCGACCCGGAAGCGGAATATCAGGAGACGGTGAGCAAATCTCGCGCCCTGCGACAGGCGGCGGAGATGGCGGGACACTTCACCGGGCGCCGCAACGGCTGAGGTTCAAACCCGGCAACGTATCAAGATCGGCAAAGCAGACAATCACCGCTGGGTGCCGACTAGGGAGTGACCGCAGCGTCCGCAGGCATCGAGGGCTGACGGAACGGCGCATCCTCCGCAAACGGCGGTTCGGGCGGGCCGGGCGGAAGTCCCGCGGCAGGCGATGCGGCCTCGGCCTTCGGCCGGTCATCGGAATGGGAGCGCGCAGCCTGCGCCGCGAGGCCGCCTATCGCGGTCGGCGTGGCCGGCTCCGTGACCGAATCTCTCCCCGCGGGCAAGAGGGGCCTCTCACTGATGGCGGGAATTCCCAAGGGCGCGGCGCGCGTGGCCGCACTGTCCGGTCGGCTCATCCCCGTCGGCACCGCGTCGCGCGCGGGTGAGGCGGGCGCGCCGCCAGGCTCGAAATCCGGCAGCGTTGGGGGCGGCGACGTTATTGTCATGCTCCCTTCTCGGGCGGGCATGGCCAAGGGTGCGGCAGTCGCGGACGCCGCACCCAGCCCTCTGCCTTCAGGCGGCACAAAGAGCGCCTGCGACGCGATGCCGAGCGCCAGTGCAGCCGCCACGCCGCCCCAAGCGGCACCGGCCAGAAATCCACGGCTCTTTCTCACGATGTCTCCCTGCCACGCGCCCCGTCGGGGCAGTTTCCCTTGACGCCCCGCAACTCCGCGGCTCATGTATAGCGCGATGCGTGGCCGGGATCACCCCTGCCCCTCTGCGAGGCTCCGTGCTGCTTCTGGTCGATAATTACGACAGCTTCACCTATAATCTCGTCCATTATCTGGGCGAGATCGGCGCCGATGTGCGGGTGGAGCGTAATGACGCGATGGATGCGGGCGAGATGCTGGCGCTTGGACCTTCGGCCATCGTCCTGTCCCCCGGCCCCTGCGACCCCGACCGTGCCGGGGTCTGCCTGCCGCTCACGCTCGCCGCGGCGGAGGCGGGCATCCCCCTCCTCGGCGTCTGCCTCGGGCACCAGACCATCGGGCAGGCGTTCGGCGGGCGTGTCGTGCGGTGCCACGAGATCGTGCACGGCAAGATGGGCGTGATCCACCACGACGGCGCGGGCGTCTTTGCGGGTCTGCCCTCGCCCTTCCTCGCGACCCGGTATCACAGTCTGATCGTGGACCGCGATACGCTGCCCGATTGCCTCGAGGTGACGGCATGGCTCGCCGACGGCACGATCATGGGGCTGCGGCACCGGACCCTGCCGGTCGAAGGGGTGCAGTTCCACCCCGAGAGCATCGCCTCCGAGCACGGGCACGCGCTGCTCCGAACGTTCCTCAAGTCCGGGACCGTCGCCGCGTGAGCGACCGGCTTAAGCCTCTGATCGGCCTCGCTGCCGACCGTGCCCTGACGCGTGCAGAGGCGGAGACGGCCTTTGCCACCCTCTTCGACGGCGATGCGACCCCGGCGCAGATGGGCGGTTTCCTCATGGCGCTCCGCACGCGGGGGGAGA
>JBBSVE010000098.1:0-11840 GCA_038233815.1 Rhodobacterales bacterium
AGACCCCCGCCACGGCCGCGATCACCGGCTTGCCGCAGGTCAGCATCGCTTTCACCAGATCGCCGGTCATCCGGGTGAAGGCCAAAAGCTCCCGCATCTCCATCCCCACCAGCGGGCCGATGATCTCATGGACATCACCGCCCGAACAGAAGTTCCCGCCGTTGGAGCCAAGCACCACCACATCCACATCCGTGGCTTCGGCGAGCGCCCGGAACGTGTCGCGCAATTCGGCATAGCTCTGGAACGTCAGCGGGTTCTTGCGCTCGGGCCGGTCGAGGCGGATCGACGCGATCCGGTCTGTCACCTGCCACAGGAAATGCTCGGGCCTCAGATCCGCCAGCGTCGTCATGCCTCCACCTTTCCCAGTTTCCGGAAGATCCGGATCAGCGTGTCGATCTCCTCGTCGGACGCGCCGTCGAACACCGCATTCACCTCGCGCTCATGGTCCGCTGCCAGATCCTCGAACCGCGCGGCACCCGCATCGGTCAGGGCGACGCGCACCGTGCGGCGATCGCTCGGCAACGGCGTGCGCACCACCAGACCGTCCCGTTCCAGCCGATCCACCACCGCCGTCGCATTGCCGTTGGAGACCAACAGCATGCGCGACAGTTCCGACATCGTCACCCCGTCCCGCCTGCGCCAGAGCGCCGCCATCACGTCGAACCGCGGCAGCGTCGTCGCGTGATGGACCCGCAGATGCTCGCGCAACTGGCTCTCTGCCCCCCGCGTGACGCCCAAAAGCCGCACCCACAACTTCAGGCGGCGCTTGGAAAGGGCGTCGGGCAGATCCCTCACGCCTCGCCCCCGGTGAGCGCGATGGCCTGACCGTTCACCCCCTCCGCCCCGGCCCCGCAGAGCCAGAGCGCGGTCGCCGTGACCTCGGCGGGTCGGATCAGCCGGTTCTGCGGGCTCATGGCCTCCAGCGAGGCGCGCGCCTCGGCTTCGGTTCCGCCGGTCCGCGCGGCGATATTCGCCACGCTGCGTCCCGTCATCTCGGTGTCGATGAAGCCCGGACAGATCGCATTCGCGGTTATCGGCAGATGCGCCACCTCCAGCGCCACCGACCGCACCAGCCCCACGACGCCGTGCTTGGAAGCGGCATAGGCCGAAGTGTAGCGATAGCCCTTCAGCCCGGCGGAGGAGGCCACGGCCACCAACCGGCCCCACCCCGTCATCCGGCGCACGCCCTCACGGAAGGTGAGGAACGTGCCGGTGAGATTCACCGCCAGCATCGCGTTCCACGCCTCCACCGACGTGCGCTTCAGGGGTGCGCTGTCGGCGACACCCGCATTGGCGATCACGATGTGGCAGTTCCCCGCCGCCTCGAAAAGTGCGGCCACCGACGCCTCGTCCGTCACGTCGGCGACGATCCCGCGGGTGTTTCGCAACCGTCCCGCGACCGCCTGCAACGGCCCGTCGCGCCGTCCCGCGATCACGACCTCCGCGCCGGCGTCAGAAAACCCGCGCGCGAGGTCGGCGCCGGTCCCGGTGCCACCCCCGGTGATCAGCACGCGCTTGCCGGCCAGCGTCATGCCCGTGCCTGCTCCGCCGCGCGCTCGGCAAGGCGGCGGGCCTGTTCGGCCCCGGCGGCATAGGGCAGCGGCCAGTCGGCATCCGCCTCTCCCATCGCGACGGCGGCATGGAGGGTCCAGTAGGGATCGGCCAGATGCGGCCGCGCGAGGCACACCAGATCGGCCCGACCCGCCATCAGGATCGAATTGACGTGATCGGGCTCATAGATGTTGCCCACGGCCATGGTGGGGATCCCGGCCTCGTTGCGGATCCGGTCGGAAAACGGCGTCTGGAACATGCGCCCGTAGACCGGCCGCGCCTGCGCACTCGTCTGCCCCGCGGACACGTCGATGATGTCCGCCCCCGCCGCCTTGAACATGGAAGCGATATCGACCGCCTCCTCCGGCGTCACACCGCCCTCGGCCAGCCAGTCCGAGGCGGAGATGCGCACGGCCATCGGTTTGCCCTCCGGCCAGATCGCCCGCATCGCGGCGAAGACCTCCAGCGGAAAGCGCATCCGGTTCGCGAGGCTGCCACCGTAATCGTCGGTGCGGTCGTTCGATGCCGGGCTGATGTAGGAGGACAGCAGATAGCCATGCGCCGCATGCAGCTCGATCATGTCGAAGCCCGCGCGGTCGCACATCTCCACTGCGCGGACATGCTGATCGCGCACCCGGTCCATGTCTGCCCGGTCCATCGCCTTCGGCGCCGCGTTGCGCGCCGTCCAGGGGATCGCGGAGGCCGACATCAGCGGCCAGTTCCCGGTGGCGAGCGGCGCGTCCATCTCCTCCCACCCGACCTGGGTGGAGCCCTTGCGCCCGGAATGGCCGATCTGGCAGCAGATCTTCGCCGTCGTTTCGGCATGGACGAAACCTACCAGTCGCGTCCACGCCGCCTCATGGTCGGGCGCATAGAGGCCGGGGCAGCCGGGCGTGATGCGCCCTTCCGCCGACACGCAGGTCATCTCGGTATAGACGAGCCCCGCGCCGCCCTTCGCACGCTCGGCGTAATGGACAAAATGCCAGTCCGTGGGGCAGCCCTCCACCGCCTTGTATTGCGCCATGGGGGAGACCACGATGCGGTTCTTCAGCGACATCTGGCGCAAGCGGAAGGGCGTGAACATCGGCGCGTGACCCGCATTCCCGCCCGATTGCGCGGCAAACCAGTCTTCCGCCGATCGCAGCCATGCGCCGTCGCGGGCGCGCAGGTTCTCGTGCCCGATCCGCTGCGAGCGGGTCAGGAGCGAATAGTTGAACTGCACCGGATCGAGATCGAGATAGCGTTCCACCTCCTCGAACCATTCGGTCGAGTTGCGCGCGGCTGACTGGAGGCGGAGGACGTCGACGCGCCGCTCCTCCTCGTAACGCGCGAAAGCCGCCGCCGTATCAGATTCGGAATGCAGGTAGCCTGCCAGCGCGATGGCACTCTCCAACCCCAGCTTGGTGCCTGATCCGATGGAAAAGTGGGCCGTCGCGGACGCGTCGCCCAGCAGGACGAGGTTCTCGTGCGACCAGTGTCGGCACAGCACGCGCGGGAATGACAGCCACGCCGACCCCCGGATGTGGTGCGCGTTCGTCATCAGGGACTGGCCGCCCAGATGGGCCGCGAAAATTCGCTCGCACACGGCGATGCTCTCGGCCTGATCCATCGCGCCGAAGCCTATGGCGTCGTAGGTCGCCTGCGTGCATTCCACGATGAAGGTCGCGGTGTCGTTGTCGAACTGGTAGGCATGCGCCCAGACCCAGCCCTGCGGTGTCTTCTCGAAGATGAAGGTGAAGGCGTCGTCGAATTTTGCCGTCGTGCCGAGCCAGACGAACTTGTTGGCCCGCGTGTCGACCTCCGGCTCGAACCGGTCCGCGAACTCCTGCCGCACGCGGGAATTGAGGCCGTCCGCACCCACGACGATGTCGTAATCCCCCATGTAGCCCGCGGCCGGACCCGCCTCCGTCTCGAACCTGAGGTCGACGCCAAGCTCGCGCGCGCGCTCCTGCAGATCGAGGAGGAACCGCTTGCGCCCAATTCCACAGAACCCGTGCCCGGACGACACCGTGCGCACGCCGCGATGGACCACGGCCACATCGTCCCACCACGCGAAATGGCCGCGAATCCGCGCCTCGCTCACGGGATCGTTCGCGGCGAGGTTGGAGAGAGTCTCCTCCGACAATACGACGCCCCAGCCGAACGTGTCGTCGGCGCGGTTGCGCTCCAGCACGACGATCTCGTGCGCGGGGTCGCGGAGCTTCATGGATATCGCGAAATAGAGGCCCGCCGGGCCGCCGCCGAGTATCAGGATCTTCATCCGGTCCCCCGTTGCCGAGGCCGAGACTGCCACCGGGTCCCTACTGTTTCAAGCTTGAAATTTCGGGTGGCCGGGGCCGTCCGGGAGCGCCGGACCCGCTTGAGCCTCATTTGACGGCGGTTTGACGGCTCCGGGCTGGCCCTGCCGACCGGCATGGCGCAGCATCGGGAGAGCTTGCCCCGGAGGTTCCCCATGCCCTTCCTCGCACACGCCGAAACCAGCGTCGGACTGGTCCTGCTCGCCCGATGCCCAGACCCGTCGATCGCGGCGCCGAGTGTCGCGAAGCATCTGGGACTGACGCTCGCCGACGCGACCGCCCGGCTGTCGGCATTGCCCTCGACGCTGGGGCACGGGGTGGAACGGGAAACGGCGCAACGTCTCAAGACGCTGCTGGGGGTGATGGGCGTGGAGGTCGAACTGACCCTCCCCGGGCAGGAGAGGAGCGCGGGCCTCTGGGATCTGGCGCTGCAACCGGTCCGGGGGAATGCGATCCCGGCCCTCGCGGGGCAGGTCGGGGCGGCGCTGAGACCCCGCGTGCGCGGCCTGCCGTCGGACATTGCCGGGGCGCTGGCCGCACAGGGCGGGCTGTCACTCGCCGGCCTGACGGGAGAGGCCGTGCACGCCATCCGCCGCGCGCTCTGCGCCACCGCGGACCTGCGGGTGGTCGCGGCGCCCATGGCCGGGGCGCGGTTCGACGTGTTGACGAGGCAGCCCCCGTCCCGTCCGCTTGCCCGTCACGTCGCGCGGCTGGGCCTGACGCCCTGCCACCACACGGGGGCGCTCGCCAGCGGGATCGACCGCGCCACCTGCCGCCATCTCGCGACCCGGTTCCCGGACGCGGGGCTGGTCCCGCTCCACCGCTCGTTCCAGCGATTCGACATCGACCTCGTGCGGTCGGACCGGATGACCCCGCGCGAGCTTGCGGATTTTCTCGCCCCCCGCACCGCCGTTCCGCGCCAGGCGATCGAGCGGCTGGAGGCACCAATTCCCATCGACCGCGGTCTCTCGCGGTCCGACATGCTGGAATTTCTGGCGGATTATGCAGCACTGGGGCTGGAGACAAGAGCGCGGCTGCAACCTTCATTCCCGCTTCCCTGAGGGGGACGGGCACCGCGCCGGGTTCCGGGTCAGGCTCCTTGGCCCGCGGATCTGGTCATCCGGGTGGCGCTGCAGGCGCACGGTCGCCCTGATGCCTGTCCGGGCCACGGGAAGTCCATACAATCCGAGAGGTTAACCGCACGTTCAGCGCAATGGGTTAGGTAAGGTCTCGGGTGTTGGAAACGGGTGGTGTGATGGGCGGGCAGGCAAATGCCAGACCAGTCATCATCAAGCGGAAGAAAGTGATCATCAGCGGCGGCCACCACGGCGGGGCGTGGAAGGTTGCCTATGCCGATTTCGTGACGGCCATGATGGCCTTCTTCATGCTGATGTGGCTGTTGAATGCGACGACGGAAAAGCAGCGAAAGGGGCTCGCGGACTATTTCAGTCCGACGATCCCGATCAACCGGGTCTCGGGCGGCGGCGACGGCGCGTTCGGCGGCGATTCCGTGTTCTCCGAGGATACGCAGGCGCAGAACGGCACCGGCGGCACGTTGGGCGATCCGTCCGCCGCCGACAAGAACGGTGGCGAGGGGGGGGCTGCCGCCGCGATGGCCGCTGAGGCGATGAAGGCCGAGGCGGCGGCGGTGGACAAGGCGCTCTCCGCCCGCTCCGGCGAAAGCATGACGATGGAGCGGGCGCTGCGCCACGTCGTCACCAAGGTGACCGACGAGGGGCTGGTGATCGAGCTGTTCGATCTGGAAGATGCGCCTCTCTTCGAGGGCGGAGAGCCTGCGGACGTCACCCGCGATCTGGCCGGCGTGCTGGCCGACGTGCTGGCAGTCACGACGAATGCCATCGCGGTCAACGGCCATGTCGCGAGCTTTCCGATCACGCTGATCGCGAACCCCGAATGGGATCTTTCGGCCGCCCGCGCGCAGACGATGCGCGGCTTGCTGGAGGCGGCGGGACTGGCACCGGCGCGGATGGCGCGCGTCAGCGGCTTTGCCGACCGCAAGCCCGCGGCGGCGAATCCGATGGCCGTGCGCAACAATCGGCTGGAGGTGATTCTTTTACGCCGCGACAGGTAGGGCTGCGGTCTTTGCGACGTTAGGGCGAAATTAAGGCGAAGCGCGCAATCTGGGGTCTGACCACCGAGTCGCAGCAGCAGAAAGGCGCTCCTCCAGATGACGATTTCCTCCGCCCTCAATGCCGGGGTGGCCGGGCTCAATGCCAACGCCACGCGGCTCTCCACCATCTCCGACAATATCGCGAATTCGGGCACCTACGGCTACAAACGCGCGAGTGCCGATTTCGAGAGCATGGTCATCAGCCAGGCACAGGGCGCCGGGATCTATTCGGCGGGCGGCGTGCGCGCCTCCACCAGCCGGCTGATCGATGAGCGCGGCGCGCTCGTGGGCACCGCGAACGCGCTCGACCTTGCGGTGTCGGGGCGCGGAATGCTGCCGGTGGCGCCGTCGGTGTCGGTCGACGGCAAGCTCAGCAATTCCACGATGATGATGACGACGACCGGCTCCTTCCGCCCCGATTCGAGCGGCACGCTGAAGACGAGTTCCGGCCTCACGCTTCTGGGTTGGCCCGCCAATGCGGACGGCACGATCCCGGTGCTGCCGCGCGATACCGTGTCCGGCCTCGTCCCGGTCACGATCAACGCCAACCAGCAGGCGGGCGATCCGACCACGCGGATGAAACTTGGCGTGAACCTGCCCGCGACGGCGACGCAGGCGGGTGCGGCGGGCGATACGCTGCCGCTCTCGATCGAGTATTTCGGCAACCTCGGCACGTCGGAAACGCTCGACGTCTCCTTCACACCGGTGGTGCCCGCGACCGGAAGCTCGAACGCCTGGACCATGGTGATCCGCGATTCGGCGCAGAACGGCGCGGTGATCGGTCAGTATGACGTGACGTTCGATGCCTCGCGCGGCAACGGCGGCACGCTGGCGTCGGTCAATACGGTGTCCGGCGGGGCCTATGACGGGGCCAGCGGAACGCTCGCGCTGACCGTGGCGGGCGGTCCGCTCACGATGACGATCGGAAAGCTCGGCGATCCGAACGGGCTGACCGAGCTCTCCGACAGCTTCTCCCCCACCTCGATCACCAAGGACGGCTCGCCGGTTGGCAACCTCACGGCGGTGGAGGCGGATGAGAAGGGCTACATCACCGCGACTTACGATACCGGGTTCACGCGCAGGCTCTACCAGATCCCGATGGTCGACGTGCCGAACCTGAACGGGCTCGTCGCGCTCAACAACCAGACCTACCAGATCTCGCTCGACAGCGGGTCGTTCTTCCTCTGGGATGCGGGCGACGGGCCGACGGGGGCCGTGGTGGGCTATGCGCGCGAAGGCTCGACCACCGACGTGGCGGCCGAACTGACCGCCCTGATCCAGACGCAGCGGGCCTATTCATCGAACGCCAAGGTGATCCAGACGGTCGACGAGATGCTGCAAGAAACCACCAACATCAAGCGCTGAGAACGGACCTTTCTGAATGAGCATCACCGGCGCCCTCTCCTCCGCCCTTTCCGGCCTCACGGCCGCCGGCCGCGCATCCGAAGCGGTCTCGTCGAACGTGGCCAACGCGCTCAACCCGAACTACGCGCGGCGCGAAGTGCAACTGGCCTCGCGGCTCGTGGGCGACACCGGGCAGGGCGTCACCGTCACGGGCATCGGACGGGACGTGAATGCGATCCTGCTGGGCGACAGCCGCGTCGCAGGCGCGCGGTCGTCGGGGGCCGCCGAGATTGCGGCCTTCGCGAGCCGGTTCGAGACGGCGCTCGGCGATCCGACGGACGGCGCCTCGCTGACGGGGCGGATCGGGACGCTCGATAGGACGCTGATCTCGGCGCAGTCGCGGCCCGACGACGAGGTGCGCCTCGCGGCCGTGGCGAATGCCGCGCGTGCGCTGACCGACAGCTTCGGGGCGGTCTCCGCCAGCGTCCAGACCGCGCGACAGCAGACGGATCAGCGCATCGGGGCGCAGGTCGACACGCTAAATTCAGCGATCCGGCAACTTTCCGATCTGAACGGGCAGATCGTCGCGGTGACCGGCAACCGGCGCGACAGCTCGGCCCTACTGGATCAGCGGCAGGCGCTGATCGGCACCATCGCCGCCATCGTGCCGGTGCGCGAGATCGCGCAGGAAAACGGGCGCGTGGCGCTTTACACGACCGGTGGCGCGCCACTGCTGGACGGGCGCGGTGTGACGTTCGGTTTTACCCCCACCGGCACGATCACCGAGGATATGACGCTGGCCTCGGGCGCGCTGTCGGGCCTCACGATGAACGGGCGGCCCGTGTCCACCGCGCAGGGCTCGATCCTCGACGGCGGATCGCTGGTCGCAAACTTCCGCGTGCGCGACGAGTTGGCTCCCGCAGCGCAGGCCCAGCTCGACGGTCTGGCGCGCGATCTGGTGGAGCGGTTTCAGGATCCGGCGGTCGATCCGACGCGGCCTCCGGGCGCGCCGGGCCTGTTCACCGACGCAGGCCTGATCGCGACGCCTGCGACGGAGGCAGGTCTTGCCGGACGCCTGACGCTCAACATCGCAGTCGATCCGGCGCAGGGGGGGGCGCTCTTTCGTCTGCGCGACGGGCTGGGTGCCACCGTTCCGGGGCCGGTCGGCAATTCGTCCCTTCTGGGCACATTGCAATCGGCGCTGAACGAGAGCCGCCCGCAAGCCTCACTCGCCTTCGCGCCGGGCAACCGGAGCCTCACGCTCCTTTCCGGGCAGGTCGTGTCGGAAGCGGCGCGCGGCCGGCTGACGGCGGAGACAGAAGCGAGCTATGCCTCTGCCCGCGCCGACGCGCTGGAGACGCTGCGCCTGAAGGACGGGGTCGATACCGACCGGGAGATGCAGGATCTGCTGCAGGTGGAGAATGCCTATGCCGCGAATGCCAAGGTCATCAAGACGGTGGACGATCTGATGCAGATCCTTTTGGGGCTATGACATGAGCACGATTTCCCTTGGCGACATGGCGCAGGCCTTCCAGATGCGCCGCCAGACCGCCGCTCTCAAGATGCAGTCGCAGGTGGCCTCGCAGGAGGTGGCGACCGGGATCGCGGTCGACAAGGCAGCAAAGCTCGGCGGCAACCTTCTGCCGCTGACGGGCATCCAGTCCTCGCTCGCGCAGCTGTCGGGCTATGCCGACGCAACCCGCGATGCGGACCTGCGGACCACGGCGCAGCAAAGCGTGCTGACCACCGTCAATACGCTCGCGGGCGATCTCACGGCAGGTTTCCTCAGCTTCGGGATCGAGGGCAACGTGACACTGCTCGACGCCAAGCTGGCGCAGGCCGACCAGTCGTTCGAGGCGGCGGTCGGCGCGCTCAACACGCAGGCGGCCGGGCAGACGGTGATGGCGGGTCAGGGGTCGGGGGGGGCTGCCGTGGCCTCCGCCGAGACGATCCTCGCGGCGCTCCAGACGCAGATCGCGGCAGCGGGTGCCACGACGGCGGCGGATGTGGAAAGCGCGGTGACGGCTTGGTTCTCCTCGCCGACGGGGTTCGCGCAGGCGGGCTATCTCGGCGGGGATCCGCAGGGGCCGGTCGCCATATCTGCCACCGAAAAGGCCGACCGGAGCCTGACCGCCAGTGCCCTCGCGCTGCGTGACATGCTTCAAAACCTCGCCATCGGCGCGCTGATGCATCGCGGCATTCCGGGCGTGCCAGCCGAGCGGCAGGCAATGGCGCGGTCCCTAGGCGACGCGATGCTGCAAAACGATGCCGACCGGGTCACGTTGCAGGCGGGGCTCGGGCTGACGCAAGGCCGGATTGAGCAGGTGTCCTCGCGCAATGCGACCGAGAAGAGCGCGCTGGACCTCCAGCAATCGGGCCTTCTGGGCGTCGACGGCTACGAGGCCGCGACCCGTCTGGAGGCGGCGCAAAGCCAGCTCGAGACGCTCTATGCCGTCACCGCGCGCCTGTCGCGCCTCAGCCTTGTGGATTTCCTGCGATGATCCGACTGCTCTTGCTGCTCGCCTTCCTGCCGGGTCTCGCGATGGCGGGCCAGATCCGCATCAAGGATCTGGTCGAATTCGACGGGGTGCGCGGCAACGATCTGGTGGGCTACGGGCTGGTCGTGGGCCTGAACGGGACCGGCGACGGCATTCGGAACTCGCCCTTCACGGAGGAGATCATGACGAACCTCCTCGAACGGCTCGGCGTCAACGTGAACGGGGAGCAGTTTCGCCCCAAGAACGTGGCGGCGGTCTTCGTCACCGCGACCCTGCCTCCGTTTGCGCGGATGGGCGGGCAGATCGACGTGACCGTGTCGGCCATCGGCGACACGAAGAGCCTTCTGGGCGGCACGCTGATCATGACGCCCCTGAACGGCGCGGACGGTCAGGTCTATGCCGTGGCGCAGGGCACGATCATCGCGGGCGGGGTGGTGGCGCAGGGCAAGGCGGCGAGCGTCACGCAAGGCGTGCCGACCGCCGGCGTGATCCCCTCCGGGGCGAGGGTGGAGCATGAGGTGAGCTTCGATTTCGCGGGCCTCGACACGGTGCGGCTGGCGCTGCGCACGCCGGACTTCACGACGGCCGGGCGGATCGAGGCCACAATCAACCGGGATTTCGGCCGCGGGGTCGCCGAGATGCTCGATGCGGGCACGGTGGCATTCGACATCCGCGCGACGGGTATGGGCTCGCCCGCACATGCGCTGTTGCGGATCGAGAACCTGATGGTGGAGCCGGAAACCCGTGCCCGCGTCGTGGTCGATCAGCGATCAGGCACCATCGTCATGGGCGCCGACGTGCGGATCAGCCGCGTGGCCGTGGCGCAGGGATCCCTGACGCTCCGGGTGGAGGAAACGCCCATGGTGGTGCAGCCCAATCCTTTCTCACCTGGCGAGACCATCGTCGTGCCCCGGTCCTCCGCCTCGATCCAGTCCGCTCCCGGAACGGGCCTCGCGCAGGTCGAGGGATCGACGAGCCTGTCCGATGTCGTGGCGGGGCTCAACGCACTGGGCGTGGCGCCCCACGACATGATCGACATCCTGAAGAGCATCAACGCAGCCGGGGCGCTCCATGCTGAGTTCGTTGTGAACTGACGCCTGTCAGGGCGCTGAAAATCTCAGCGCATCGGAACGATTTTCCGGTGTGAGTGGCTTTTGCTGTGATTGTCCAGGCGCTCGGAGGGGGTGGCATGTGCTCCCGCGCTGATTCTCGGTCTCACGCCGCGAGCAAGCAGGGCAGCCGGGCGAAATTGCTGGTGGTCATTGCCTGAACGGCCCCGCGTTTCCTGGACGCTTTCGTGTCTCAGTCTCTGCTGTCGTTCGGACTTGATGGGCAACGGTGTTTCCGGTTCTCGCGTTTTTGCGCCTCGGATTGCAGACCATCGCGATGGGATCGAACACGTCCTGTCGAGCTTTCTCGCGGTTCGGGTGGGTGCGCCGCCCGACCCGCTCGCGCTTGAGCAGGTCGAAGACGCTCTCGACGACGGCGGTGTCATGTCAAGTGCAAAGGCGGCTCACCCGGTGCTCGAGGTCATGGGTCCAAAGGAACGCAGCCCGGTCCATGCGGGTGAACTGGCTCCCCTGGTCCGAATGGATCGGGAGCCTTTCCTTTGGCGTTCGTCGCCGGACGGCCATGAGCAGGGCCTGGAGCAGGCCGTCTCATGTCTGGCGGCTCTGCATGCCCCAAGGCAAAGCCCTCCTTCGTGCGAATACAGGCGATGTCACACGACCATTGTTCTCGAACCAATGGCGAACAAGGTCTCGATCCAGGCTCTGTCCGGCGCCTCCCCGTCGACTAGGCGATCCAAGGATTTGTCGACGACAACCGAAGGCTTGCCGCCATACGTGCTGGGGCGGCGCTTGCAGCCGATCTGCGCCGTGATCCCGGCCAACCCGGTCAGGCGGGCGACACGGGTCGGGCAAGCCCCTCACCGACAGATCCAGATCACGGGCGGCCTGTGCCACCGCCACACCCCGATCCGTCACCAGCCAGACAGCCTCGATCTCGAGACCTCACGGC
>JBBSVE010000099.1:0-11548 GCA_038233815.1 Rhodobacterales bacterium
TCAGGGACGGGGGTGCCGGTGGTCCATACGGTTGAGCTGCTCGACTGGGCGACGGGCGGGCCCAGGCCGCGCGCGATGGGATTGTAGTGGGCGGGTCGCAAGGCCGGGAAAACTGCGCGGGCAAGCGCATCTTTGCCGCAAAGCCCGTGCAGGGTGGCGCGGGGAGGTGCCATGCCGATTCGCCTTGGTCTCGTGGTCTGGATAGCGGCGGTCATCATGGCCACGATGACGGCTGCGCAGGAATCGGTGCTGCGAAGACTGGACACCGCCGATCAGAGCCGGGGGTGGGAGGCGGTTGGCCGGCTCGACATGGGGCTTTCGTCCTTTTGCACCGGGGTGCTGGTCGCGCCCGATCTGGTCCTGACGGCGGCGCATTGCCTGTTCGACCGGACCACGGGCGCGCGGATTCCGGCGCCGGACATGCGGTTTCTGGCGGGCTGGCGCAACGGGCGGGCGGCGGCCTACCGGGACGTTCGCCTCGCTGTGGCGCACCGGGATTTCGCCTATGCGGGCGGGGCGCGGCTGGACCGCGTGGCAGCGGATCTCGCTTTGCTGGAGTTGGACCGCCCGATCCGCAGCGCGCAGATCGCGCCGTTCGGGACCGATGCGGCGCCCGTGACGGGGGACCGCGTCGCCGTCGTCTCCTACGCGCAGGACCGGGCGGAGGCGCCCTCGCTGCAGGAGGTGTGCCACGTGCTCGACCGGACGCAGGGCTTGGTCGTCGTGTCCTGCGAGGTCGGATTCGGATCGTCCGGCGCGCCGATTTTCGCCGTCCGGGACGGTGTGGCGCGGGTCCTTTCGGTGGTGTCCTCCCGCGCCGACTATGGCGGACGGGCGGTGGCGCTTGGCACTCCGGTAGAGGCGCCGCTGCGGGTGCTGCGGGCCTCGCTGGCGGCGGAGCGTGCTGCAAACGGGCGCAGCGCGAAGGTCCTGCGGCCCTGAAGCGCCATCTTGAATGCGCGCGCGGCCGTTCCCAGATTGGCTATACCGGAGGCCCGTATGGGGTCCGGCATCGCCGCCCGTCCCGCTGAGGGAGGGCACCCAACCATCGCTTTCACGAGGATGAACATGCGTAGCATGGATTTTGCACCGCTTTACCGCGCCACCGTCGGCTTCGACCGGATCGCCGATCTGATGGACAGGGTGCTGACCACCGACGTGGCCCAGCCCACCTATCCGCCCTACAACATCGAGAAGACCGCCGAGAATGGCTACCGCATCTCGGTCGCCGTCGCGGGGTTTGGCCCCGACGAGCTGACGGTCGAGGTCAAGGACGCGACGCTCGTCATCGCCGCCCGCAAGGCGGAGGGCGACGACCAGACCCGCTATCTCCACCGCGGCATCGCCACCCGCGCGTTCGAGAGGCGCTTCGCCTTGGCCGATCATGTGCGCGTCACGGGGGCCGCGCACGAGCATGGCATGCTCCACATCGACCTGCTGCGCGAGACGCCGGAGGCGCTCAAGCCGCGCCGGATCGAGATCTCGCGGTCCCGTGACGTCGAGGGTCAGGCAGTCAAGACCGTCGCTGCCCCGGAAACCGTGGAGGTCTGATCCGCGAAGGGCGCGCCCCTTTGCCATGCTGTCAGGCGCGGACCTCGATCATCCGGGGTCCGCGCCCGCCCTTGAGCGCCCCGGACAACGCCGCAGGTTCGGCCGTGACGGATACGAACGGCAGATCGCAGGCCGCGGCGAACGGCTCATGGTTGAGGGGCGACGGCGTGCAACCGATCACCTCGGTCTGCGCGTCCCGCATCGCTTGCGCGATTTCCCCGAAGCCCGCGTTGTTCCAGACCACGAACGTCACATCGAGGCCTTCGTCCACGGCGGTCCGCAACTCTCCCGGGCTGAACTGGAGCCCGCCATCGCCGATGAGGCAGATCACCGGCGTGCCCGGCGCACCCAAGGCCGCACCCACCGCCGCGCCGGGGGCGAAGCCCAGAGCGCCGAAGCCGGTTGCTGCGTTGAACCAGCCGCCCGCGCGGTCGTGATCAAAGCCGAGGTTACCTGCATAGACGGGTTGCGTCGAATCGCCCACGATGATCGCGCCCGGAACCGCATCCCGGACCGCGTTGAGGCAGGCGATCAGCGCCGGAGCGGTAGGCGCCAGATCAGCGATCTCTGCCGCGGCCGCAGCCCGCGTCTCGGCGGCGCGCGCTGACCCGTCCCGCCCGCGCCGCGCAATCAGAGACAGGAGCGCCGCCAGCGTCGCCTCCGCCTCCGCCTCAAGGGGGAGGGCTGCCGCGTGCCGGTCGAGCTGATCCGGGCAGAGGTCGATGCGGATCATCCCCGACAGATCGGGCCACGGGCCCACGCCATACATGTCGTAATCCGTCAGCCCGAACTCGGTCCCCACGGCCAGCACCTGATCGGACGCCGCCATCAGCGCGCGCATCGACGCGAGGCTCGGGCTCACGGCAAGGCTCAGCGGGTGGCCGTGCATCAGCCCGCGCGCGTTCGTGGTCTGCACCACCGGCGCGTCCAACGCCTCGGCCAGCGCCACCAGCGCCGCCTCGGCGCGTCGTGCGCCGCCCCCGGCGAGGATCAGCGGACGATCGGCACTGTCCAGCAACGCGGCGGCGCGGCGCAGGTCCGCATCCTTCGGCACCGGGCGGGCAGGGGGTGGCGGCACCGTGCGGCTCTCCTCCGCGGCGAGGCCCATCACGTCGGTCGGCACCTCCAGATGCACCGGGCCGGGGCGGCCTGTGTGGAGCGCCTCGAACGCGGCCTCCAGCATCGGGTCCAGCAGGCCGGGGGATGCCACGCGGAAGCTGGGGCACAGTGTCTCCACCATCGCGGTCTGGTCGGGCAGCTCGTGCAGATAGCCCAGACCCTGCCCGAGCGAGGCGCGGCGGTTCACGCCGGACACGATCAGGACCGGCACCGAATCCTCGCGCGATTGCGCCATCGCGGTCAGCGCGTTGGTGACGCCCGGTCCGGTGATGACGAACGCGACGCCGGGCTTGCCGGAGACGCGCGCATATCCGTCGGCCATGAAGGCCGCTCCCTGTTCATGGCGCGCCGTGACGTGGCGGACCGGACTGCCCGAGAGGCCGCGGTAAAGCTCGATCGTGTGGACGCCGGGGATGCCGAACACGACCTCCACCCCGCGCGCGGCCAGCCCCTCGACCAGCGCCATTCCGACGGTTCTCATGCGCTGTATCCTTTCGCGAAGTCCGATATGCGGTCACAGGCCTCGCCGATCAGTGCATCATCCTGCGTCAGGCTGAGGCGCAGCCAGCTTCCCAGCGCCGCCCCGAAGGAGGCGCCCGGCATCGCGGCGACGCCCGCCTCCTTCAAGAGGCGGGTCGCGAATTCGGTGCCGTCTTGGGTGATCGCTCCCACGTCGACCAGCGCGAACATGCCCGCCTGCGGCCGGTGGACGCGCAAACCGTTGGCGCTGTCGAGCCGGGCATGGACCAGATCCGCGCGGCGGGAAAACCGCTCCACCATCCCCGGTGCGACCTCGGACGGGGCGGAAACGGCGGCGGCCGTCATGTCGGCGATGAAGGGCTGGTTGCCGAAGAGCATCACCTCCGACAGGGGCAGCAGACGCGCGGTAAAGTCGGCGGGGCCGACGCACCAGCCGGACCGGAATCCGGGTGCCGCATGGCTTTTGGAGATCGAGCAGGCGACGACCGTGCGCTCCGCCAGATCCGGGTTGTCGAGCGGCGAGGCGAAGGGGGTGCCGGGAAAGACCAGCTCCTCATAGACCTCGTCGCACAGGATCCAGAGGTCGTGGCGGATGGCAATCGCACCGATCTCCGCGATGTCGGCGGCGGAGAGGACGGCCCCCGTCGGATTGTGCGGCGTGTTGAGGAAGATCACCCGGCTCGCCGGTGTGATCCGCGCCTCGATGTCGGCGGGGTCGATGCGGAACCCGCGCTCGGCACGCAGCGGCACCGGGACCATGGTGGCCCCGGAGGCGAGGATCACGCCCTCATAGGTCGCATAGAGCGGATCGCCTACCAGCACCTCGTCACCCGGCCCGGCGAGACCTTGCAGGACGGCGTAGAGCGCGGTCTGCGTGCCCGGAAAGCACAGGAACTGGTCGGCGGAAAAGGCGCGCCCCCGACGTTCGGTGTAGCGTGCGGACAGGGCCGCCAGCAGCCGCGTCTCGCCGCGCCCGTCGGAATAGCCGGTGCGCCCGGAGGCCATGCCTTCCGCCGCGATCGCCACGAGCGCGGGCGGCGTCGGCACGTCCGGCTCCCCGATGGTCAGCTCGATCACGCGGCGCCCCTCGGCCCGCAGCATCCGCGCCTGCGCGTGGATCGCCCATTTTGCACCGCCCTGATGCGCCAGCCGGTCGGTAACGGCACTCATCTTCATCGGAGCCTCCTCGTTGGATGTCAGCACGGTCACGCCCGATCCCTCCGCCAGTGATGTATCAGGTCAAAGCCCAGGATGCCGCCCACTGAACGGACCCCGATCTCGGCCAGTTCGCCGGGCGCGAACGCCTCCGGCAGTGCGCAGCCTTCGAGCCAGAGCCCGTCGATGATACCGTTGCAGGCGATGGCCTCCGCCCGCAGGCCACCGGCACCGGGCGTGCGGGGCAAGGCCGCGATCAGGTCCTGCAACAGGTCGCGGTAGGCCAGATACTGCGCCTCGTGGACCGCGCGCATCTCCCCGTCGCCCTGCATCCGGTGCAGGAACCCGGCCCATAGGCCCATTGCCTGCGGATCGACCACCGGCGGGCAAAGCGAGGCCGCGACGAAGGCCGCGAGCCGCACCTCGGCCCCGCCTTCGACCGCCTCGCTGATGCGCCGGTTGTCCTCGGTCATGCCCGCCATCAGACGCGCGTAGGCCGCGCGGATCAGCGCCTCCTTGGAACCGAAGTAATGCCGGATAAGACCCGGCGTGACCCCCGCCCCCGCCGCAACGGCGCGCACCGTGGCACCCGCGACGCCGTGCAGCGCCACGAGGTCGAGCATGGCACGGATCAGCGCCTCGCGCCGCGCGTCCTCGCTCAGCCGGGAGAATTTGGGGGCGGCGGTGGGCATCGGGATCACTTTGCAAAGGCCGGGGTCGCGGGTTTATTATTCGCTTGTTCAATTGCAAATGCCGGGGCTTACTGCAAGCCGAGTTGTGGAAAAGGTTCGATGGCCGTTGACCAACAGATGACCCGCGACCGGAATGCCGACGTGGCGGACCGGTCCGAAGCGATCCGGATCGAGGACCTGCACAAGTCCTTCGGATCGCTGGAGGTTCTGAAGGGTGTGTCGCTCACCGCGCATGAGGGCGACGTGGTGGCGATCATCGGCGGGTCCGGGTCGGGCAAGTCGACCATGCTGCGCTGCATCAACTTCCTCGAGACGCCGACCTCGGGCCGCATCGTCATCGGCGGGACCGAGGTGGCCCTGCGCGCCGACGGAACCCCCGCCGACCGCCGCCAGATCGAAAAGCTGCGCCAGAGCCTCGGGATGGTGTTCCAGAGCTTCAACCTCTGGACCCACAAGACCGTCATGCAGAATCTGATCGAGGTTCCGGTCCATGTGCTGGGCCATTCGAAAGCCGACGCGGTGGCGCGGGCTGAGACGCTTCTCGACCGCGTCGGGCTGGCGGAGAAGGCTGACGTCTATCCGGCCTTCATGTCGGGCGGCCAGCAGCAACGCGCGGCCATCGCGCGTGCGCTGGCGATCGAGCCGCGCGCGATGCTCTTCGACGAGCCGACCTCCGCGCTTGACCCCGAACTGGTGGGCGAGGTTCTGGGCGTGATCGGCGATCTCGCGGCGGAGGGGCGCACGATGATCCTCGTGACGCACGAGATGAAATTTGCGCGGGAGGTGGCGTCGCACGTCATCTACCTGCACAATGGCCGGATTGAGGAGGAGGGCCCGCCCGAGGCGCTCTTTGGCGATCCGCAATCCGAACGGCTCCGGCAATTCCTGAAGACGGTGGCCTGAGCCGGAACACGATCCGGGGGCGAACCCCGGTGCGATCCAACAGAAAGGAATACAAGATGAAATCAGTCATATTCGCCGCCGTCGCTGCACTGGCCATGGGGTCGGCCGTGTCGGCCGAGGTGGTCAAGGTGGGCATCGCCTCCGAACCCTACCCGCCGTTCACCTCGCCCGATGCCTCGGGCAAGTGGAGCGGCTGGGAGATCGACATCATGAACGCGGTCTGCAAGGCCGAGGGTATGGAATGCGTCGTGACCCCGGTGGCATGGGACGGGATCATTCCCTCGCTGACCTCGGGCCAGATCGACGCGATCATGTCCTCGATGTCGATCACGGACGAGCGTGAGAAGGCGATCGACTTCTCCAACAAATACTACAACACGCCGGCGGAACTCATTGCCGCCAAGGGCTCCGATCTCAAGCCGACGGACGAAAGCCTGAAGGGCAAGATCCTGGGCGTGCAGGTGTCCACCAGCCATCAGGCCTATGCGCAGGCGCATTTCAAGGACGCGCAGATCAAGCTTTACCAGACCCAAGACGAGGCCAATCAGGATCTGATTGCGGGCCGGGTGGACGCGCTTCAGGCCGACAGCATCGCGCTCAACGATTTCCTGAAGACCGATGCGGGCAAGGCCTGCTGCGAGAGCATCGGTGACGCGCCGGACGATCCCGCGATTCTTGGCAAGGGCGTTGGTGTGGGCGTCAGGAAGGGCGACGATGCGCTGAAGGCGAAGTTCAACGCCGGCATCAAGAAGATCCGTGAGGACGGGCAGTACGAGACGATCTCCAAGCCCTATTTCGACTCCTCGATCTACGGCAAGTAACCCTTGCTCGATGCGCTGAGCCAGGCGTTTCCGTCCCTCACCCTGCTGGCATGGTCGCCGCCGGGGTGGGGGGCAAACCTCTTTTACGGGCTGATGAACTCCCTGCAGATCGCGCTCGGCGCGTTCGCGATGGGATTGGTGCTGGGCACGTTCGGGGCTTACGGCAAGCTTTATGGCGGGCCGGTCACGCGCGATCTGTTGGCGATCTACACCACGGTCGTGCGGGCGGTGCCGGAACTGGTGCTGATCCTGATCCTTTATTACGCGATCACCGATCTGGTCAATCAGGGCCTCGTGTCGATGGGCTACGCGCGGGTGCAGGTTTCCGGTCTTGCCGCCGGAATCGGGGTTCTGGGTGTGGTGCAGGGCGCCTATGCGACCGAAGTGCTGCGCGGGGCGATCCTCGCCGTGCCGGGCGGGCAGGTGGAGGCGGCGCGCGCGATGGGGATGTCGCCCTTCAAGATCGCCCGCCGGATCACGCTGCCCCTGATGCTGGCCAACGCGATCCCGGGGCTCGCGAACCTCTGGCTGATCGCCACCAAGGACACGGCATTGCTGGCCATTGTGGGCTTTGCGGAACTGACGCTCCAGACGCGGCAGGCGGCCTCGACCACCAAGGCGTTCTTTACCTTCTTCGTGGCAGCGGGTGCGCTTTATCTGCTGATCACGCTGGTGTCGGCCGTGATATTCGGCCGGGTCGAAGTCTGGGCCCGGCGCGGCCAGCGCCGGTCAGGGGCGGGCCGATGAGCAAGCAGGGCGCCGCCGACGAGGGCATGGCGATCGAGCCCGACGGCGCACTCTCGGGTGCGGGGATACGCGCGTTCTGGCAACCGCACCGGATCGTCATGGCGGGAATCGCGGTGGCGTTTGTGCTCTGGTGCGGGTTCGCGCTGCGCTGGGACTGGCTGCCGAAATACCTGCCACTGGCGATGGAGGGGATCTGGCGGACGCTCTGGATCCTCGCCGTCACCACGGTTCTCGGATTTGTGCTGGCGGTTCCGCTCGGTCTTGCGCAGGCGGCGGGGCCGTGGTTCGTGGCGATCCCCGCGCGGGTCTTTTGCACCGTGATCCGGGGCACGCCTCTGCTTTTGCAACTCTGGCTGCTCTATTACGGGTTGGGATCGCTGTTCCCGCAGTTCCCGTCGATCCGCAATTCCGACCTTTGGCCCTACCTGCGGCAAGCGTGGCCCTATGCGGTCTTTGCGTTGACGGTGTCCTTTGCCGGATACGAGGGCGAGGTCATGCGCGGCGCGTTCAAAGGCGTGCCGCACGGCCAGCTCGAGGCCGCGCGCGCGATGGGGATGCCGCGCCTCACCATCCTGCGCCGGATCTGGCTGCCGCAGGCGATCCAGTTCGCCCTCCCGACCTTGGGGGGGGAGACGGTGCTGCAACTGAAGGCGACGCCGCTGGTGGCGACGATCACGGTAATCGACATCTATTCCGTGGCCTCGCGCGTCCGGCAGGACACGCTGATCGTCTACGAGCCGCTGTTGCTGCTGGCCGTCGTTTATATGGCGATCACCGGGATCATCGTGTTGGCCTTCCGCTGGCTGGAACGCCGGGTGCCGTCCCGCGTCGCCTGAGCTGCACCCTCACGCGCCGTGGAAAATGTCCTTGTGGATGATGACATCCGCCGCCGGGTAGGCTTTGAGGATCGCCCGGCGCAAAGAGGCTCCGATATCGTGCGCGGCATGGAGCGGCTGGCTACCGTCGAGTTCCAGATGCACCTGCACGAAGATCCGGCTGCCCGCCGTGCGCGTCTTGAGGTCGTGGAACCCTTTGACGCCGGGCCAGTCCCGGACGATCTCCGCGATCGCCTCGATCACCGCCGGATCGGCGCGCCGGTCCATCAGCGCGTCGAACGCGCCCCGCCCGATCCGCGCCGCGCCGAACAGCAGCATCAGCGCCGCCGCCGCCGCCACGATCGCGTCGATCTGCGACAGCCCGAACGCCGCCGATGCCCAGAGCGAGATCAGCGCGCCCACGTTCGGCACCAGATCGCCCAGATAGTGCAGCCGGTCGGCCTGCACCACGCGGCTTCCCGTGGCCCGCGCGACCCGCGCCTGATAGACGACCAACCCGATGGTCAGCAGCACCGCGATCAGCATCGCCGCGATACCGCGACCCTCCCCCGTAAGGGCGGTGCCGCCGTCCCCCGAAACCAGCCGGGCCACCGCGGCCCCGCCGATCACCAGCCCGGAGACAGAGATGAAAACCGCCTGACCCAGCGCCGCCAGATCCTCCGCCGAGCTGTGACCGAACGCATGGTCGGCGTCGGGCGGACGCGCCGCATAGGCCATCGCCGCGATCGCGCCGAGCGAGACCATCAGATCCACCGCACTGTCGGCCAGCGAGACCGCGACCGACAGCGCCCCCGTCTCCCCCAGCGCCCAGAGTTTCAGGAGGACGAGAACGCCCGCGACGCAGACCGACGCGATTCCGGCCCTGATGTTCAGCCTTGCCGGCGCGTCCATCGCGTTCCCTTTCCGTCCCTTGGCGGGAGGTTGCGTGCCGCGCGTCCTGGCGGCAAGAAAAATCCGGCCTAATGCAGCTCCTCACCCGGAACGGCGCCCCAGAAACCGGACTCCGGAGCCCAGGCGCGGATACCGCCCACGTCCATCCGGCACCAGTCATGGCTGCATTCGACCAGCCGCGCGATCACCCCCGCCTCGGCCTGCACCACGACCTCAGCCCCCGGGTCGGGCGAGGCGCGCAGATCCAGCATCTTGTCCGTGACGAGCGCCGCACGGCTCCCCGACAGGAGCGAATAGTGGACCCAGCCGCCGAACCCCTCCGCATCCTCGACCCGGCGCCAGTTCTCGTATTCCGCCGTCACGCGCAGCGGCATTCCGGCGCGGCGGAACACCCAGTCGATCCGGTGGGTGAGGCCCGGCCCGCGGCGCGCGTTGCCCTCGTCGGTCTTGAGCGTGACGAACCGCGGCAGCGGCAGGTTCGTGACCGGGCCCACGTTGGACGGCGCCGCCTCGCCCGGCCTGCGGGCCGTGCCCTCCTCCTGCGCGGTCGCCGGCGCGAGCGTCACGGCGAACGACAGCAAAACGCCCACTGCCAGCGTGGATGATCTCATCATGATGCTCGTCCTCGATAGCGGCCGTCTTCGCGGCCTTCGGATCGCGCCCGGGGGTCTACATGCAGGCGTCGAAGAGGGTGCGGATATTTTCCCGGGTCAGCGGGACGGGATTGCCACCGCAGGACGGATCCTCCAGCGCCATGTCGGTGAGTCGGTCGAGATCGGCATAAAGCACGCCCATTGCGGACAGCGTCTCGGGGATCGAGAGCAGCGTGCGAAGTTCCATGATCCGGTCGTGGAAGCCGGGAAAGCCACCGTCGATCCCCAGATAGGGCGCCGCACGGGCGATCCGGTCCTCGATTGCGGGGCGGTTGAACTCCAGCACCATCGGCATCACCACGGCATTCGTGGTGCCGTGGTGCGTGCCGTAGACGGCACCCACCGGATGCGACAGGGCATGGATCGCGCCGAGCCCCTTCTGGAACGCGACCGCACCCATCGCCGCCGCCGACATCATGTGCGCGCGCGCCGAGAGGTCGCCCGGATCGGCATGGACGCGGGGCAGGTTCTTCAGCACCAGCCGCATCCCCTCCAGCGCGATGCCTTGGCTCATCGGGTGGTAGTGCGGCGAGCAGTAAGCCTCAAGGCAATGGGCCAGCGCGTCCATCCCGGTGCCCGCAGTGATGAAGGCGGGCATGCCGACGGTGAGGGCCGGATCGCAGATCGTGACCGCGGGCAGGAGTTTGGGGTGGAAGATGATCTTCTTCACATGGGTCGTGGAATTGGTCAGCACGCCCGCGCGCCCGACCTCCGACCCGGTGCCCGCCGTGGTGGGGACGGCGATCAGGGGGGCGATCTTTGCGGCATCGGCGCGGGTGAACCAGTCGTCCACATCCTCCAGATCCCAGACCTCGAGGCTGTCGCGCTGGTGCGCCATGAGCGCGATCATCTTGCCCAGATCGAGCGCGGAGCCGCCGCCGAAGGCCACCACGCCGTCATGGCCGCCAGTGCGGAACGCCTCGACGCCCGCGGCCCTGTTGATCTCGTTCGGGTTCGGATCGACGTCGGAAAAGACCGCCCGCCCAAGGCCCGCCGCATCCAGCGTATCGAGCGCGGCGGCTGTGATCGGCAGCGCGGCCAGCGCGCGGTCGGTCACAAAAAGCGGTCGCGTGATGCCCGCCGTCCGGCAGGCGTCGGGAAGTTCGTCCACGCGGCCCACGCCAAAACGGATCGCGGTCGGGTAGGACCAGGTGCGGTTGGGGACCTGCTGGGTCATTTGGGGGCCTTCTTCAGATGATAGGATTTCGGTCGCGTCACCGCATGATACCCCAGATGCGACAGCGATCCGCCGCGCCCGGTATCCTTGCAGCCGGTCCAGCACAGCGCGGGGTCGAGATAGTCGCACCGGTTCATGAACACCGTCCCGGTCCGGAGCCGCGCGCCGATCGCCTCCGCCGCGTCGGCGTTCTTCGTCCAGATCGCGCAGGTGAGGCCGTAGGGACTGTCGTTCATCAGGCCCACCGCCTCGTCGTCGCCCGAGACCTTCATGATCCCCACGACCGGGCCGAAGCTCTCCTCCGTCATCACGCGCATGGAATGGTCGACATCGACCAGCACCTGCGGTGCGAGGTAGGCGCCGCCGTCGTCGGCCGGGAAATCCGAGGGGTCGATCAGCGCGCGGGCGCCCTTCGCCACCGCGTCCGCGATCTGGTCGCGCACGAGGGCTGCAAAGCGGACATGGGCCATCGGACCCAGCGTCGTCTCCGGCTCAAGCGGGTTGCCGAGGCGCAGGGCACCGA
>JBBSVE010000100.1:0-11215 GCA_038233815.1 Rhodobacterales bacterium
CCAGCGCGGGATGCACGCCGCCCGCCAGAAGGGCGTGGAGGATGCGCTGGCCCCGGTGGGCGAGGCGGTGGCGCACGACATCCGCCTGCTGGCCTTCGACGAAATGCAGATCACCGACATCACCGACGCGATGATCGTTGGGCGGCTTTTCCAGATGCTGAACGCGGCGGGGGTGGCGATCGTCGCGACCTCGAACCGGGTGCCGGAGGATCTCTACAAGGATGGGCTGAACCGGGCGGCATTCCTGCCCTTCATCGACCATCTGCGTGCGAACATGGAGGTCGTGGCGCTCGATACGCCCACCGACTACCGTCAGTCGCGGCTTCGGGGCGCGCAGGTCTATTTCCACCCCGCAGGCAAGGTCCGGGGCCGGATCGACGCGATCTGGCACGATCTGGCGGGGGGCGAGGGCGAGGCCCTGCATCTGACCGTGTCGGGTCGCGACGTGGTGGTGCCGCGTTTTGCCAACGGCGTCGGGCGGGCGACGTTCTGGGATCTCTGCGCCAAGCCGCTGGGCCCGGCCGATTACCTCGCCATCGCGGATGCCGTCCGGGTGCTGGTGCTGGAGGATATCCCGCAGCTCTCCTCGGACAATTACAACGAGGCCAAGCGTTTCGTGACGCTGATCGACGCGCTCTACGAGGCGCGGGTGCGGCTCATCGCCTCCGCCGCCGATGTGCCCGAACAGCTCTACATGGAAGGGTCGGGCTCGTTCGAGTTCGAGCGCACGGCCAGCCGCCTGCGCGAGATGCAGGCGGAGGACTGGGGCAAGTAGCCCGTCCGTGGTCCTAAGCGGCGGCGAAATCCTCCCGCGCATAGCCCTGCAGATAGAGCAGCGCCGTCAGGTCGCCGTGGTTGATCCGCAGCTCGCACTGCGCCGCCACCGCGGACTTGGCATGAAGCGCCACGCCCGCACCCGCGCGCTGGAGCATGCCGAGATCGTTCGCCCCGTCCCCCACCGCCATCGCGTCGGCGGGGGAGAGGCCCTCACGGGCGGCGATCTCCTCCAGCGCCGCCGCCTTCGCCGCGCGCCCGAGGATCGGTTCCGCCACGGTGCCGGTCAGCCGTCCGTCCGCGATCGTCAGAAGGTTGGCCCGCGTCTCGTCGAACCCGAGCGTGGCACCGATCCGGTCCGCGAAGTCCGTGAACCCGCCGGACACAAGCGCCGTGCACGCGCCGTTGGCCTTCATTGTCGCGACGAGGTCGCGCCCCCCCGGCGTCAGCGTGATCCGGGTCCGGATCACCGCGGCAATCGTGCTCTCGGGCAGCCCCGCCAGAAGTGCGACCCGCGCGCGCAGGGCGGCGGAAAAGTCGATCTCCCCGTTCATCGCGCGTGCCGTGATCTCCGCCACCTGCGCGCCGACGCCCGCCTCGTCGGCCAGCTCGTCGATACATTCCTGACCGATCATCGTGCTGTCCATGTCGGCCAGAAGGATGCGCTTGCGCCGGTTCGCCGACGCCTGCACCGCCAGATCGACGCCGTCGCGCTGCAGGTCCGCCCACACCGTCCAAAGGTTACCGGGCCTATGGTCCAACGGAAACTCCGCCGCAACGCCTTGCGCGAGCCAGCGTGCCTTGCCGCCGCCCCAGGCGTTGCGCAACGCCTCCACCAGCGCGCGGGACAGCGTCGGAGTGGCGGGGTTCGTCAGAAGGGTCGCTGTGAACATCGGGGCCTCCGGTCGCACGCTCTAGGCAAGCCGCGCGCGTTTGGCCAGTGGCGTGCGCGTCGCAAACCGATGCCGATGCGCCGTTTCCGCTTGAAGGGGGCGGGCGGGCGGCATAGTGCGGTCGGCGGGACACCCCTCCCCAACGAGGGGCGCATATCTGTGAGGATAGCATGACCACCATGACCACCCCGGCCGCGCGGCCGGTCAATCCGCGTTTTTCATCCGGCCCCTGTGCCAAAATCCCCAACTTCTCGCTGGACATGCTGTCGGACGCGCCGCTGGGCCGGTCGCACCGTGCGGCCATCGGCAAGGCGAAGCTGGCGGAGGCGATCGACCTCACGGCGGAGATCCTCGGACTCCCCGAGGACACCCGCGTCGCTATCGTGCCCGGTTCCGACACCGGAGCCGTCGAGATGGCGATGTGGTCCCTGCTGGGCCAGCGCCCGTGCGAGATGCTGGCGTGGGAGTCGTTCGGCGAAGGCTGGGTGACGGACGCGGTGAAGCAACTGAAGCTCGACGCGACGGTCCGCACGGCGCCCTACGGTGCCATCGTCGATCTCAAGGAGGTCGATTTCGACAAGGATGTGGTCTTTACCTGGAACGGCACCACCTCCGGCGTCCGGGTGGCGGACGGCGATGCGATCCCGGCGAACCGGAGCGGCCTCACGATCTGCGATGCGACGAGTGCGGCCTTCGCGATGGACCTGCCGTGGGACAAGCTCGATGTCGTGACGTTCAGCTGGCAAAAGGTTCTGGGCGGCGAGGGCGCGCACGGCGTCCTGATCCTCGGCCCCCGCGCGGTGGAACGGCTGGAAAGCTTTACCCCGCCCTGGCCGCTGCCGAAGATCTTCCGCCTCACCAAGGGCGGCAGGCTGATCGAGGGCCTCTTTCGGGGCGAGACGATCAACACGCCCTCGATGCTCGCGGTGGAGGATTACCTCGTCGCGCTGAAATGGGCAAAGTCCATCGGCGGCCTGCCGGCCCTGATCGCGCGGGCAACGGCCAATGCGGGCGCGGTCGCCGATTTCGTGGCCTCCGTCCCGTGGCTGGAAAACCTCGCGCTCGCCCCCGAAAATGCCTCGACCACCTCCGTCTGCCTCCGCTTCACCGACCCGCGCATCGCCAACGGCGCGACCTTCGCCAAGGCGGTGGCAAAGCGGCTGGACGCGGAAGGCGTGGCCTTCGATATCGGCGCCTACCGCGACGCCCCGCCCGGTCTGCGGATCTGGTGCGGCTCCACCGTGGAGACTGCCGATATCGAGGCGCTGATGCCCTGGATCGGCTGGGCGTTCGAGACCGAGATCGCGACCGCCTGACGTTTTTTGCGGGTCCGGCCCGCTGCCTGCAAGGATATTCCCATGCCCCCCAAGGTTCTCGTCTCCGACGAATTGTCCGAAACCGCCGTCCAGATCTTCCGCGACCGCGGTATCGACGTCGACTTCATGCCCGAGATCGGCCGCGACAAGGAAAGACTGGCCGCGATCATCGGCAGCTACGACGGCCTCGCCATCCGATCCGCCACCAAGGTCACGGCCAAACTGCTGGACGAAGCCCACCGCCTGCGCGTCATCGCGCGCGCCGGCATCGGGGTCGACAACGTGGACATCCCCGCAGCCTCCGCAAAGGGCGTTATCGTGATGAACACGCCGTTCGGCAATTCCATCACCACCGCTGAACATGCCATCGCCATGATGTTCGCCGTGGCGCGCCAACTGCCCGAGGCCAACGCCTCCACCCAAGCCGGAAAATGGGAAAAGTCGCGCTTCCTAGGGGTGGAGCTTTTCAACAAGACCCTCGGCGTGATCGGCGCAGGCAACATCGGCGGGATCGTCTGCGACCGCGCGCTGGGGCTGCACATGAAGGTCGTGGCCTATGATCCGTTTCTGAGCGAGGAGCGGGCGAAGGCGATGGGCGTGACCAAGCTGGATCTCGACGACCTCCTCGCGCGCGCCGATTTCATCACGCTCCATGTGCCGCTGACCGAAAAGACCCGCAACATCCTCGACGCCGCGGCACTGGCCAAGGTGAAACCCGGCGTTCGCATCGTCAACTGCGCCCGCGGCGGTTTGGTGGATGAGGCGGCACTGGCCGAGGCTCTGAAATCCGGCCATGTCGCCGGCGCCGCCTTCGACGTGTTCGAGGTGGAGCCGGCGCGCGAAAGCCCTCTCTTCGGCCTCCCCAACGTCGTCTGCACCCCGCATCTTGGCGCCGCCACCTCGGAGGCGCAGGAAAACGTGGCCCTTCAGGTGGCCGAGCAGATGTCGGACTACCTGCTGACGGGCGCGGTGCAGAACGCGCTCAACATGCCATCCGTGACGTCGGAGGAAGCAGCGGTGATGGGTCCGTGGCTGAAGCTTGCCGAACATCTGGGCGCCTTCGTGGGCCAGATGACGGACGAGCCGCTCCGCGCCATCAACGTCCTCTACGACGGAACGGTGGCGGGCATGAACCTCGCGGCCCTGAACTGCGCCGCCATCGCGGGCATCATGAAGGCCACGAACCCCGACGTGAACATGGTCTCCGCCCCCGTGGTGGCGCGCGAACGCGGCATCCAGATTGCCACCACCAGCCAGGAAAAATCCGGTGTGTTCGACGCGTTCATCAAGCTCACGGTGGTGACGGACAAGCGCGAACGCTCCATCGCCGGCACCTGCTTTTCGGACGGCAAACCGCGCTTCATCCAGATCAAGGGCATCAACATCGATGCCGAAATCGGACGCCACATGCTCTACACCACCAACGAGGACGTCCCCGGGATCATCGGCCTGCTGGGCATGACAATGGGCAAGAACGGCGTCAATATCGCGAACTTCACGCTCGGCCGCTCGGTGGCGGGATCCGAGGCCATCGCGATCCTCTACCTCGACCAGCCGCTCGACCCGAAGATCGTGGCATTGCTTGAAGGCACCGGCATGTTCAATCAGGTCAAACCGCTGCGGTTCGAGGTCATCTGACCGCGTATCTCTTTTTCTGTCCCCAAATATCCCACGGGGGGTTCGGGGGGTGTGAAACCCCCCGTTCGCCACGAGACATACGCAAAGGCCCCTCCCATGCGCACCTACGCCATCGGCGACATCCACGGCCAGAACGACCTCCTTCTGGCCGCCCACGACCGGATCGCCCGTGACCGAGCCCGGACCAAAGATGCGGAGGCCCCGGTGGTCCATGTCGGCGACCTCGTGGACCGCGGTCCGGACAGCAAGGGCGTGCTCGACACGCTCGTCGCAGGCCACGCGAGGGGGGAGAACTGGGTGACGCTGAAGGGCAATCACGATCGCATGTTCCAGATGTTCCTCGACGATCCTCTGGCACATGATCCGGGCCTGACACCGGAACTCGGCTACCTCAATCCGCGCATCGGCGGCGATGCGACGCTGGCCTCCTACGGCATCCTGCATGCGGCGGACCGCCCCATCGGCCCTGTCCATGCCGAAGCCGTTGCCGCCGTTCCGCCGGAGCACCGGGCATTTCTGGCCGGGCTGCCGCTTTATCTGGAACGTGGGGATACGATCTTTGTCCACGCCGGAATCCGCCCCGGTATCGAGATGGCGCGTCAGAAAGAGACGGATCTCGTCTGGATCCGCAGGGGCTTTCTGGAGGTGAAGCAAGACTTCGGCGCGTTCATCGTACACGGGCATACGGCTCTCGATCATGCCACGAACTATGGCAACCGCGTCGATATCGACTCGAGGGCCGCATACGGCGGACCGCTGACTGCCGTCGTGGTGGAGGAGCGCCGCGTCTACATCCTGACGGACGACGGCAGGGAACCGTTACCGCCCACGCCGAACGCCAAGATCCGCTAGGGCCGGCGAACCGTTCGCCAGCCCGGGGTGTGGATCACACGGGCGGCTTGCCGCGCATCGCGCGCGCCACCATGGCGATGATGAAGAGCACGATAAAGACGAAGAACAGGATCTTGGCGATTCCGACCGACGCACCGGCGATGCCCCCGAAGCCGAGCGCCGCCGCGATCAGCGCGATGATGAGAAACGTGATAGCCCAGCCCAGCATGTCGACCTCCGATTTCCGACCGGCAGACAACTCCACCGGCTTTGAGCGAACGCAGCCTCGCCCGGCGGGTTCCCATGCCCGGCCTTGCCTTGCCTTGCCGAAGGGGGGCGGCAGGATGCAAACAGCAATAGCCTCGTCAACCGGGGAACCGAAGACGTGCCTGTTCGTTTGGGTCTGGATGCACGGTCGTAAGCCGCGCACGAAACCGATGCGGCGGTCGGCGTCTTCGACCGGTGCAGCAGCAAGGATGATCTACGATGAGCATGTCCGACGAATTTCGCGACGAATACCCCGAAACGGCCGCCCGCGCGAAGGCCAAGATCGAAAAGGGCAAGGTTGCGCTCGATTCGGCTCAAGAGTCGGCCAGCGACCTCTATGACAGCGCAAAGAGCACGGCCCGCAATCTCGCCTCGCAGGTCGCGGACGGTGCACGGGATCTGACGGAGACGATCCGCGATCAGGATTACGGCGACCTCTACGATCAGGGCCGAGATTTCGCGCGCCGCAACCCGGGCTGGGTCATCGCTGGCGTGGCGCTGGCAGGCTTCCTCGTCGGCCGTTCGATCACCAAGCCGGCCCGTCCGCGCCATGTCGTCGTCGGCGGTCGCAAGTTGCCGATCCGCCTTAGCTGATGTCCGACGGCGACCGGCCCGACGATCCGACCCCTGCCCCCGACGAACCCTCGTTCATCGACCTTCTGGTCGACCTCTGGGATCGTTCGGGGGTCCAGGTTCGTGGTGAGATCGCGCTGGCGAAGAGTGAGTTCAGGGAGAAGCTGAAGCGCGTTGCGACCGGATTAGGGTCGCTGATCGCGGCGGCCTTGGTCCTGTTCCTTGGACTCGGGAGCCTTGTCGTCACCTGTATCGCCGGTCTGGTTGCCGCAGGTCTGGCACCGTCGCTGGCCGGACTGGTCGTGACGGCGGCATTGTTTCTCATCACCGGACTGCTCGCATGGATCGGCCTGAGGTTTCTCGACCCCGCCAGACTTAAAATGACACGCACGACAAGATCGGTCCGCAAGGACTACGCACTCGTCACGGAAGGACCGCCAGATGCAAGGCCGCAAAACACCCCTCGACCCGAAGCGTGACAAGCCCCGCGCCCGGCCCTCCGACCAGATCGAAGCTGCCCTGACCGACAACCGCACGCAGATCTCCGACACTCTGCAGGCCTTGCAGGAGCGGCTCGGCCTCGACGGCCTTTCGCCGGCGGAGATCGGGCGCAGCCTCCTCTCCGGTGGCGGTATCGCGATCAAGGCGGTTCGGCAGTATCCCAAGACGGCGCTGGCTGTCGGTGGCGGGCTCGCGCTCCTCCTCGTGGGGCGCGCGACCGTTTCGCGCGACGATGAGGACGGTGACGAAGACTACCCCGATCTGGGCGGCGACGACTGGTTCATCGCGGCCAACCGACTTCAGGAAGAGGCGCAGGTTGACCTCGCCCGGATCGACGAGGACGAAGCCATTCATGTGGAGAAGACCCGTCAGGGCATCGCGGCCCGCGGCAGTTCGGCCCGGGACTTTGCCCTGGAGCGGCGCAGCCTCCGCGACGGGCTCGCCGCCGATCTGAATGCGGCCTTCCGTGTGGGACTCTCCGATCTTTCGGACTCCGCTCAGACCGAGATGGCCGATCAGCGTGCCCGCCAGTATTCGCGGGAGGTCGAACGCCCATCGAACCTCGCGGGCATGGTCGAGGCGATCATCGACCACCCCCTTGTGGCCGGTGCGGCCGCACTGGCCATCGGCGGGGTGGTCAACGCGCTGCGGCCCAAGGGTGTCGGCTCCGACACCGATCTCGCGGCGGAGCGGGATCGCCTGACCCGTCGTGCGCGGGACCTGGTGGAGGAAGAACGCGAGAATGCCGCGGCCCTTGCCGACGTCGCGGCCCGCGAATTGGCCGCGCAACTCAAGGGCTGACGGCGATCAGTCCCGCGCTGTGGATTTTGTCAGCTTTCCGGCCGGATGGTCGCGCTGCTCCGCATCCGACAGCGCGGCCACCGGGAAGATGACACTCAGCGTATAGTCGTCACCGTCCATCCCCTGCGTGAGTGTGCCGCCCACCTGCATCGTGAAGGCAGCGATCAGTTGCGCGCCGAGACCCGCCTCCACACTGTCGGGTGGTGCCGGGTTGCTCGCGCTGTTCCGAACCTCCAGCCGCACGTCGCCCGGACCGGACCGCTTCAGCCGCACGACAATACGGATCGGATCCGTGCCCGTCCCTGTTCCGAATCGCATCGCGTTGGTCATCGCCTCGGTCAGCAAAAGCGAAAGCGGCACGGCTTGGTCGGGGATCAGGCGAATGTCGTCGAAATCCTCCTCGATGGCGAACCGGCCGGACGCTCCACTCCCGAGGTTGACGATCTGCTTCACGATATCGGACAACAGCTCGTCGGCACGGACATCGGCGAGCCCGCTCGTCTGGTAGAGACCGCGGTGAATGGTGGCGAGCGACATCACCCGGTCCTGCAGGTTGCGGAGCAGCCCGCGCGTCTCCGGGCTCCTGGCGCGGCGGAGCTGCATCGACATGATCGAGGCGATGAGCTGCAGGTTGTTCTTCACCCGATGATGCACCTCGCGCAAGAGCACGTCCTTCTGGTGGATCGTATCCTCCAGCTGCGCCTCGTCCTTGGTGATGCTGTCGGTCATGATGAGATAGGACTCGGCCATCTGCCGCAACTCCAGCGGCGCGCCGGCAAGGTCGATCTCCTGCCGTCTCCGGTCGCCCGACGCGAACGCGGAGATCGAGCGGTGCAGTAACCGGACGTGACGACCAACCAGCAGTTCCGCCGCCCAGATTGAGGCGAAGAGACCGGCCAGCCACATCAGGATCGGAAACACCTTGGGATCGACGCCGAACCTCTCGAACGCGGAGGCATCGCGGGCGTTCCAGCTGCTCATCAGGTAAAGATCGCCATCGGCCAGCGGCACGACGGCGTAGGTCCGCGCCTCCCCATCCGCGGTGCGGTCGCGGAACACGCCGTCCCTGTCGTCGGCCAGATCTGTCAGCGTCCGGTCCACCGGCAGGATTGCCTTCACCCCATCAAGACCCACGCTCGACGTCAGCACCTCGCCGTCGCGACTGAAGGTCCAGAACGAGATCGCGGCATCTTCCTTGCCAGAGGGGGCCAGCATCGACTTTGCACTGCGCTCGTTCAACTGCGAGTGGGGCAGCCAGGCAGAGATGAAGCCGAGCTTGGTCCCGGTCACATCGAACACGGGTTCCAGAACGCCCAGAACAGATTGCCCGGTCAGCGGTCCCGATGTGTTGACCAGAAACGAAGGCGTGCGCAGGTCGCGGGCCTTGAGAAACAGCGGATCGTCGGAATAGTCGAAGCTGCGTCCCGTCGACGAACAGATCATCCGCCCCGACATCGGAATGAAGGTCACGATCGCCACATGATCGGCGCGCTGTTGCGCGAGGCTCAGCAGGGACTGGCACTGCGCGGGATCGGTGACGAGCAGGCTCCCGTTGACCGCCAGCCCCTCCACCAGCCCGCGTGCCTGCCGGATGATCCCCACCTCACTCGACGCAGCCCGGAGTGTGGCGCCAAGCAGGGCCGCTTCCGTCCGCGCCTGCGCCTCATTGGCAAGGTTTCGTGTCTGCGCGTAAGCAACGATCCCCAGCGGCAAGAGCGCCACAGCCATCAGGATGGCCAGCCGGAAACCCAGTCGCTGGGTTCCCGCCCAACCGCGGAACGTCATGCCGCTTGCGTTCCCGACCGCCCCATGACGGCGAGTGTCGCGCCCTCGATGTTGCCGAGCACGTCCTCGCCATCCTTCATGCCCATGAAATCGCACAGACGCTTGCGCGCCCGGCTCGCCCGGCTTTTGACCGTCCCCGGCGCCACATTCATCATGGCCGCAGCCTCTTCGACCGAGAAACCCGATGCCCCCACGAGGATCAGAACCTCGCGGTGCTCCGGTGACAAGCGGTCGAAAGCGGCCCGGAAGTCGTTGAAGGCCAGACGCCCGTCATGTTCCGGCCGGACATAGAGCGACGCAGCATGTGCGCCGTCCGGGTCAGCGACCTCGCGTTTGCGCTTGCGCCGGTCCGAATAGAACGTGTTGCGCAGGATCGTGAACAGCCAGCCCTGCAGGTTGGTGCCAACGGTAAACTTGTCTATATTTGTCCATGCCTTAACGATCGTATCCTGCACGAGATCATCGGCCGCCGCGACGTTGCGCGTCAGGCTGATCGCGAAGGCGCGGAGCGACGGGAGGTAGTTGGTGAGCTCATCCCGCGGGTCGGGATGAACGATTTCCTGATCGGTCATTTATGCCCACCGCTCCGGCTGTCCTTTTCCCGCAACTGGGCGAGAAGGAGCTTGAATCGGTCTGGCACATCCTCCCCCACGACGTCATCATAGACGCGCTTCAGATTCTGCTCGATCTCACGCTTCATATTGCGGTCCGACTGATCATCAGGCATTTGATCATACATCTTTTTCACTTGAGGCTGTTCACGGATACGGAACCAACAGCCAGTTTAAATGTTCGGTTCCAACAAAAGAAGACGCAGAGGAATAAACATGCCAGACACCGCGCCGGACGACATTGCTGCAACGATCGGCAGTGACCTCCCGTTCCTGCGTCGCTATGCACGGGCATTGACCGGCAGCCAGACGACCGGGGACAATTACGCGCTTGCGACCCTCGAGGCTATTCTCGAAGATCCGTCCGCGATGGACCCGGCCGCTGCGAAGGTTGGCCTGTTCAGGGCGTTCCACCTGGTCTGGGCCTCCGCCGGCGCGCCGTTGGGAGAGCCGGACGGTTCCCTTTCGACCCGCGCGCAAGGGCATATGGAGAACCTGACACCCAATTCGCGCGAGGCGCTGCTTCTTCACGCGATCGAGGGATTCGACGAGGCCGAGATTGCGGCGATCATGGGCGTGGACCGGGATGAGGTCGTGGCGCTTATCGGCACAGCGCACAGCGAGATGCAGTTGTCGGTCGAAGGCAAGGTGATGATCATTGAGGACGAGGCGATCATCGCCATGGACATCGCCGCCATCGTGGGCGAGATGGGCCACGCGGTCACCGGTATCGCCCGCACTCGGACGGAGGCCGTGGCCCTTGCCAAACGCGAACGCCCCGACCTGATCCTCGCGGATATCCAGCTCGCCGACAACTCCTCCGGAATCGATGCCGTGAACGAGATCCTGCGCCAGTTCGTAGATCTGCCGGTGATTTTCGTGACCGCCTTCCCAGAACGCCTGCTGACCGGAGAGCGACCGGAACCGGCTTTCCTGATCACCAAGCCCTATTCCGAGAACCAAGTGGTCAGCGCCGTGAGCCAAGCGATGTTCTTTTCCAGCACCGAGACCCTGACGGTTTAAAACCAGCCTGTGGCGGATCAAAGACGGATAGGCCGGCTGAAAGGTGCGGTGGAGTGTATTTGCGGCGGATTGTCTCTACGTGTTCCATCCCGGACGATCACATAGACCCTCGCCGGACTGCCCTGTTCATGGCAAGATCCATCCTGCGCGAGGTTCGGGACGGGGAACGCAGATGCTGGTTTCGTTGCACAAGCAGGCGACG
>JBBSVE010000101.1:0-11027 GCA_038233815.1 Rhodobacterales bacterium
GGCTACACCGCCCTTGGCATCCCTGTCACAGAAGCCGTGGGATGAACCCATCCGGGGAAAGGGGAACCTCGGGTATCACAAGCTTTGTGCAACAGAGCCACTCATCGCTGCAAGCAGCGATTGCCGGGCAGTCGATCACTGCTAGTGCAGCTCTGACGGCGAACGTGGTCGCGGCGCTCCCGTGACCAACCTGGCCCATGATGCCTCCTTCCATTCCTGAGAAAGGATCGCACCATCAAACCGTGGGATCAAACGGCTAGCTGTTCCTCAGCACGTCGGAAAGCATCAGCCAGCACGACGACCTGTTAGAGGCGGTGGACAAGAAGAACTTCGTGTTCCGCGCGTCGGGGAATGCGGGGCGGCACTGGAGCCCGACCTCAGGCGCCTTGCACCGCAGCCCGCCCGGATCGTCGCGTGACGCTACGTCAAGTGCGAACCTGCGCAACCGGGTGGAGCGTCACATCCTCGAGCGGCACACCCCGCCCACATCGTGGTGCGCGAGGACGGCGAGATCGTCTCCACCGGAACAGGGCGGTTCGTGGAGCTGCCGCACGGCGCGCCCGGCCGCAACCTCAAGGAAACGGTGCACCGCGATCTGTGCCTGGAGATCCGGGCGGCCCTCCGCCAGTCCGTGGCGGACGGAACGAGGGTGCGGCGCCGCAATTTGTCGGGCAGCACGCTATCGGGTCACGCGCGCAGGATCGGCCTGAAGGTGGAGCGGTTGCAAGGTCGGGCGATCGCACGCGGCTTTTCATGGTCCTTCTGGACGTTGAGGAGGCCGATCCGGGCTCGCCCGCGCCGCCCATGCCCGGCGATGCGGCCGAGGCCAAACTGAGCGAGACCCGCGAGCGTCTGCAAGGCACGGTGGAGGAATACGTGGCCGCGCTGGAGGAGCTGAAAAGCGCCAACGAGGAGCTGGTATCGGTCAGCGAGGAGGCGCACGATTCGCTTGAGGCTTTCGAGGAAGAGATGCAGTCGCTCAACGAGGGGACGAACACGATCGACGCCGAGCTGACCGGCAAGATCGACGAGCTGGACACCGCCAATTCCGACCTTCGCAACCTCTTCGGATCGACGCAGATCGCGACTGTGTTTGTCGACGCACATCTGGTGATCCGCACCTTACCCCGGCGGCGGCGGAGATGTTCAACCTGAGGACCGGCGATGTCGGGCGGCCGCTGACCGATCTCGCCTCCGTGCGCGAGTATCCAGCGTTGCAGGCCAAGATCCGCGACGTCTTCCGCACCTGCGAGCGGCACGAACACCGGATGACGGGCAGCGACGATAGCGTGCATTATCTGGCGCGGCTGATACCATACCGCGACGCGTAAGGGCGCGATCATCGGTGCGGTCGTGGCCTTCGTCGACGTGACGACGCTGGCGCAATCGAAGGCACAGCAGCAAGTGCTGATCGCGGAGCGCAATCACCGCGTGAAGAACATGCAGGCGGTCGTCACCACCATCGTGCGGTCCTCGCTCCGGGCCTCCAAGGTCGCGCCGGAAACCGTGACTGCGCTGAAGGAACGCCTGCAATCGATGGCGCGGGCCTATTCGCTGCTGAACGGTAGTGCCTGGACCCACGTGAACGTGCACGACATCGCGCGGACCGGGCTCGACGCCTTCGGGGAAGCGCGCGTGACAGTGTCCGGTCCCGACGTCGACGTCGAGTTGCGCCAATCGCTCGCGCTGAGCATGGTGTCCACGAACTGGCGAGGAATGCCGCGAAATGCCGCGCGCTTTCGGACAGCAAGGACAGCCTTCCGCTCGACTTACAGCGGCGTGACCGGACGCTGGAATTCCACTGGACGGAACGCGACGGTCCCCGCCCGAAAGGGCCGGAGATCACCGGGTTCGGCTCTCTCCTGATGGGGATGCAGGTCGAGCCGCAGCGCGGCGGCACACTGGAACGGACCTTCGCCGACAACGGGATGTCCGCAACTTTAGCTTCCGGCTGGAGTGAGCGTCACTCCCCCCAAGGCACCCAGACCGTCTTGACCTCCGTCGCGTGGCGCAGTGCTTCGCGCGCGTCGAACGCGGCCCAGTCGACCGCGCGTCCCATGCCGGTCCAGGTGCGCTTGAGGTTCCCCGCCGCCTCCCGCTCCACCGTTGCGCAGATGACCGCATCCGCAAAGCACCAGACCGCGTCCACGTCGAGATGTGCCGCCAGCGTCCCCGCCAGCGCTGCCGCTTCGCCGGTTACGATATTGACCACGCCGCCGGGCAGGTCCGACGTGGCGAGCACCTGAGCCAGATCGGTGGCACAGAGTGGCGCGTGTCGCGAAGGCACCAGAACGCAGGCGTTGCCCATGGCGATCGCGGGGGCCATCAGCGCCACGAGACCCAGCAGCGGGGCGTCGTCGGGGCAGATCACGCCGATGGTGCCGACCGGCTCGTTCATGCCGAGCGCCACGCCCCGGATCGGCACCGGTTTCACCCGCCCGTCGAGCGCATCCGCCCACGCGGCATGGGTAAAGAGCGTATCGATCGCGGCCTCCACCTCGGCCTCCCCGTCGCGGCCGGTCATGTCGGCGATACGGCGCGCGAACTCCGCCGACCGGGCGGCGAGGTTCTCTGCGATGAAATAGATTACCTGCGCGCGCAGATGCGCCGTGGCCTGCGCCCAGCCGGTCGCGCCACGGGCCGCCTCCACCGCGTTGCGGATGTCCTTGCGGTTGCCGATCCCGACCTCGCCGACACGGCGGCCGTCTGGTGACGTGACCACACGCGAATAGCCGCCATCGGGGCGCACCTGTTTGCCACCGATGGTGAGCTTTGCCGTCCGGTCCAGACGGTCAGGCTCCGCCACCACCGCGGCAGACACGGGCGCTGAAACCTGCGGCACGGGTCGGGGGCGCAGATAGGCGCGCAGACCCTCCCACCCGCCATCGCGGCCAAAGCCGCTGTCGCGGACCCCGCCGAATCCCGCCGCCGCGTCGAGCATGTTTGCGCCGTTGATCCAGACCACCCCGGCCCGGATCTTCGGCGCACATCCCAGCGCGAGATTCAGGTTCTCGGTCCACACGCTTGCCGCCAACCCGTAGCGCGTGTCGTTGGCCAGTGCCACCGCCTCCGCCGGAGTGCGGAAGGTCATGGAGACGAGGACCGGGCCGAACACCTCCTCCTGCATCAGCGGGCTCGCGGCATGGAGCCCGGTGATCAGTGTCGGCGGATAGAAGCAGCCCCCGGGCACCGGGCCGGGAGAGATGTAATGCTCCCCCTCCGATGCAGCCACCATTCCCGCGATCCGGTCGCGCTGCACTGGGTCCACGATGGCCCCCACGTCGGTGCATTTGTCGAGCGGATCGCCGAGCCGCAGCCGGTCCATCCGTGCGCGCAGCTTGGCGTGGAGGCGCGCGGCAACGCCCTCCTGCACCAAAAGCCGCGATCCGGCACAGCAGACCTGCCCGCCATTGAACCAGATCGCATCGACCAGCCCCTCCACCGCGCTGTCGAGATCGGCGTCGTCGAACACGATGTAGGGCGACTTGCCGCCCAGCTCCAGCGACAGCGCCTTGCCGGTTCCCGCCGTGGCGCGCCGGATCGCGCGGCCCACGTCGGTGGAGCCGGTGAAGGCGATCTTGTCCACATCAGGATGCGCGACCAGACACGCGCCCGTCTCCCCGTCCCCGGTGACGACGTTCAGAAGGCCGTCGGGCAGCCCCGCCGCGCGCGCCAGCTCCGCAAACAGAAGGGCGGTGAGCGGGGTGTATTCCGCGGGCTTCAGGACCACGGCATTGCCCGCAGCCAACGCGGGCGCCACCTTCCACGAAAGGATCAGGAGCGGGAAGTTCCACGGGATCACCGCCCCGCAGACGCCGTGCGGGACAAGACCCGGAAGCTCCGCCGGGGCGAGCTGCGCCAACCCCGCGTGATAGCTGAAATGCCGCGCCACCAGCGGCACGTCGATGTCGCGGCTTTCGCGCACGGGCTTGCCGGTGTCGAGCGTTTCCAGCACCGCGAACAGGCGCGCGTGCTTCTGCACCATCCGCGCCAGTGCATAGAGCACCCGCGCGCGGCCATGACCCGTGCGCGCGCCCCACGCCGCCTGCGCGCCCCGGGCGGCCGCCACTGCCGCATCCACATCCGCCGCCGACCCTTGCGTGACGCGGGCGAGCGTCTGCCCGGTGGCGGGGTTGCGGGTCTCGAACAGATCCCCCGGCGGCTGGAAGGCCCCGTCGATCCAGGGACCGAAGGAGCCTGCGTGCCGCGCCAGCCAGTCCAGCGCCTCGGCGGGCGATTCCGGGGCTGGGCCGTAGTCCATGCTGTCGAATAACTCGCGTATGTTCATCGGTCAGCCCATCGGATGGCGGTTGGCGGCGGAATAGGCGCCAGTCAGGTAATGCTCCAGCTGACGCTCGATATCGCCCAGAAGTGAGGAGGCGCCGATGCGAAAGAGGTCGGGCTGGACCCAGGGCAGGCCCAACTCCTCCCGCATCAGCGCGAGGTAGACGAGCGCATCCTTCGCCTTGGATATCCCGCCTGCGGGCTTATAGCCGATCCGCACCCCGGTCCGCGCCTCATAGTCCCGGATCGCGCGGATCATCACGAGGGAGACGGGAAGCGTCGCGTTCACGCTTTCCTTGCCGGTGGAGGTCTTGATGAAATCGGCCCCCCCCATCATGCACACGAGGCTCGCGCGCGCCACGTTGCGGAGCGTGCCAAGCTCCCCGGTGGCGAGGATCGCCTTGACGTGGGCAGCCCCCGCCGCCGCGCGCATCGCCTGCATCTCGTCGTAGAGCGCCTGCCAATTCCCGGTCAGCACATGGCGGCGCGAGATCACGATGTCGATCTCCGCCGCTCCGGCCGCGACACTCTCCCCGATTTCCGCGATCCTGAGGTGCAGCGGCGACAAGCCCGCGGGAAAGCCGGTGGAGACGGCGGCGACCGGAATGCCCGACCCCTCCAGCGCGCGGACGGCAACCTCTACCATCTCGTGATAGACGCAGACCGCGCCGACGGTCAGCCCTTCCATCCCCAGACGCTCCAGCATGTCGGCGCGGACCGGCTGGCGGGCTTTCGCACAAAGCCGCTGCACCCGCCCCGCCGTATCGTCGCCCGACAGCGTGGTGAGGTCGATGCACGACAAGGCCTTGCAGAGCCATGCCGCCTGATGATCCTTCTTCACCGTCCGGCGCCCGGGCAAAGACCCCGCTCGACGCTCGATCGCCGACAGGTTCGCCGCAACCCCCGCCACCCAGTCGAGATCGAGCGGAAACCCGGGATTACGCCTGTCGTCACGCGGCGTTGGGGTGGTGGGCATCGGGGCACTCCGCGTCGGTGCGGGGTGAAGCGTGGCATGGGGCACCGGCGCTGGCAAGGCGGCGATCAGCGGTCGGGCGGCCCGACCTTGGTCATCTCGGGGAGCACGCTCAGGCTCTCATCCTCGAATGTGGCCCACTGGCGGCCCGTCCCGCTGTCGGGCAGGTCGCGCTCCTCCTCCCGGTGGCGGTGGAGGTGGGCCTTGGCGATGAAGTTGGCGGTGATCGGCGCGGTCAGGACGAGGAACAGCATGATCAGGATCTCGTGCCAGGTCTGCGTGCCTTCCAGAAACCACGACCGCACCACGGACGCGATCAGCACGCAGCCGACCCCCAGCGTCGTGGCCGTGGTGGGCGAATGGAGCCGCATCATCAGGCGCGGCAGCTTGATGAGCCCCCAGCTTCCCGACAGCCCGAAGATCCCCGCGATGACGAGAAGGAGGGATATTGCGATTTCGGCGATTTGCTGGGTCATTCGATGATGTCGCCGCGCAGGATGAACTTGCAGTAGGCCACCGTCGACACGAACCCGGTCATCGCGAACAGAAGTGCGGCCTCGAAATAGACCGGCGATCCGGTGGAGATGCCGTAAAGCCCGATCAGCGCGATCACGTTGATGACCATCGTGTCGAGCGCCAGCACCCGGTCTGTGACACCGGGCGCACGGAAGATGCGCCAGATGTTCATCACCAGCCCGAGACCGAAGCAGGCGTAGGCAAAGCCGAGCGCATAGGCGATCATTCGAATATCCTCATCAGGCGGGCCTCGTAGCGGGACTTGATCTCGTCGCGCACGGCACCGGGATCGGGCGCGTGGAGGCAGTGGACCAAAAGCACCCGCCCGCAACCCGACATGTCCGCAGTGACCGTGCCCGGCGTCATGGTGATGGTCCCCGCCAGAA
The DNA here is from genome assembly GCA_038233815.1 of Rhodobacterales bacterium. GTDB lineage: Bacteria > Pseudomonadota > Alphaproteobacteria > Rhodobacterales > Rhodobacteraceae > JBBSVE01. The sequence continues at coordinate 6,160 of JBBSVE010000101.1, forward strand.
CGGTGATCCCCTCCGGCGTCTGGATGTCGAGCGGAATGGCGACCCAGGCCGGCCGCAGCCGGTCGTTGCGCGTGAACAGCACCTGACGCGCGACCGTGATGCTGGAACGGATGATGTCCCACACGACGATCAGGATGTAGGCCAGCGCCACGACCGGGTGGCGGACCTTCGGGCGCCGGACCCAGTAGGCATTGGTGATCAGGCTGACCAGCGTGGCGAGGATCACGGCAAAGATGAAGGAGCCCAGCGACATCCGGTTCACCAGCATCAGCCAGACTACCGCCAGCAGGATTGTGAGGTAGGGATGCGGAAAGAGCCTGCGGAGCATTGTCAGTGCGCCTCCTCTGCGCCCGTCGCCGCCGGATCGTCGGCATGAATGCGGTGCACCGGCTGGTTCTCCGGCGCCATCACAGCCTCGATATAGGGCGTGCGCGCGAAAATCTGGGCCGAGAGGCCGTCGATCCAGCCCGTCACCGGCCCGGCAAAGACGCTGAGCGCCACCAGCCCCGCGATGAGCGCGCCGAGCATCGTGAAGGCCAGCGGCTCGCGCTTGGGCCCGGGCGGGTCTTGCGTGACCGTGACCGCATGGCTTTTCCAGAACAGCATCGACCCCGCCCGCGCGAAACCCACGATGGCCAGAAAGGACGACACCAGCACCACGGACCAGATCAGCCCCATCCCCGGCCCCCGGATCGCATCGAGGACAAGCAGCTTGCCCAGAAACCCCGGCAGCGGCGGCATCCCGGCCATCGCCATTGCCCCCACGAAAAAGAACGCGGCGAGGATGCCGTTCTGCGCCATCCGGGGCAGCGCGGAGCGGAGCGTGTCGTCATGGCGCCGGTCGAGCACGAGGTCCGCGATCAGGAACAGCGCCGCCGTCGCAAGCGTCGAGTGGATCAGGTAGTAGAGCGCCGCCGTCATCGCCTCAGGCGTGAATTGCGCGACGGCCACGAAAAGCGTGCCCATCGACCAGACCGCGGCAAAGGCCACCAGTCGCGCCAACCCCGACGTCCCGACGATGCCGAGCGCCCCCACCGCCAACGTCGCCAGTGCGGCGGGCATCAGGAGGCGGGCGAACAGCTCCCCCGTCGCGGGCGTATCAAGCGGAAAGATCAGCGGAAACACCCGGATCACCGCATAGGCGCCGACCTTGGTCATCACCGCGAACAGCGCCGCCACCGCACCCGGCGCGAACGTATAGGTCGACGGCAGCCAGAACTGGAACGGAACCAGCGCCCCCTTGATCGCGAACACCATCAGCAGCATCACCGCCGCCACTCGCACGAGCGAGGCGTCACCCGCAGGCAGACCCGGCATCTTCATCGCTAGATCCGCCATGTTGAGCGTCCCCGTCACCGAATAGAGCGTGGCGAGCCCGAACAGGAACAGCGTCGAGCCGACGAGGTTGTAGGCCACATACTGGACCCCCGCCTGAAGCCGGTGCGCGCCGCCGCCGTGGATCATCAGCCCATAACTCGCGATCAGCAGCACCTCGAAGAACACGAAGAGGTTGAACGCATCCCCGGTCAGAAAGGCGCCGTTGAGGCCCATCAGCTGGAACTGGAACAGCATGTGGAAATGCCGCCCCCGCGCGTCCCACCCCGTCCCCACCGCGTAGAGCTGCACCGCCAGTGCCAGCACCGAGGTCAGCACCAGCATCAATGCCGACAGCCGGTCGAGAACGAGCACGATCCCGAACGGCGCGGGCCAGTTGCCCAGATAATAGGCCTCCGGCCCGCCGCGCGAGGCATGGACCATGAGCCCGATGGACAGCACCGCCAGCGCCGCCGTCCCCGCGACGGAAAAGATCCGTTGCAGCGACAGGTCGTGCCGCATCGCCAGCACGATCAGCGGTGCCAGAAGGGCGGGCAGGATGACGGGGGCCACGATCCAGTGGTTCACCGGGCATCCTCGCCGTGCTTGCTGTCGTCGAACTCCGCCTCTCCCAGCGTCATGTCGATCCGGTCCGATCCCGTCTCCAGAAACGAGCCCAACGCCATGACCACGATCACCGCCGTCATGCCGAAACTGATAACGATGGCCGTCAGCACCAGCGCCTGTGTCAGCGGATCGGTGTGGCCCGCGGCGACGCTCGTGAGCAGGGGCGGCATTCCGATGGCGAGCCGCCCGCTCGCGAAAATGAAGATGTTGACGGCGTAGGAGATCAGCGCCAGCCCCACGATCACCGGGAATGTCCGGCGTCGCAGCAGCAGGAACGTCCCGCACGCGGTCATGGTGCCGACGGCGGAGGCGACGAGCAGTTCCATCAGCCGCGCCCCTCCCCGTCCGGCTGGATGTCGAAGGGCGTGGCCGCCACCGTCTCGCCGCCCCGGATCGCGATCCGGCTGATCGAGGCCAGCGCCAGCATCACCGCGCCGATCACGGTCAGGAACACGCCCAGATCGAAGATCGCGGCCGTCGCCAGCTCGAACTTCTCCACAAAGGGCGGCGACACATAGCCGAAGGCCGAGGTCAGGAACGGCTTGCCCGCGAGCCATGCCCCCGCACCCGTCAGCCCCGCGATGGTGACGCCCGAAGCGATGAGCGCGTGATAGTCGATGCGCTGGCGCGCCGACGTCCAGCCGAACCCCGAGGCCATGTATTGCATCACCACCGCGATCGCCACGACAAGGCCCGCAATGAATCCCCCGCCCGGCGCGTTGTGGCCGCGCAAAAAGATGTAGACCCCCACCATCAGCGCCACCGGCAGGATCATCCGGGTGGAGACGACCATCATCAGCGGGTGCCGGTCGCCCGCCCGCGTCTGGTCGTTCTTCCAGGCAAGCAGCCGGTCGTTCGCCGGACCGCCGCGCAAGAGCACCTCCACCAGGGCAAAGATCGCGAGACCGGCAATGCCCAGAACCGTGATCTCGCCGTAGGTGTCATAGCCCCGGAAGTCGACAAGGATCACGTTGACCACATTGGTCCCGCCGCCGCCGACCTTGGCCATCGCCCAGTGATAGTCCGCGATGGTCGGGAAGGCGAAGTCGCGCATCATCAGCGCATAGATCAGCCCGCCGACGCCAAGTCCGGTGGCGCAGGCGATGATCCCGTCGCGCGCGCGCCGGCCCAGCGAGCTTTCCACCGGCGTGCGCTTGGGCAGAAAGTTCAGCGCCAGCAGCAAAAGGATCACCGTCGCCACCTCGACCAGGATCTGCGTCAGCGCCAGATCCGGGGCCGCGAGATAGGCGAACCCGACCGACACCATGAGGCCGATGACGCCGACCAGCACCAGCGCCAGAAGCCGGTTCCGGTGGTAGGTGAACAGCGACACGGTGGACGCCATCAACATGAACCAGCCCGCCGCGGCGACCGGCTCCACCGGGGTCAGGGCCCGCGTGCCGGGCGTGTGGGTGCCGGTCCCGTAAGCCAGCAGGCTGTTGCCGAGGATCGCCAGCACCGCGACGCCCAGATAGCGCGTGAGCGCGCCGTTGTGCAGACCGTCCGTGACCCTCCGCGCGCCACGGACGAAGGTGAGCACGGTCGCCTCGAACATCGCCTTCGCATGCGGCCGGGGCATCGCCTGCCAGACCCGGTCGAGCGGCGCGAAGGCGCGGAGCACGCCGTAGCCCGCGACGACCGCAATCACCGACATCCAGAGCGCGGGGGTGAGGCCGTGCCAGAGCGCGATCTCCACCACCGGCCCGGCACCGAACGTGGCCCCCGTCACGGCCGCCGCCGCGACGGTCACGATCCCACCCGCGAGTGCCATCGGAAAGAGCCCGATCGCCACCACCAAGAGGGCGAGCAACCCCGGAGCCGCCCAGAGCCCGAAGCCCGGATCCTCCGGCCGCTCGGGATAATCCTCGCGCACCGGGCCGAGGAAGACATGCGCGATGAGGCGGAACGAATAGGCAACTGACGCGACCGTGCCCAGAAGGACGAGCACCGGCAGCAGATAGGGGCTCCCCGCCCACGGCGTATGGGCCGCCTGTTCCAGCATCATCTCCTTGGAGAGGAACCCGTTCAGCGGCGGGATACCCGCCATCGACAGCGCGGCGATGCAGGCGATGGCCGAGGTGATGGGCATCAGCACCCGCAGCCCCCCCAACCGCCGGATGTCGCGGGTATGGGCTCCGTGATCGACGATCCCCGCACACATGAAAAGCGCGCATTTGAACGTCGCGTGGTTGATGATGTGGAACATCGCCCCCACCGCCGCAGGGCCGGTCCCGAACCCCAGAAGCATGGTGATGAGGCCCAGATGGCTGACCGTGGAATAAGCCAGCAGCGCCTTCAGGTCGTCCTTGAAAAACGCCACCACCGCGCCGACGATCATCGTGACGAGGCCGGTGGTGGCGACGATATAGAACCAAGCGTCGGTCCCCGCCAGCACCGGCCAGAGCCGCGCCATGAGGAACAATCCCGCCTTCACCATTGTCGCGGAATGGAGATAGGCCGACACCGGCGTCGGCGCCGACATTGCCTGCGGCAACCAAAAGTGGAACGGGAACTGTGCCGATTTCGCGAACGCCCCGGTCAGGATCAGGATCAGCGCCGGCAGATACCAGGTGGACGACTGGATCACCTCCCGCGCCCCCAAAATCACGCTCAGATCGTAGGAGCCCGCGACGTGGCCTAGGATCAGCATCCCCGCGATCATGGCGAGTCCGCCCGCCGCGGTGACGCTCAGCGCCATGCGGGCGCCCCGGCGACCCTCGGGAAGATGCTTCCAGAACCCGATGAGCAGGAAGGACGACAGCGACGTCAGTTCCCAGAATACCAGCAAAAGCAGGATGTTGTCGGACAGCACGATGCCCACCATCGCGCCCTGGAAGAGCATGAGATAGGCATAGAACTGCCCCATCGGATCGCGCGCGGAGAGATAGAAGCGGGCGTAGAGGATGATCAGAAGCCCGATGCCGAGA
>JBBSVE010000102.1:0-10966 GCA_038233815.1 Rhodobacterales bacterium
TGGCGCCGATGAACATCGGGCCGGAGATGGCCGAATATCCGGCGCTGGCGCAGCGTTGAGGGGTCGCTCAGAACACCTTGTGAAAGATGAAGAACGCGCCAAGCCCTATGAAGCCGAAGCCTACGGCATGGTTCCATGTCGGCGGCTCCCCCAGATAGGCCCATGAGAACACGACGAAGACCGCGAGGGTGATGACCTCCTGTATCGTCTTGAGTTGGGCAGCATTGAACACGGATGCGCCGATGCGGTTGGCGGGCACCTGCAGCAGATACTCGAAGAACGCGATGCCCCAGCTGATGACGATCACGAGGAAAAGCGGTGCCGCGCGGAACTTGAGATGCCCGTACCACGCGAACGTCATGAAGATGTTGGAGCAGATCAGAAGGCCGACGGTGATGAGCGGAACCGGCATGGGGGTCTCATTTCTGAAGAGTTGCGAGGGGAAGGGTGGCGGCAGGAAGGCTCGCTCTGGCGAATTCGACGGGAGGCGGGTAGTCTTGGTTCCGAAAGCAAGGGGGCGGCCATGAACGATGCGGGCAGGGTCCACGTTCCGTCCGGGATGCCGGTCACGCCGATCGACGTGATACAGGATGCCCCCGGCCCGGGCGGAATGGTGGTGCGGTTCCGTTTCCTCGCCCCGGCCATCGGACCGGGTGGCGGGGTTGATTTCGAGACCGCCGCGACCGATCTCGAGTATCTCTGCCAAACCTACGCGCTGCCGAAGGTCAAGGACAACGTCCCCCCGCCCACGCAGATCATCGTATCCTTCACGGACCGCGAGATCGCATTTGGCGAAAGCTCGCCCGACGTCACGCAGTTCTTCGAAGCCTACCGGATCGAGGACGGAACCTGCGTCTGGGACGCATTCTGACGGGGTGCGTGTCCCGCCTGCCAGACCGGGCACAAAGTCGCACCGCACCCGTGTCATTTCATCTGGCCTTCGGGTAGTCTGATCGCTGACGCTTCGTCCGGCACGGACGGGAACAGAAGGATTGCGCGAATGACCCAGACCATGAGACTGACCACCGGCCTTTGCCTCCTCGCCCTTGTCGCGGCCTGTGCGCCGAAGAAGGAAGAGGTCGTCTATGTCGATCAGGGTGCGGTGACGACCGAACCGACCTACACTGGCAAATACAAGTAAGGCGGCATGGACGGGCGGTTGCGCGTTATGGGGGCCGCTGGGGGGGCATCATGCTGAAGCATCGCGGCTTTCCCGGCAGGCTGCCCAGCACCGACTTCCAGTTCGTCATCCGGCGCGGAAGCGCGTCCGGCCCCACGCGCATCGTCGCCCGGGAACGCTTCCGCGACCGTGCGTCGGGCGACCGGGCCGCGGACGAGGGTTTTGTCGCGGCCCTCTGGGCGCAGTTCGGCGAGGACCCGTTCGAGCGCGGCAATCTCGATGCGGGACGCCTCTCGTGGCTGTTCGGGCGCGAGGTGGTTCCCGCGGAAGATCCGTTCGATGCGGAGAGCTACGAGGCCATGTTGCGGCTCGACCGGCGCCGGGCGGAGGCTGCGTTTCCGGCGGTGTTCGCGGCCCCTGCGGAACGGACGGGACCGGACCGGGACGGTTAGGCGGCCCGGCCCCTGCGCCCGCGCACGAATTTCGCTTTATTCGGACGGAAAAGGGCGTATGTTCGTCGGCAATAACAACATCATTCAGAGGCTTTGCAGCATGCGTACATCTTCCCTTGTTTTCACGGCCTTGGCCGCCCTCGCGCTCGCCGGATGTGCGCCGGGCGGTTACAACAATGGCTATAACAACGGTTACAACCGCTCCGGCATCCAGAACTCGGCGGCGGCGCGGACTGTCGGCGGGGCCGTCGCGGGTGCCGTGATCGCGGACGCCACGGGTGGCGGCCGGACCAAGGGCGCCCTGCTCGGCGCCGTGATCGGCGGCGGCTCCTGCGCCGTTCCCGGCGTGAACGGCTGCTACTGAGCCGCCGCTGCCCCATCCGATATGGGATGGACCGTCCGGGCCAAGCGCCCGGGCGGTCCTTTGCGTGAGAGGATGAGGCGCTGGTCCGACCCGGGTGCCGGGGCCACGTCCCGGTGATCCCGTGGCTCGCCACGCTGAACCCCGCGACCGAGGCCGCGCTGATCGGCGGAATCTTCGTCTCGCTCGGCTGGATCGTGAACGGCTGGCAGAACCGCAAGCGCGATGCCGCCGTCCGGGCCGAGCGGGTGCGCGACGTGCAGCGCGCGCTTTATGCCGAGATCCGCGCCTACCTCGCAGCACTCCGTCGCGACGACATCGCGGCCTACGGTGCGCGGATCGCCCAACGGATCGAGCAGGAGCCCGGCTATTTTCCGGTCATCCCGACCGAGCATAATGACATGGTCTTTCGCGCCATCGTGGCCGACATCCATGTGCTGCCCCGGGCGACGGTCGATCCGGTCGTGCTCTATTACAGTCAGCTCACCGTCATATCGGCGATGATCGGCGATCTGCGGTCGGTCCGGGTCCAGCGCATCGGCGCGGACAGGGCGGCGGAGATGTATCGCGACTACCTGTCGATGAAGCTGGAGGCGCTGGTTCTGGGGGAGGATGCGCTGACGATGATGCAGGCCCATCTCTCAGGCGGGGCGAACGCCACCGCGCGGCTCGGCATGTTGCGGAGGGCGGAGGAGGAGCGCAGGCTCGCCGCCCTGAAGCCCGAGCTTCTCGCTTACGTGGAGGCCGAGAGCGCGCGGCCGGTCAGTAACCCGGCTTCGGCCCGGTCCGACCCGTGATCGGTTTCGGCGCGTAGGAGATCGCTGCCATGGCCCTGCTCCTCGTTTCCATGCGTCCAACATAGGCGCGAACCGCCCGAAAGACAATTCCCTCACCGCGCGGTCGGGTCATCGCCCCGCCGGGTATTTCTCCAGCCGTTCCTCGCGCGCGTTGGGGAACTTGTCGATGGCGCGCGTGATCTCCCGCACCGACCAGGGCAGGGGCTTGCGGAGCGTCGTGGCGCCGTCCTTGTCCACCAGCACCAGCGAGAACCCCCGCGGCCGGAAACGCTTGCGCGCGGCCGAGGGCGGCTCGGGCGTGGTGTCGACAATCAGCACCACGTCGCGGTCCTCCAGCGCCTTGGGATTCTCCGCGATCAGCTCCATCTGCTGGATGAAAGAGGGATCGAGCGGAGAGTTCGCGAACACCAGGACCGGACGCTTGATCCACTGATAGTCCGATAGCGACACGGACCCCGCATCAAGAGGGGGGGCAGGGCGATCCTGCGACAGCGCCGCGAAGGGCAGGGCCATGGCAAGGAGGACGGCGCAGAGTGTTTTCATGGAGTCTCCCGTTGCCTTGGATATAGGGGGGTGCCACGGCCGATCAAAGGGATGATCGCGCTGTGGCGACAGACGCAGGGCGGTCCCGGACGCTCTCAGGCCGCGCGCTTTGCGTTGATCTCCTCCCACGCCGCATTGATCGCGACGAGCCTGCGCGAAGCCAGTTGCACCGCCTCCGTTGGCACGCCGCGCGCAATCATGCGGTCGGGATGTGTGTCGCGCACCGCCTGGCGCCACGCCGCGCGGACATCGCGGATCGGCGTGCCCGCGGGGACACCCAGCACGTCGTAGGGATCGCGCAGCGCGCCTTCAACGAACCGCGCGCGCATGGCGCGAAAGCATGGCTCCCCCAGCCCGAAGATGCGCGCGACCTCGGCCAGAAAGGCATCCTCGTCGGGGTGATAGGACCCGTCGGCGAGGGCGATGGCAAAGAGCGCCTCGGCGAGGTCGATCAGGGTCTTGCTGTCGGGCTCGGGAAACATCGCGCGGATCTTGCCCGCATAGATGTCGAACCCTGCAACGTCCTGCCGTGCAAGGTTGAACACGCGGGCCGCGTTGGCCTCCTCGTCCGGCGGGATCTTGAAGAGGCCGCGGAACGTCGCCACCTCGTCGCGGCTGACGTGGCCGTCGGCCTTGGCCATCTTGGCACCGAGCGCGATGACCGCAATGGTGAAGCCGACGGATCGGTCCGGCGTCCCCTCCCGCATTCCGCGCAGCCGGTCGAAAAGCGCGCCGAGCCCCTCGCCGGACGCGAGGGTGGCGAGGGCGGCACTGATGCGGGACCAGATCGACATGACCGGAATATAGCGCGGGGTGGGGGGGCTGTCAGGGCCGGAAATCACGGGATCAGCCGTCGATGCTGCGCTCGCCGCTATCGGTCCGATAGGTCGCGCGCATGGCCTTGACCGCGCCGGGCGACACCTCGATCCGCGGGTCGGGGATCATCCGCGTCAGGATGGCGGCAAGCGCCTCGGCGTCGGGATGCGCGATCTCCAGCCGGACCAGCCGCAGGCCGGAGTCGGGCAGGCGGCCCGTGGGATGGGCATTGCCGTTCCACTGGATGAGCGCCGGGAAAGCGTCCCCGAAGGGCAGGCGGCCGTCGGGCGGGATCGCCATGCGCCAGCTCAGATCGCCGCGCGTGAGGTCGGTCGCGATGCCGGTGCCCGGAGGCGCCTCCGCCAGCGCCGCGTCGAGATCGTCCGTCGCCGCGATCCAGTTCGTAAGCCGCGGCGGCCCGGTGAACCGGTCGAGGTCGAACCAGCGCGGCCGCCCCGGGTCCGGTGCGTCCGCGTCGGGCGCGATGACCTCCAGATAGGTATCGCCGCAGCCCAGCAGCCGGTTGTGCGTGCTCATCAGCGCATGCCTGCCCCCCGGAGCGAGCGAGACGCCCAGCGCCGACTCCACCGCCGCCGCACCCTGGGCGAGGTCGGTGCAGGAGATGGCGATATGATCGAGGCGGAGGTGCATGGGAGATACCGAAGGGGGTTTTAGGAGACGGGCGAAGGAGGCGGCACGTGTGTGCGGTCAATGGGGGGGGCTGTCAAAGGCGAGCTTTCGTCCGGGTTGTTGCGGATCTAGGATGGTCGAGGCCGACATGGCAGCACTGACCGAAAAACGGACCCGCCGAGCAGATGGCGGGTCATTTACTTATCGAGGCCGTACCCTGTTTTCAGCAGTCCCGAGGGTGCCTGACATTGTTTGTCCGACGCCGCAGCATCGCACCGAAGGCGAGCGCACCAAGAAGCAAGGGTGCGCTTGCGGGTAGCGGGACGGGAGCGCCGAAATTGCCGTCTGCCGTAAATGTCTCAAGGCGAATGTTATTGGAGAACGGATCGCTCGGCGGAAGATATTCCCAGAACGACACGATCGGATTATTCTTGTAGATATCGACAAACCAGCGCCGGTAGGAACCGTCTTCATCACCAAACTCGGACTCATATCGGATATCGAGGACATTGAACCTTGCATCTACTTTCAATTCTATGTCACGGGGATAGGGTTCAAAATACTCGGTGACCAGCGCACCCGTTCTATCGTTCTTCAGTCTCATCGGACCGGTCGCTCCCAAGGAATCGCTACCGGAGGAGAGATCGATGGTTCCAATGCCATTCTCGAACTGAACGTCGTTGGTATCGAACGTAAATGGGATTTCGAAAGAGACTTGACGCAGACCGGGAACCGGTCGCGCAACGACTATCGGATTGGTACAAGAGTCCTCAACATCTCTCACAATACAGGATTTAGCCAACTTTGCTGGCCCTGATTGGTATGTGAAATTGACAGTCGCTGCACTCGCCTGCACGCCCGCCATCGCGACAAGCGCCGCTGCTATCAGAAATCTCACATCATGCTCCTCGTTAAGAATGGTTTACAGATTGCAAACGCAAGTTGGGATGACAATGATTCTGTGACCCCGCGCCGGACGCAAGTGGGGGGACCGTCACTCGACCACCACAGCGCGGAACCGGACCGGCAAAGCGCCGGGCGCGCCAATGGCGCCTGACACGTCATTCCTCCGTCACCTCCCCCGTCGCGCGCAGGGCGGAGGCGAGGCCGTTGAAGCGCGAGCGGGTGACCTCGCCGAAGAGGCCCTCGCCCAGCGGGGTGAGGGTGAGGCGGAGGATGCGCTTCTTTTCGGTCCAGCGCAGCGTGCCCGCGCTCTCGGGCCCTGCGGCGGAAAACATGGCGCCGAAGCGCATTGCCTTGCCCAAGACCTCGGCCGCCTGGATATCCTCGTCCGACAGCAGCCGGAACAGCGGCTCCAGCCGGGAGCCGGAGCGGCTGTTCTTGTAGCGGTGCAGAAGCGCCAGCCCGAGGAAGACGCGGCCCGCATGGTCGAGCCCGCCGAGGTTCGCGCGCGTCGCGTTGTCGAAGCAGACCTCGGCGCGGTAATCGGGATGCGCACGCCATGTGGTGTCGTGGAGCAGGCATGCGGCCTTCACGAGGCGCAGACGCTCCGGCGGGGCGTTGGCATAGATCGGCAGCAGGAAGGTGTAGAGCTTCTTGCCGAACCCCGGCAGCCGGGCCGAGGTCATCTCGGCAAAGCGCGCGGCCTCCAGCAGCGGATCGCGGGCGCGCAGGCGGTCGGGCATCTGCTCATAGAGCAACCCTTCGCGGATGCCATAGGAGGAGACGTCGATCTCCTTGGGCTTGAAGACGAGGATCAGTTCGCGGAGCACCTCGCAGGCCAGCGGCACCAGTTCCATGCGATCCGAGGAGGTGCCGGTGCGGGCGCGCAGGATCGCGGGGTCGTTCACGCCGATCCAGTCCAGCGTGTCCAGCAGCGATTTCGGGGTCATGCGGTATTCGTGAAGCACCGTCAGCGGGTAGTTCCGCCGCTCCATGTCCAGGCGCGCGATGGCGCGCCACGAGCCCCCGACGCGGTAGATGCGGTCGCCGTCGGGCTCCATCCTGTCCTTCAGCGTCTTTACGATGCGCGCGATCAGGGCGCGGCGCTTGGCCACGCCGCCCTCCACCTGCTGCAACCGGAAGGGTCCGAGCGGTGAGGTCATGCGCTTGCCGACCTTGCCACCGCCAACGCGGGCCAGCTCCATCGAGGAGCCGCCGATGTCGCAGACGATGCCCTTCGCGTCGGGCCAGCCCAACAGCACGCCCTGCGCCGACAGTCGCGCCTCCTCCGCCCCGTCTATGACATGGAGCCGGAGGCCGGTCTCCGCCTCCACCTCGGCCTGAAACGCCGGGCCGTCGGTCGCCTCGCGCACCGCGGCCGTGGCGACGCAAGTCAGCGGAGCAGCCCCCATATCCCCGGCCAGAAGCGCGAACCGCTTGAGCGCGACCATCGCCCGCGCCCGCCCGCGCGGGTTGAGGCGCCCGGTCTCCGCCAGTCCCTGACCCAGACCGGCCATCAGCTTTTCGTTGTAGAAATAGGCGGGCGAGCGTGCGGCCCCGTCGAAAACCACCATGCGGACGGAGTTGGAGCCCACGTCAACCACTCCCACCCGCGCCAGCGCGCGCACCGACGGGTCGTCAAAGAGCGGCCGTCCGAACGGCCCCCATTCGTCCCCGGCAGGGTCAGGGGACGGCTTCGAGGCATCGGTCATTCCGGTTTCTCCCGACTGTGGTGCGGACGATTATGTGCCCGGCAAGCGTCTGTCTCAATCCCCATGCCGGGTCAGGCGGGGGCGTCGTCGGTGGTGTGCGCCAGTTTCGGCACGTCCTTGGCCCCCGCGGTGCCGCGCCCCGACAGGGAGGGGTTTTCCATGAAGAAGCGGTGGCAGTTGAAGAGCGTGCCCTCGCCGGACCCCAGATCACGGACGTAGTGGCCATCGGAGGCGAGCACCCAGCTTTGCGCCTCGTCGGCCATGTTGGCGGCCATGATCTGGTTCACGATCTGCGCCTTCACGGTCGGGTTCATCGCCTCGACCAGCGTTTCCACCCGGCGCGTGAGGTTGCGCCCCATCCAGTCGGCGGAGGAGAGGAACACGCGCGCCTTGCGCGACGGCAGCCCGTGGCCGCTGCCGAAACAGACGATCCGGCTGTGTTCCAGAAAGCGCCCGACGATGCTTTTCACGCGGATGTTGTCGCTCAGGCCCTTTATGCCGGGGCGCAGCGCGCAGATGCCGCGCACGACGAGGCTGATCCGCACGCCCGCGTCCGAGGCGGCATAGAGCGCGTCGATGATGTCAGGCTCCACGAGGCTGTTGATCTTGCCCCAGATCTCCGCCGGGCGTCCCGCGCGGGCGTGATCGGCCTCCGCCGCGATCAGTCCCAGAAGACGCGACTTGAGGTCGATCGGCGCAATCGCGAGGTTTTCCAGCCCCGACGGCTCCACGTTGCCGGAAAGGTAGTTGAAGACCTTGGTCGCATCCCGCCCCAACGCCGGATCGCAGGTGAAGAACGACAGGTCCGTGTAGATCCGCGCGGTGATCGGATGGTAGTTCCCGGTGCCGTAATGGGTGTAGGTCACGAGCGCGTCGCCCTCGCGCCGCACGACGGTCGAGATCTTGGCGTGCGTCTTGTAGCGCATGAAGCCGTAGACGACATGCGCGCCCGCCCGGTCCAGCCGACGCGACTGGCGGATGTTCGCGGCCTCGTCGAAGCGGGCCTTCAGTTCCACCAGCGCCGTGACGGACTTGCCCGCCTCTGCCGCCTCGCAGAGCGCCGCGACCACCGGGCTTTCTACGGAGGTGCGATAGAGCGTCTGCTTGATCGCCAGCACGTCCGGGTCGCGCGCCGCCTGTTCCAGAAAGCGCACCACCATGTCGAACGTCTCGTAGGGGTGATGGAGCAGCATGTCCTTTTGCCGGATTGCGGCGAACATGTCGCCGTCGTGGTCCTGCACGCGTTCCGGCACGCGCGGCGTGAAGGGCGGCCACATCAGGTCTTTCCGCGATGCCAGCACCAGCTCCTTCAGGTCGGCCATCCCAAGAAGGCCGCGCAATTCTATCGTGTCGTCGGCGGTCACATGCAGCTCGCGCATGATGATGTCGCGCAGGCCGCGGGGCGCGCCGTGGCTCATGGTGAGGCGGATCGCATCGCCACGACGGCGCCGCTTCAGCGCGACCTCAAACTCGCGCACCAGATCCTCGGCCTCCTCCTCCACCTCCAGATCGGAATCGCGCAGCACGCGGAAGGTGCAGTGCCCGTGATCGACATAGCCCGGAAAGAGCATGTCGAGATGGAGGAGCAGCACCTCCTCCAGCGCCACGAAACGGTCCTCGCCGGGTTTGGCGGGCAACGCCACGAAGCGCGCGATCTGCTGCGGCACGGGAAGCAGCGCCTGTAGCACGCGGCGGTCCTTATGACGCTCCAACTCCAGCGCGAGGCAGAAGCCGGTGTTGGGGATGAAGGGAAACGGATGCGCGGGGTCGATGGCCAGCGGCGACAGCACCGGGAACACCTTGCCAACGAACACCTCCTCCAGATGCCGCAGATCGCGCGCGGAGAGTTTGGAGCGCGGCACGACGGAGATGCCGCGCCCCTCCATCTCCTTCTTCAGGCGGTTGAGCGTGGTCTGCTGGGTCTGCATCAACCGGCGCGCGTCGGTGTTGATCAGCGCAAGCTGCTCCGCCGGCGTCAGGCCATCCACCGACACCGCATTCCGCCCGGTCCGCATCAGCGCGCGCAATCCCGCCACGCGGACGGAGTAGAACTCGTCGAGGTTGGTGGCCGAGATCGACAGGAACCGCAGCCGCTCCAGGAGCGGGACGGCGGGGTTGGTCGCCTCGTCGAGCACGCGCCAGTTGAAGGCGAGCCACGACATCTCGCGGTTGAAGAACCGGCGCGGGCCGGTCGCGTCGCCGGGTGGCAGGGCCAGCGGCTTGGGGAACGGGGATTTGAGGAAATCTGCCTGGGTCATCGTTTCAGCCTTCTGGGCAGGGAATGTGACAGGCATGTGACACGGATCAAGGCCAGTCCAGCACCGAGGCCGCCAGCGGGCGGGTGACGGGCGTTCCGCGCGCAAGTGCGGCGGCATCGAGGGTGGCCACGAGGCTCCGCGCGGCGGCGAAGCTGCGGTCCATGCGGGTCAGCAGGTAGGCCACCACCAATGGTGCCACCGACAGCTGGCGGTCGGCAAAGAGCTTTACCAGCACCGCCGACAGCAATGCGTCGTCGGGTGCCGCAAGGCGTGCGAGCGGGGCGGCCGCCACCCGGCTCGCCAGATCGGGGAGCGCCAGACCCCAGTCGCGCGGCACGCCCGCGGCGGTGAGCAGGAGCGGCTGACGCCCCGCTGCCATGAGGTTGTGGAGATGGAACAGCGCCGTCTCGCCCCCTGCGTCGGCGGCGATCCGGTCGCAATCCTCCACCACCAGCGGTCCGCGGGCGAGGTCTGGCATCGCGGGGCCGCCTTGCGCGATTGCAGCAAGACTTTCGGCGGGCACGATCCCGGCGCCTGTCTCCTCCGCCCAGACGTGGGCCAGATGGGTCTTGCCAGACCCAGGCGGGCCGCAGAGCACCGTCTTGAGGCCGGGCCAGCCGCGCCAAGCGTCGAGGGCCGCGATGGCCGCCGCGTTGGCTGCCGAGACGAAGAAATCGTCGCGCCCCAGTGCGGCCCGGTGCGGCAGGTCGAAGGCGAGCTGACGTGTCACGCCTCGTCGTCAAGGGCGCTGTTGTCGGCGATGCGCAGCTCCAGCGTCTCGGGCTCCAGCATCACGACCTCGCCCGGCGGGGCGGCACCGGTATACATGATGCTTTCGCGGTAGCGGTCGACGCCGAAGCGCGCGAAGACGCCGAGGGCCGCCGCCACGGGCACCGCAATCAGAAGTCCCGAAAACCCGAAGATCGCACCGAACGCCGACAGCGCGAACAGCAGGATCACCGGATGCAGCCCGACCGATCCGCCCACGAGGCGCGGCGTGATGACGTTACCCTCCAGAAACTGCCCCGACGCGAAGATCGCGGCGACGATGAAGATATGGAGCCAGTCGCCCCAGAACTGGAAGAACGCGAGCCCGATGGCCAACACCCCCCCGATCAGCGCGCCGACGTAAGGGATGAAGGTGATCGCCCCGGCAATGGCGCCAACGATCAGCCCGAAGTCGAGCCCCGCGAAGAAGAGCGTGGCGGCATAGAACACGCCCATCACCACGCAGACCGACAGCTGCCCCCGAACGAAGGCCGCCAGCACCCGGTCGATGTCGCGCGCCAGCGCCCGGATCGTGGCCGCGTGGTCGCGCGGCAGAAGGTGGTCGATGCTCGCGATCATCCGGTCCCAGTCGAGCAGCAGATAGAA
>JBBSVE010000103.1:0-10912 GCA_038233815.1 Rhodobacterales bacterium
AGCTGTGCTGCGCGAGGTTCACTGGCGTCGGCGCATCGGTGGTGGCTTGGACCTCCACTTCCAGCGTCAGGCCTTTTGTGAGGCGGTAGGTGCAACGCGCATCCACCCGACCGGGAAAGCCCTGATCGCCGTCCGGCGACACGAGGCCGAGGGTCACGGCGTCCGCGCTGCGCGCCAGGATGGTCCAGACCCGGTGCGCGAACCCGCCCGGTCCGCCGTGGAGCGTGATCAAACCTTCGTTCTGCGCCAGCGTCACCATGCGACCGGCGATCCCGAACCGGCCGTTGGCGATCCTGTTGGCGACGCGGCCCACGAGCGCACCGAAATAGGGCGAGTGGGCGGGATAATCCTCGAACCGGTCGAACCCCAGAACAACCGACTGGCGCACCCCGTCGAGTGACGGCAGGGTAAGATCGCGGATCACGGCGCCCCATGTCAGGATGCGCGCCTCCATCCCGTCCGGGCCGGTAAGGGCAATCTCATGCACCGGCTGGCCCTCGAATGCGCCAACCGGGCGCGGGTCCGGCACGCTCATGCCGCGGATGCCGGGTCGGCCCCCTTTCGGCGCTGTCCCGCGCGGGCGGTGAGGCGTGCCTGAAGCAGCACCACGACCAGCAGGAACGCCCCCCGGATCACCGACTGCCAGTAGGCGGAAAGGGAGATCCAGCCCTTTCCGTTCTCGAAGTTGAGGATGGTGAAGAGGACACCCAGCAGCAGAACCCCCGCCAGCGTGGTGACGACCGATCCCGCTCCTCCGGTCAGCAGCGTGCCGCCCACAACGACGGCGGCAATGGCGAAAAGCTCCCACCCCACGCCCTCGATCGGCTGGCCGGCGCCCAACTCTGCCGCGAGCACGACGCCCGCAAGCCCCGCGCAGCCGCCCGAAGCGAGGTAGGTGAGGAACGTGACGCCGCGCACCGGCAGGCCCATCATGTGGGCGGCATCCTCGTTCCCGCCGATCGCCAGAACGGTGCGCCCGGTGCCGGTGAGGTTCAGGACCAGGCTGCCCGCGCCGTAGGCCGCGATGGCGATCCACGCGGGGATCGGAAAGCCCAGGAGGTTGCCTTGACCCAGTTCCGTGAAGGCGGTGTCGTAGGAGACGGAGATCGACTGGTTCCCTGCGAGCAGCAGCGCCATGCCGCTGGCGGCCAGCATGGACGCCAGCGTCGCGATGAACGGCATGATGTGAAGCCGCGTCACCACCAGCCCGTTGAGCACGCCCACCGCCAGCCCCGCACCGACCCCCGCCAGCAGGCCCGGCACCAACCCGTAGGGGCTGCCATAAGCCGCGCAGACCGATCCCAGCGCCGCGGTGGAGCCGACCGACAGGTCGATCCCCCCCGTCATGATGACGAAGCACATGCCGAGCGAGACGAGCGCGAACATCGCGTTGTAGCGCAGCACCGAAAGGATATTGAACGCGCCCAGAAAGTTGTCGTAACGCAGCCAGCCGAAGACAATCACCAGCGCTAGCGCGAGAACCACGCCGTAGTTCGCCAAAAGCTGGCCCCAGTCGATCCTTCGCGTCATGCCGTCCTCCCCCGTTCCTGCACCCAGACTGCGAGGATGATGATCGCGGCCTTCACCACCAGTGCCGCCGCATCCGGCACCCCGTTCGCCAGCAGCGTGTAGCGCACGAGTTGGATCGTCAGCGCGCCTGCCAGCGTGCCGAGGATCGTGGCGCGACCTCCCAACAGCAGCGTGCCACCCACGGCGACGGCGGCGATGGCATCGAGCTCCATCCCGAGGCCCACGAGGTTTGCGTCGGCGGCGGAGTTGATTGCGATCACCACAAGCCCCGCGAACCCCGCCAGCAGGCCGGAGATGGCGTAGACCGCGATCTTGATCCGGTCGGTGGCAATCCCCGACAGGCGGGCCGCACGCTCGTTCCCGCCGATGGCGAGCACGGAGCGGCCGAAGTTCGTGCGCCGCAGCACCCAGGTCGCAATGGCGACGATAACCAGCATCACGATCACCTGCACCGGCAGGCCCGCGATCCGGCCGAGCCCGATGACCTGAAACTCCGGCACGCGGAAAACCTGAAGGTTGCCGTTCGTCATCACCTGCGCGATGCCGCGCCCGGCGATGAACAGGACCAGCGTGGCCACGATCGGCTGGATGCGGAAGCGCGCGATCAGCCAGCCGTTGAACGCGCCCAGAAGCGTGGTCGCGACGATGCCCGCGAGAATGGCAAGAGTGACGGCTGCGTAGATGTTCCCGATCTGCACGATCTTGCCCATGAAGATCATCGGCGCGATGGCTCCCGATATCGCCATGAGAGAACCCACCGACAGGTCGATCCCCCCCGTGGCGATCACCAGCGTCATGCCGACGGCGACGATCACGATGGTGCAGACCTGCGTCAGGTTCACGTTCAGCGTCTGCCACGTCGCGAAGTTCGGCGTGACCGCGAAGTTGAAGATCAAGAGCAGCACCAGCGCGATTACCGTGCCGAACCGGGCCAGCAGCCGGGCCGGCGACCAGGGACGGGGCGCGCCCCCCGCGGCGGTGCGGTCAGACATGGGGCCCCTCCGCCATGGCGGACAGGACCGCATCCTCGGTCAGCGCGTCATGCGAGATGTCGGCGACCCCCAGACCTTCGCGCAGCACGAAGACCCGGTCGGCGCCCTCCACCACCTCCTCCAGCTCGGAGGAGATCATCAGGACCGCCAGCCCCTCGTCGGCAAGGCTGCGGATAAGCCGCTGGATCTCGTCCTTGGCGCCGACGTCGATGCCCCGCGTCGGCTCATCCAGGATCAGAAGGCGCGGCGACATGGCGAGCCAGCGGGCGAGCAGAACCTTCTGCTGGTTGCCCCCAGAAAGCTCCCGGATCTTCTGGCCGGGGCCGGTGCATTTGATGCCAAGCTGGCGGATGAACCGCTCCACGATCTCGGTCTGGCGGGCGTCGTCGACGATGCCGGAGCGCCCGAAAGCCGGGCGCAGCGCCAGCATCATGTTGTCGGCGACCGACATGTCGGGGACGATCCCCTCCACCTTGCGGTCCTCGGTGCAAAACCCCATGCCGGCGCGGATCGCGTCCGACGGCTCCGACGGCGCGAAGGGTTTGCCGTCCACGACCATCCGCCCGCCCTGCAAGGCCGCGTCGCCGAAGATCAGCCGCGCCGTCTCCGACCGGCCGGAGCCGAGGAGACCCGCGAGGCCCACGATCTCCCCCTCCGCGACCGACAGCGACACGTCGCGCACGAAACGGTCGTCGCAGAGATGCTCGGCCTTCAGCAGCACCGCCCCCGGCGCGCGGGCGGCGGCCTGAAAGCCGGTGGCCTTGCCATGATCGCGCTCCACGTCGCGGCCGAGCATGGTGGAGACCAGCTCCAGCCGCGTGATCTCCGCCATCCGGGCGACCTTCACGGTGCGGCCGTCGCGCATGATCGTGACGCGGTCGCAGACCTCGTAGAGCTCGTCCAGACGGTGGCTCACGAACAGCACCGATACGCCGTCGGCACGCAGGCCCCGGATCACCTCGAACAATGTCTGTGCCTCGCGGTCGTCGAGCGAGGAAGTCGGCTCGTCCATGATGACCAGTTCGGCCGAAAAGCCGATGGCGCGGGCGATGGCAATCATCTGCTGGGTGGCGGTGGAATAGTGCGACAGGGCCCGGTCCACGTCGACCCGCAGGTTGAAGCGCGCGAGCAGGCGCTGCGCCTCCGCCCGCATCGCGGGCCAGTCCAGAAGACCGAAGCGCCGCGCCTCGCGCCCGAGGCAGATGTTCTCGGCCACCGAGCGTTGCGGGACGAGGTTGATTTCCTGATAGATCGTGCTGATCCCCGCCTCCTGCGCCGCGCGGGGGGAGGCGACCTCGAAGGGGCGGCCGTGGAACGTGACCGTGCCGGAGGTCTTGCGGTGATAGCCCGTCAGCACCTTGATAAGCGTCGATTTTCCGGCCCCGTTCTGGCCGATCAGGGCATGGACCTCGGCCGGCGCTACCTCGATGGAGGCGTCGGCCAGTGCGGTGATGCCGCCGAAGGTCTTGGCGATGCCATGCATCGTCAGCAGGGGCGCGGGCATGGGCGTCTCTTCGTCGGAACTGAAAGGGGGGGGGGTGGCAGGTGCGGGGCGCCGTGTCCCCGCACCGAGGGCTGGTCAGCCGTAGGCCGTCTCGAGCATCTCCTTGGCGTTCGATGCGTCGTAGAAGTTGTCGGGGTTGATGATCTTCGGCGGGATTTCCTTGCCGTCGGCATAGTCCTGCGCGGTCTGGAACGCCTTGGGTCCGAACTTCGGGCTGCATTCGCAGACCGCTGCCACCTTGCCGTCGATGATGAGCTGCACGATCTCCTTGCCGCCGTCGATGGAAAGGATGAGCACATCCTTGCCCGGAACCTTGCCCGCCGCCTCCACCGCCGAGATCGCGCCGATCGCCATCTCGTCGTTGTGGGCATAGATCACGTCGGCATCGGGGTGGGCCTGAAGCAGCGTCTCGGCCACCTGGCGGCCCTTGTCACGCGCGAAATCGCCCGACTGGGAGGCCACGACCTCGAAGCCCTTGTTCTGCGCGATGACGTCGTCGAAGCCCTTCTTGCGGTCGTTCGCGGGCGACGACCCGGTGGTGCCTTCCAGCTCGATGATCTTGGATTTGCCGTCCGCGTTCTTGACCAGCCATTCGGCGACGCGCTGGCCTTCCTTGATGAAGTCCGACCCGATGAAGGTCAGGTAATCGTCGCCGGGCTTGGCCAGCGACTGGTCCACGTTGCGGTCCAGAAGGATCACCGGGATGCCCGCGCCCTTGGCCGAACGCAGCGCCGGGATCAGCGGCTTTTCCTCACGCGGGGAGAGGAAGATCAGGTCCACGCCCTGCGCGATCATGGAGTTCACGTCAGCGACCTGCTTGGCGGCGGAGCCTGCGGCGTCGGTATAGACCAGCTGCCAGCCGCGCTTCTCGGCCTCGTCCTTCATCGACTGGGTCTGCGCCAGACGCCAGGGGTTGTTCGATTCCACCTGCGCGAAGCCGACCTTGTAGCTGTCCTTCTTGGCCAGCTTCGGCGTGTCGGCGGCGGCCGCGCGCGCGAACGCCGCGGCGGTCGCGGCTGCGACGCCGGATAGCATGAGTGTGCGGCGATTGATGGTCATGAGGTCTCCTCCCGAGAGCCGAATATGATTGCCAATCCGTCGAAGCTGCGCCATTTATAATTATCAGTCAATGGATATTTATGATTATTAACGACCCGCCGGCGGAGGGGAAGCCGGACGCCCGCGAGGCCACAGCGGCCCGCCGCGCCGCGCCGCGCCGCGTGACCATGACCGACGTGGCGCGGGCGGCGGGATGTTCGCAGGCGACCGTGTCCTTCGTGCTGAACCGCGCGCCAGGGGTGCGGATCTCGGACGACATGCGCGCCCGTGTGATAGAGGCCGCGCGGGCGCTCCATTATGCCACCGCCGATCTGGCCCACCGTGCCCCCGGACCCCCAATCGGCGATGGCTTCACGGGCTTCATCGTGGACCAGCTCGGCACCTCCCCGGAGGCGGTGGTGGCGATCGACGGCGCGCGCTCCGCGCTTGATGTCACCGGGGGCATCGTCATGGTGGCGCAGACGCTGAACGACCCGGAGACCGAGGCCCGCACCGTGCGGATGATGGTGGAGAAGGGTGCGGGCGCGCTGATCTACATGACGATCTTCACCCGGCAGGTGACGTTGCCGGGCTGGGCCACGGATCTGGGCGTGCCGATGGCCCTTCTGAACTGCTACACCGGCGACGGAGCGTTTCCCGCGGTGGTGCCCGCCGAGGCTGCGGCGGGCCAGCGCGCGACGCGGCATCTTCTGGACATGGGCCACCGCCGCATCGCCACGATCACCGGCGAGCCCTGGATGGAGGCCACGCGCGACCGCCTCGCCGGCTATCGCCGCGCCCTGTCGCTGGCCGGGATCGACCCGGACCCGGCACTGGTCCGGAAGGGCAACTGGGCCGCGAGCAGCGGTTTCGAACAGACCCGGCGGCTTCTGGCTATGGATGCGCCCCCGACCGCGATCTTCTGCCAGAACGACCGCATGGCGATTGGCTGCTATGAGGCGTTGAAGGAGGCCGGTCTGCGGATCCCCGAGGACATGTCGGTGATCGGGTTCGACGACGAGGAAATCTCCCGCCATCTTCATCCGCAGCTGACCACACTGGTGCTGCCGCAGCGCGCGATGGGGGTGTGGGCGGTATCGCATCTGGGCTCTGCCGGCGGGTCCCACCGCCTGGTCAAGCTTGACTGCCGCCTGATCGAGCGTCAGTCGGTGGCGCCGCTCAGGGCCTGAGCAGGCTCAGTCCTCCGCACGCCCCGCGACGGGGGCGCGGACCTGCACCGCGCCGGCCCGCGCGATGGCGATCTTGCCGCGCACGGTGAGATCGCTGATGAAGGCGAACTGGTCGCGCAGGTCGAACGGATAGGCCTTCAGCTGGTAGTGCGTGCCGGTCGGCGTCTCCGCCAGCATGACCAGAACGGGCTTGTCATATTCGAGATAGCCGCTTGTCAGTGCCACGTCGCGCAACGCCTCCTGCACCGCGCCCGCGTCGTGCCCCGGCTCCAGCCAGAAATGCGCCACGCACATCAGCGTCCGGCTGCCGTCGTTGGAATTGGAGATGTTCTGGTCCCAGATCCGCATGTGCGGCACCGTCACCACGTTGTCCTGCGCGGTGACGAGGCGGATCGCGCGCATGCCCACGGACTCCACCTCGCCGTAGTCGCCCGCGATCTCCACCCAGTCGCCGGGACGGTAGGGCCGCTCGAAGATCGCGACGACGCCCGCGATGATGCTGGTGACATAATCCTTGAACGCGAACCCGATGGCGACCGAGGCCGCCCCCGCGATCACGAGGAAGTTCTGGAAGGTGATGTTGAAGATGATCGGCACGATCCAGAGCGTGGCCACGATCAGCAGGACCAGACGGATGATCGGCACGGCGGCGAGGAAGTAGAGCCTTGCCTGATTGGGCCCGCGCCGCGCGAGAAAAGGAGAGGCCAGCCGGACGAAATAGATCGTGGCCCAAGTCGCGATCACCACGACGGCGATCTCGATGACCGAGATCTCCTGCAGATCGTTGATCAGCTTTGCGGCCTTCTCCTGACCCTCCTGCACGCCGCCCGCCATCAGCGCACTCCCATCGTCAAAGCTCGTCCATGTTGAAGCCCGCGTCCGACAGCGCGGTGCGGATCGCGGGATAGGCGGCCGGATTGCAGCGCAGATCCGTCCCCGACAGGACCAGCATCTGCGCCTTCAGGAGGGCGGGCACGCTCGCCCGTGTCGCCCCGCCCGGAAGCGTGCGGGCCAGATCCTCTGGTGAAAGCGCGCCGTGGATCAGCAGCGATTGCAGCGTCAGGAGCGTCATCTCCCCCGCATTCGGGGGCATCGCGAACGTATCGGGACGGGTGAGCCAGATTGTCCGGCGCCCCGGCTCGGCGGTCTCGGCCTTGTCCTCCACCTCCGGGTCGGGGCGGGTGCGCATCGCGTTGCGCCACATCCGCCAGGCGACCCACGGGATCCCGAGGCTGAGGGCGGCGAGGCGGGTGAAATAATCCGCGCTGCCATTCTCCGCCGCGCCGAAGAGGTCGGTGCCTGAGGAGGAGACGCGGAACCGGGCGCCCGCCGCCTCGCCCGACGACGTGAGCTCCCGGAACCAGCCTTGCAGCCGCGCCCCGTCGAAGGCCTGAAACGTCAGGCCCTTGGGCAGGAACGCCTGCGCATCGGCGGCCTTGCAGAGGTAGCGCCATGCCCACGAATTGCAGCCGATGACGCAGCGCCGGTCGGTCCGCGACACCGCATCCAGAAGCGCGCGCACGCCTGCCAGACCGTCGGCGGTGCGAAGGAACCACGTCTCCAGCGCCGGGATTACGAGCGGGCCGTGGTCCGACCGCGACAGCAGGGTCGCGTGGCCCGCGTCTCCACGTTCCGGGCAGTTCAGCACTTCGAGCCCCTGCGCCCCGGCCCAGAGCGCAAGGATATGGGCGCCCTCGCAGGGCGGCATCACGATCAGGCGCACCGTATCGCCGCCGTTCGGCTGGGCGAGCCAGTCCTGCAGCGTCGCTGTCATGTCCTCCAGCAGCGGGCCGCAGGCCGGGGGC
This sequence comes from Rhodobacterales bacterium, assembly GCA_038233815.1. Taxonomy (GTDB): domain Bacteria; phylum Pseudomonadota; class Alphaproteobacteria; order Rhodobacterales; family Rhodobacteraceae; genus JBBSVE01. The sequence goes on from JBBSVE010000103.1 coordinate 8,060, forward strand.
GGGGCAATCCGGTCGAGCCTGTCACCCGCGAACCTGTCCAGCGCCGCGTCGGCCACGAATGGCGCGTCCGGGTCTTCGTCGCGGAACGCGTCGCGGACCCGGTCCCACCAGCGTGCCACCGTATCTTCCGCGGGAAGCGCGGGCCAGTCGTAGTCCCCCAGAGGCTGGAACCGGCGCGGGGCCTCGTCGTCGGGAGCTCCGGCGCGCGGATCGCCGGAAGGGGCGGGGTCGGTCATGCGGGATCGGTCCTCGTCGGCCAGCGCCTGCCGTTCTGCCCGGTTTCGCGAGCCCGATCAACCGGAACGGCACCGGCGCCACGACGCGGTGGACCGGCCATCAAGCCTGCGCTAAGAGGTTGCGCACCGGGACCGCTTGATCTGCCCTGCAAGAGGCGCGGCCGGAACTGGGAGGGACGATGCGCGCACTGGCGAGGATCGCAGCGGCGATCTGCGGGATCAATCTGGTCATCGGGCGGGCGGCGTCGTGGCTGGCGCTGGGCATCGTGCTGGTGTGTTTCACGGTGGTGGTGCTGCGCTATGCGTTCGCGGTCAGCTTCGTCTGGCTCCAGGATCTCTATATCTGGCTCAACGGGGCGATGTTCACGGCCGTCGCGGGGTTTGCGCTGCTGCGCGACGATCATGTGCGGGTCGACATCTTCTACCGGCCCGCGGGCATGCGCGCGCGCGCGGTGGTGGACCTGATCGGCACGGTCCTGTTCCTGTTCCCGTTCACGGTCGTCGTGACCCTCTATTCTTTCCCCTTTATCTTGCGGGCGTGGAGCTATCATGAGGCGTCGGCCAATATCGGCGGCATGCCGGGGCTCTACATCCTCAAGACCTTCATCCTCGGGTTCACCGGCCTTCTGGCCTTGCAGGGCGTGGCCATGCTGATCCGGTCGATCCTCGTGCTGAAGGGCCGCCGCGAACTGGTGCCGGCCGCGATGGTCTATCCGCCCGACCAGCGACCCGGTAGCCAACTGCCGGAGGAGTTCATCTGATGAGCCATATCTTGACCGGGGAGGTCCTGGCCGGACTGATGTTCTTCGGCATCATCGGGTTCCTGCTCCTCGGATTCCCGGTGGCCTTCACGCTGGCGGGCGTGTCCTTGATGTTCGGCGCCGTGGGCTGGATGCTGGGCGCGTTCGATCCGTCGAACTTCGGCTCGCTCCCGAACCGCTACATCGGTTTCATGACGAACGAGGTGCTGGTGGCGGTGCCCTTGTTCATCTTCATGGGCGTGATGCTGGAGCGAAGTCAGATCGCGGAGCAACTGCTGCTCACGATGGGCAAGCTCTTTGGCAATCTGCGCGGCGGGCTCGGGATCTCGGTCATCCTCGTGGGTGCGATGCTGGCGGCATCCACCGGCGTCGTGGGGGCTACGGTGGTGACGATGGGCCTCATTTCGCTGCCCGCGATGCTGCGGGCGGGGTATGACCCGAAGCTTGCCACCGGGGTCATCTGTGCCAGCGGCACGCTGGGGCAGATCATCCCGCCCTCCACCGTGCTGATCTTCATGGGCGACATGCTGTCGGGGATCAATTCACAGGTCCAGATGGCCAAGGGCAACTTCGCCCCGGTGCCGGTGTCGGTGGGCGACCTTTTCGCGGGCGCGCTGCTGCCCGGCGTGATGCTGGTCGGCCTCTACCTCGCCTTCACGATCTTCAAGGCGGTGACCGACCCCGCCTCCTGCCCCGCGACGCCTGTTCCAGCCGCGGAAAAGGCGGCGCTCGGGCGCGAGATCCTGACCGCGCTGGTGCCGCCGCTGCTCCTGATCCTCGCCGTGCTTGGCTCCATCCTCGGCGGGGTCGCCACGCCGACGGAGGCCGCGTCCGTGGGCGCCGTGGGGGCGATGATCCTTGCCGCCCTGCGCTGGCGGCTAAGCTTCGACATCCTGCGCCAGACGGTCGTGTCCACGGCCACGATCACTTCCATGGTGTTCGTGATCCTGCTCGGGGCCTCGGTCTTCTCGGTCGTGTTCCGGCTGATGGGCGGCGACAATCTGGTGCACGAGTTCCTGTCGAACCTGCCCGGCGGGGTGCTGATGCCGGTCGCCGTGGTGATGGTGATCATGTTTTTCCTCGGCTTCATCCTCGACACGTTCGAGATCATCTTCATCGTGATCCCGATCACCGCGCCGGTGCTGCTGGGCTTGGATGTCGATCCGGTCTGGCTCGGCGTGCTGGTCGGGGTGAACCTGCAAACCTCGTTCCTGACGCCACCGTTCGGCTTCGCGCTGTTCTACCTGCGCGGGGTCGCGCCCGCGACGCTGCCGACCTCGGCGATCTATCGCGGCATCATCCCGTTCGTGGCGTTGCAGGTCGTGGGCATCGCGATCCTGTTTCTGTTCCCCGCCATCGTGACATGGCTGCCGCGCCTGATCTCCAGCTGAGACCTTTTTATGCCGACCCGTGCCGTCGGCTGTCGGAAGCTCCTTGCCGCACAGCGTCTCCGTTACTTCGCCGGAGGTCGAAACCGCAGACGTCTGGCCGTTCACGCCGTCGAGTTGCCGATGGAACAGCCGTCCACGGTCAAGCTCATCTGATCGGTGCAGACGCCACAGTGGATGCCCCCGATTCCTTGGCAGACAGCATCGTGGAGGTCTGCTTTCCGGCAAGCTGGGTCCACCCGCCCGCCAGCATCGCCACATCATGCTTTCGACGGCCTTGCCGATGACCCCGCCCGGCACCAGTGCGAATCGCTTTTCGGGAAACAGACGAGGGCCTGTCGCGCCATCGGAGCCGGGAAAGTCGAAAGGCCGTTGCAGGTCGCCTCGCCTTTGACCGGGCGCGGATGTCCCTCCGCAGGGCGCGGATCAGAACAACCGGTTCAGCGCCTGAAATCCGGTCTGCGCAGC
>JBBSVE010000104.1:0-10765 GCA_038233815.1 Rhodobacterales bacterium
CGCCGCCCAGCAGGACATCCGTCCGCTTCGGATCGCACTCCTCAACCTCATGCCGAAGAAGATCCAGACCGAGACGCAGTTCGCGCGCCTGATCGGAGCCACGCCGCTGCAGATCGACCTCCACCTGATCCGCATGTCCGAACACGCCCCGAAGAATACGGCCGCGGCCCATATGGAGACCTTCTACCGCTCCTTCGACGCGGTCCGGGACGAGAAGTTCGACGGCCTCGTCATCACCGGCGCCCCGATCGAGCATCTGCCGTTCGAGGAGGTGACCTATTGGGATGAGCTGACCCGGATCATGGACTGGACCCAGACCAATGTGCAGTCGACCTTCGGCGTCTGCTGGGGCGGGATGGCGATGGCCGCCCATTTCCACGGTGTGCCAAAGCACAGGCTGGAGGCGAAAGCCTTCGGCTGCTTCCGGCATCGCAATCTCGCCCCCGCTTCGCCCTATTTGCGTGGCTTTTCCGACGAATTCACCATGCCGGTGTCGCGCTGGACGGAGATGCGGCAGCAGGATATCGACGCGGCCCCCGGTCTTACCACGCTGCTCACCTCGCCCGAATGCGGGCCTTGCCTCGTCGACGATCCCGGCCACCGCGCGGTCTACATCATCAACCATCTCGAATATGACAGCGACACGCTGAAGCAGGAATACGACCGCGACGCGCAAGCCGGCGCTCCGGTCACAATTCCGCGCAATTACTATCCCGATGACGATCCTGCGAGAGCGCCGCTCAATCGCTGGCGCAGCCATGCCCACCTGCTGTATGGCAACTGGATCAACGAGATCTATCAGGCGACGCCCTATGACATTTCCCGGATTGGCGCTTAGCCTCATGCTGGCCGCGGCCACCGCCCTCGGGGGCTGCGCGATCGTCACCGATCAGGCCAACCGGCGCGAGGCCTTTGCCGAGGCGACGCACCCGCCGGGCGGAGGGTTCGTCACCGTCGACGGCCTTCGCATCCATGCGGTGACGCAAGGCCATGGGCCGGACGTGATCCTGATCCACGGTGCCGGGGGCAGCACGCGGGACATGACCTTCTCGCTGTCGGGCAAGCTCGCGAAACACTACCGCGTCACCTCCTTCGACCGGCCGGGGTTCGGCTATTCCGACAGCATGGGCAAGGCCAGCGAGGACCCGCTGGCGCAGGCCGACGTTCTGATCGCGGCGGCGAAGAAGCTCGGACTGCGCAATCCGGTCGTGGTGGGCCACAGCTACGGCGGCGCGGTCGCGATGGCGTGGGCACTGCGCGATCCGGCCCATACGCGGGGGCTCGTCATCCTGTCGGGGGCCACGATGCCGTTCCCGGGCGATCTGTCGTTCTGGTATCGGATGGCGGCGAGCCCCGCCGCGTCGGCCACGCTGGTGCCGCTGATTTCCGCTTTCGCGACCGACGGGTTGATCGACAACGGTGTGACGGCGATCTTCAAACCAGATCCGGTGCCTGCGGGCTATCTCGACTATTTCGGCCCCCGCCTGACGCTGCGCCGCACGTCGATGCGCGACAACGGCGAACAGGTCGTGGCACTGAAGCGCAGCCTCGTGCGGATGGAGCCGCATTACCGCGACATCACCATGCCGGTGGAAATCCTGCACGGCCTGGCCGACGTCACGGTGCCCGCCAGCATTCATGCCGAGCGTCTGGCGAAGGATCTGCCGAACGCGCATCTCGTCCTGATCCCCGGCGCGGGGCACATGATCCACCAGATCCACGGCGATCTGGTCGTGGCGGCCGTGGACCGGGTGATCGCCCAGTCCAGCGGTCCCCGCTGATTGCGAAGGCGTCAGCCGCGCGCCATAGTCGGACCAAACCCAGAGGAGGATGCCATGGACCTGCCTTTCGACGGTGCGATCACCGATTATCTGAAGCACGGCGCCCCGAAGGCGATCAGGAAGGAGATCGAGAAGGCGGACAAGGACGACATGCTCGCCTCCTCATACCCCTACAAGGAGGAGATGAAGCGCAAGGACTACGACAAGCAGATGGAGGATCTGCAACGCCAGCTCGTGCGTCTTCAGGCCGACATCAAGGCCACCGGCAAGCGCATCGTGGTGATCTTCGAGGGCCGCGACGCCGCCGGCAAGGGCGGCACCATCGCCCGGGTGCGCGAGAATTTGAACCCGCGCACGGTGTCGGTCGTGGCGCTGGCCAAGCCATCGGACCGCGAGGCGTCGGAATGGTATTTCCAGCGGTATGTGGAATGGCTGCCCGCCGCCGGGGAAATGGTGCTCTTCGACCGATCCTGGTACAATCGAGGTGTGGTGGAGCATGTCTTCGGCTTCTGCACCGATGCCGAGCGCGCGCATTTCTTCATGCAGCTGCCCCCGTTCGAACAGATGCTGGTCGGCGACGGGATCGTGCTGGTGAAACTCTGGCTCAATGTCGGGCGGGCGGAACAGTTGCGCCGTTTTTTGTCGCGGGAGCATGATCCGCTGAAACAGTGGAAGCTCAGCTCCATCGATATCGACGGTCTGGCGAAATGGGACGATTATTCCGTGGCCATCGCGGAAACCTTCACCCGCAGCCATACCGAGATCGCGCCCTGGACCATCGTGCGGTCCGACGACAAGAAACGGGCGCGGATCGCGGCGATCCAGACCATCCTCCACGCGGTCGATTTCGACGGCAAAGACGAGGACTGCATCAGCAAGCCGGACCCCGAGATCTGCGGCGGGCCCGGCCTCTGGGATGTCTAAACGGGGCTACCACCACGGCAACCTCCGCCAGGCGCTGGTGGAGGCGGCGCTCGATCTCATCACCGAAAAGGGGCCGCAGGGCTTCACGCTGTCGGAGGCCGCGAAGACCGCCGATGTCACGCCCGCCGCCGTCTACCGCCATTTCGCGGGCCGCGAGGATCTGATCGCGGAGGCGGCGCGGCAGGGCTACGAGATCTTCGCCGCCCTGATGGATTATGCCTATGACGGGGGCAAACCTTCCGCGCTGATGGCGTTCGAGGCGACGGGCCGCGCCTACCTCGCCTTCGCGCGAAAATATCCCGGCCATTATCAGGCGATGTTCGAAAGCGGGCTGTCGGTGGCGGCCTACCCCGAACTGGCGCTGGTGGCGGCCAAGGCCTCCGCCGTGCTGGAGAAGGCCGCGACCGAGTTATCCCGCCACATCCCGCCGGAGCGTCGCCCACCGCCCTCGATGTTCTCCGCCCACATCTGGGCGATGAGCCACGGCGTCGTGGAACTCTTCGCGCGCGGGTCGCCGGGGGTGAAGAGCCCCTATCCGCCCGAGGATCTGCTGGAGACCGGCATTGGTATCTATCTGCGCGGTCTGGGCCTGCTGCCGCCCGACGGCTGATGCGCTAGCGGAACAGCACCATCGCACCGGGTGACCATGCCACCCGCGTGCGCGCCCCGATCTCCAGCACCGGTCGCCCGAAGACGTTGCGCATGGAGATCCGGATCGCTTTTTCCGTCCCATCGAGCCGCACGTCGTAATAGGTCATGTCGCCGAAATAGACGACCTCCTCCACCGTGCCCTCGCTCTCCCGCTCCGCCATACCCTCCGCGACCTGCCCTTCGAACAGCATCGTCAGCGTTTCGGGTCGGAAGCCGAGCGATACCCCTTCGGCAGCCGCTCCCGAGACCTGATCCGGCGACAGCGACAGCCGCCCGAGGCCCGGCGCCTCCGCCTCCACCCGGCCGCCCTGTTCGGACAGGATCGTGGCTGGCAGAAAGTTCATCGTGCCGATGAATTCGGCCACCTTGCGGCTGGCGGGCTTGCGGTAGAGCGTTTCGGGATCGGCCAGCTGGGCGATGCTCCCTTCGAACATGACCGCCACGCGGTCGGACATGACCAGCGCCTCCTCCTGATCGTGGGTGACGAGGATGAAGGTGATCCCGACCTGGCGTTGCAGGCGAATCAGCTCCACCTGCATCTGCTCGCGCAGTTTCTTGTCGAGCGCGGACAGAGGTTCGTCCAGCAGCAGCACCTTCGGCTTCAGGATCAGCGCACGCGCCAGCGCCACCCGCTGCCGTTGCCCGCCGGAAAGCGCGTGCGCCGCCCGCGCGCCGTAGCCCGCAAGGCCCACCATCTCCAGCGCGGCGGCGACGCGGGCGGCAAGCTCTGGCTTCGCGAGCCCCGCCTTGCGCAGCCCGAAGCCCACATTTTCCCCCACCGTCAGATGGGGAAAGATCGCATAGGACTGGAATACCATGTTCGTGGGCCGCCGGTTCGGGGCCACGCCTTCCATGTTGCGCCCGTCGATCATCACGGCACCCGAGGAGATCTCCTCGAACCCCGCGATGGTGCGCAAAAGTGTGGTCTTGCCACAGCCCGAGGGGCCGAGGAGCGAGAAGAACTCCCCGGCCCTGATCTCCGCCGTGATGCCGCGCAGCGCGTGATAGGTGCCGTAGTATTTCTGCACGTCCTGAAACGCGATCATCGGCGTGGCGTTCGTCATCGTCTCGGTCACAGAAAGCCTCCGGTATCCTTGCCGCCCTGTTTCGCGATCCCGCGACGGCGGAAATATTCGGCGATGGCCAGCAGCACGACCGACGCGCAGACGAGCACCGTCCCCAGCGCCATGATCGCCGGCACTGCCATCGGAAACCGGAACTGCGAGAAGATATAGACCGGCAGCGTCGGCTCCGTCCCCGCAAGGAAGAAGGCGATGATGAACTCGTCGAGGGATATCGTGAAGGCGATCAGCAATGAGGAGATGACGCCCGGCATCACCAGCGGCAGGATGATAAGCCGGAAGGTCGAGGCCGCCGTCTCCCCCAGATCGTAGGCAGCCTCCTCCAGCGAGCGGTCCAGCGTCTGGAACGCCGAGGTCAGGATCGCGATGGTGAACGGCGTGCAGACCAGCACATGCCCGAGGATCACCGTCCAGAGCGACAGATGCACGCCGAGCCCGAGGAGCACCACCAGAAGCGAGATCGCGACCATGATGTCGGGCAGCACGAGAGGCAGCATGATGAGCCCCATGAGCCCACCCCGAGCCGGAAACCTATAGCGCGTCGAGGCCCGCGCCGCACAGATGCCGAGCACTGTCGCGCAGACCGAGGACGTCACCGCGATGAAAAGCGAGTTCTTCAGCGCAATGGCCAGCGTCGGCTCCTCCATCATCTTCGTGAACCAACGGGTTGAAAAGCCGGTCAGAGGAAAGGCGATGATGGTCGCATCGTTGAACGCAAAAAGCGGCAGGATGATGATCGGCGCATAGAGGAACAGCAGATAGGCCAGCGCATAGACCTTGAGCCAGCCGCCCTTCATTCCGTAGGCCCCCGCAGATAGCGCCGGTTCGCCCAGACGAAAAGCAGGCTCACCAGCGTCACGATCGCCATCGCCGACACGGCGATCGCGGAGCCGAGCGGATAGTTGTCGAGCTTGAGATACTGGAGCTGAATCAGGTTCGCGACCATCCGCCCCTCAGGCCCGCCCACGAGCTGCGGCGTGACGTAATCCCCGATGGTCGGGATGAAGACGATCAGCACCGACGCCACCACCCCCGGCATGGCCAGCGGCAACGTCACCCGGAGAAACGTGCGGAACCGCGTCTCGCCCAGATCCTGCCCCGCCTCCAGAAGCGCGCGGTCGATCTTTTCCAGCGCCACGAAAATCGGCAGGATCGCAAACGGCGCGTAGGCATGCGCCAGCGTCACCACCACCGCGCCCACGTTGTAGTTTATCCAGCCCAAAGGCTCGGAGATCACGCCGAGCCCCAACAGCGCCGAATTGATCACCCCGTTGTAGCCGAGGATCACCTTCCAGAGGAACACCCGGATCAGGTAGGAGGTCCAGAACGGGATTGTGATGAGAAAGAGCCAGAGCGATTTCTTCGACGGCCGGACATGGAAGCTGACAAAATAGGCGATGGGAAAGGCCAGCAGCACCGTGGCCGCCGTCACCGCGATGGACACACCGAGCGAGCGGATCATCACGGTGCGGTAAAGCACGTTGGTCCAGGTCTCCACGTAGTTCGAGAGCGTGACCTTGCGGATGATCTCCAGATAGCCGTCCGTCAGGAAGCTGTAGACAAAGATCAGCCCCAAAGGCGCCGCCAGCAGCAGGATCGCATAGATCGCGGTGGGCGAGATCAGGGCCAGCCCGCGGGCGCCCTCGGATCGTCGCAGCCTTGCCCATCCCGATCCGGCCATCGTGCGCGTGATCCCGCTTGTTGCCCCGTCACGGCATCAGACCACGGCGGGGCACGGTTGGAAAGGAGCCAGTGGCGGCACGACGACGATTGGGCGTTCAGACCCGCTCAAGGGCGATGGCGCGTTTCTTCATCTCCGTCATCAGGGCGGGCACTACCTTCAGCGCCACGACGGCGTGCTCGAGCGCCTGGCTCAGGTGATGCTCGTTCACCGTGTCGGCGGTCACGCGCCAGATCATGCGGCGGCTGACGCCGTCGTCATAAACGACCTCGGTTCCGCCGTGACGGCCTTTTCTGTAGCCCAAGAAATCGCCCGCGCCGCTGGGCGCGTGAAAGCCTGACTGGTATCCCATTTTGGGGTCTCTTTTTATTTAGCTCGATGCCCCGATCCTGCGCGGAGGCGGGCCTTAACGTCAAGCGAGGGCGGCATTTTTTGGCCCATCTGCGTCCGCCGCGCCACAGGTCAGACCGCGAGCTCCCCCGCGGGTGACAGCAAGAGCTGTCCCAGACGCGCGCAAGCCGCACCGATCACTGCCGCACTGTGGTTGCCCGGCAGCGCCAGACGAACCGCGTTCGGCGCGCGGCCATGAACCAGCGCGAACTCGTCCGCCGTGCGCACCAGCACGCCCGCATCCTCGGCCATCCGCGCGAACCCGGCCGCGCGCCAGCCCGACGGCAGCGGCAGCCAGACGAAGGGCAGCCCCTCCTGCCAGCAAAGCCCGTGCGGCCCCAGCGCCTCCACCACCGCCGCGAGCCGGTCCGCGAAGGCCACGTTGACGTCCCGGCGCAGGCTCTCGGCACGGCCGGAGCGCAGGAGTTCGAGGCAGAGGTCCGACACCGGGCGCGCGAGGGCGAAGATGCCGTGCTGTGCCGTGAGGCGTCCGGCCCGGCCCATACCCTCCGGGCAGATCACATAACCCAGACGCAGGGACGCAGAGATCATCTTGGAAAGCGAGCCCACAGACCAGACCCGCTCCGGGGCCAGTGCCCGCAGCGCGGGCTCGGCGCTCGCGGCGGTGGTGTAGCAGTCGTCCTCCACCACTTGCAGGTCGAAGGCGCGCGCGATGCCCGCGACCGCCGCCCGCCTTGCCGGTCCCATCCGCGCGGCGGTGGGGTTCTGCGCCTCGGTCGTGAGGCACAGGATCTGCGGACGATGCTTGCGACACGCGGCCTCCAGCGCGTTGGGGAGGATGCCCTCGTCGTCCATCTCCACCCCCACGACCTCGGCCCGGCTCAGCTTGGCGGCATGGCGAAAGCCTGCATAGGCGAGATCCTCCAGCAGCACCACAGGACGGTCGCCGCGCAGGCAGCACTGGAAGACGAGGTTCACCGCATGCTGCCCACCGTAGGTGAGCGCCATGTCATCGGCCGAGACCGGACCCAGTGCGCGCCCCGCGACCCAATCCACCAATGCCGCACGCAAGGGACGTTCCGCATCCTGCCGTGGATAGTCGAGCCAGTCCGACAGCATCGTCGGACGCAGCACCTCATAGGCATCGGCGAAAGCCTGCCCCTGCCCCACCTCCGGCAACCGCGGAGAGCGCATGTCAATCCGCCCGTCGAGCATCGCGGGGTCCGTCTCCCGGTAGAAGCTCTGCTTGGGGCCGAAGCGGGGTGCGGCCTCGGCCACAAAGGTGCCGCGCCCGACGGTCGCGGCCAAAAGCCCCTCCTGCGTGGCCAGCTGATAGGCGCGCGACACAGTGCCGGGCGTAATCTTCAGCGTCCACGCCAGATCACGGACCGTGGGAAGCTGGTCGCCCGGAGCCAGCACCCCGCCACGGACCTGATCGCGCAGGTCCTGGACGAGCGCCAGATACTTCGGCCCCTGGTATTGTGCCAAGTTCGGCATCCAAGTTGTGTGGGTCACAAGAAACCTCTGGCAAATCTCTCGGAATATTGTATCAGTATTGTGTGACAGTCAATACATTGTCTCGCAACAAACCAAAGAGGTTCGCCATGTCCCCCCGCCACGCTTCCGCCGTTCTGGTCTCGCCGCGCACGCTGCCGCCGATTGCCTCGGTGGTGCTTGGGTTCGGTGGGCAGGTCCTGCGCTGGCAGAACCGCCGCGCCTCGCGCCGCGCCCTGTCGCAGCTCGACGCGCACATGTTGCGCGATATCGGCGTTGGGTCCGAGGTCGCGATGAAGGAAGCCGGAAAGCCGTTCTGGCGGGTCTGACGCCGGTATCGGATCGATGACATGAAAAAGGCCCGCATCGCGCGGGCCTTTCTTCGTATCCGGCGTAGAGGTCAGCGCTTGGAGAACTGGAAACTCTTGCGCGCCTTGGCCTTACCGTATTTCTTCCGCTCGACCACGCGGCTGTCGCGCGTCAGGAAACCGGCGGCCTTGAGCGCAGCGCGCAGCGACGGCTCATAGAGTTGCAGCGCCTTCGACACACCGTGCTTCACTGCACCGGCCTGACCCGAAAGTCCGCCGCCCGCGACCGTCGCCATCACGTCGAACTGGCCCTCGACGCCCGCCACGGTGAAGGGCTGGCGCAGGATCATCTGCAGCACGGGGCGCGCGAAATATTCCGCCATCGTCTTGCCGTTGACCACGACCTTGCCCGAACCCGGCTTGATCCAGACGCGGGCGACCGCGTCCTTGCGCTTGCCGGTCGCATAGGCGCGGCCCTGCTTGTCGCGCATCGGTTCGCGCACGATAGCCGCCTGAACCTGTGCCGCCGGCGTGTCGCCCACGGCATCCTTCAGATCGTCGAGTGTCTTGATGTCGGCCATGCTCATGCGCTCCGGGTGTTCTTGGGGTTCATCGACGCCACGTCGAGAACGGACGGCTGCTGGGCCTCATGCGGATGCTCGGCCCCGGCATAGACGCGCAGGTTGGTCATCTGCTGCGCGCCGAGGCTGTTCCGCGTGATCATCCGCTCCACTGCCTTCACGACCACGCGCTCGGGGTGCTTGCCCTCGAGAACCTGCTCCGCCGTGCGGAACTTGATCCCGCCGGGATGGCCGGTGTGCCAGTAGTAGCGCTTGTCGGCGCGCTTGTTGCCGGTCATCTGGATCTTCTCGGCGTTGATCACGATGACATTGTCGCCCATGTCCATGTGCGGCGTGAACGTCGGCTTGTCCTTGCCGCGCAGGATCTTGGCCACGATGGTGGCGAGACGGCCCAGAACGATGCCTTCGGCATCGATCAGGATCCACTTCTTCGTGATGTCCGCTGGTGTCGCGGTAAAGGTCTTCATGCTCGGCCCCGTAAGGTTGGGCGGGGCACGCGCGGCCCCGGTTCGACGGATAGCGCTGTATCGGGCATGCGGGGCACCGCGTCAAGGGATCGAAACGCTGATTAGGTAATGCAAAACAGTGCGTTACAATTACGGTATCCAGATACCCCAAATCAACGCAGCTTCGGGGGCTGGTTAGGATCGCTGCCCGGGGCTGACCGGCCCGGACCCGGCGTGTCCTCCGCACGCGCCAGATCGAACCGCAGTGCCACCCGCGCCATGGCAACTGTAGCACTCCCGCCCGAGGCAAGGAACGTCACGTCAAGCTCCCCTGCATCGAGGCCGGAAAAGGTCAGCGCCTCGGACGCCGCCCGGGCCAGGGCCGCCTCCGCCCCGTCCACCGCGTCGAGAAAGGCGAGCATATGGCCGCGCCTCCCGTCCGCATACTGAACCTCCGACAGCAGCGCCCCCGATGCCAACCCATGCGCCCGCCCGAGTTTCGCGTCGAGCGCGCCCAGCAGCGCTTCGGGCAGGCCGGTCGGGCGCGAGAATGTCTGCGGTCGCGCTTCGGTCGTCTCCGGGCTGCGGTCCAGCAGCGTCGCGAGCCACCCCAGAGCGTCGGACGACACGAGGAACGCGCTGTCGGCCACGCCGAGATTGATCCCGAGCGCCGCCCCCTGCCCCGCCAGTTGCGCCGCAATTACGCGCCCCGGCAGTTCGGCGTAGGCCACGACGCCACCCGCCGCGTCGGCGAGCCGCTCTTCGCGGTCGAAGGCCAGCACCAGCGGGCCGTCCTCGGTCTGAAACACCCGCGGGCGCAGCGCCCCGCCTTTCGGCTCCGCCTCCAGCAGCAGGAACAGCATCCCATCGGCGAGCCTCGCGTAATAGCGCAGCCGTGCGGCGTCGTCTCCGGGGTCGGCGTCCATCGCCGTAAAGGCGCGGTCGAGGTCGGTTGGGGCATCGTCGTCGCTCATCGGTCGGCCCTTGTCCTCTTCCCGCCCGCCGCGATGCGCTTTGCACACGGCGGCATGCCTCTGATATGGCTTGTCGAAGCGTTAACCGAAAGAGAGTATCCCTGATCCGGCCGGGGGTGAAGGTGCTGGGGATGGCGGGGCCCGATGATCGCGTTCGAGAATGTGTCGAAGAGCTTCTGGACCGGGCAAAGCCGGAAGATCATTCTCGACCGTGCCTCCGTCACGGTGGATTTAGGCAATTCGCTGGGCATCCTCGCCCCGAACGGCGCGGGCAAGACCACGATCATCAACATGATGGCAGGGCTGGAAAAACCGGACGAGGGGCGCGTCATACGGACCTCGCGCATCTCCTTTCCGCTTGGCTTCATGGGCGGCGTCGTGAACCGCCACACCGGGACCGAAAACGCGCGCTACATCGCCCGACTCTACGGCCTCGACCCCGATTATGTGGAAAGTTTCTGCCGCTGGATGTGCGGGATCGACGAGTATTTC
>JBBSVE010000105.1:0-10749 GCA_038233815.1 Rhodobacterales bacterium
AAGAGCGGTTGCCCGGCAGCGGCAGGATGGCAAGCGGACCTTCGGGCATGAAGAACTGGTGTGCGGTGCCCTCGTGGGGGCGGGTGTGATCCACCGCCGCAACCAGTGCCGTCTGCCCGTAGCCCCATCCGGTCCGCGCGATCCCGGCCCGACGGGCGGTGCCGCTGCCGCGCCCATCGCAGCCGACCAGCAGCGACGCACGCAGGGTGCGGCCCGAGGCGAGCGTCACCGTGACGCCCGAGGGCGCGACCTCCTGCGCCACTGCCGTTTCACCGTGCAGACAGGTGATGCCGGGCGTCTCCTCCATCGCGGCGAGGAGCGCGTGGTAGAGGAACCGATCCTCCGCCATGAAGCCCATCGGGCCTTCCTCGATCTCCGCATGGTCGAAGGACAGAAAGAAAGGTGCCGCACCCTCGCCTGCGCGCCCGTCGCTGGCCACGATCTTCAGGATCGGCTGGACCTTGTCCGCGATCCCCCCCCACACCCCGAGGGCGGAGAGAAGCCGTTTCGAGGCCACGGCGAGCGAATAGGCGCGCCCGTCGAAGCCCGTCAGCGCCCGGTCCGGGGCGGGGCGTGCATCGACCACCGTCACCGCGAACCCGTTCCGGGCCAGTGCCAGGGCAAGAGCCGGGCCGTTCAGCCCGCCGCCCACGATCAGAATGTCGGTGTCCCGCTCCATGTCCCGCAATATGGCCGCGCGGGCGGGATTGTCCATGCGGGCCCGTGTCGCTAGCGTCGCGGAAAACCGAAGGGGGACATCATGGCGCGCAACTGGCTCTGGATGACGGCGGCCGATCTGGGGCGGGAGATCGGGGCCGGGCGCATCCATGCGATGGAACTGACCGAGGCCTATCTCGACGCCATCGCCGCCCATCCCGACGGCGCGCGGATCTATGCCCGGACCACCCCGCGCCGGGCGCGCAGCATGGCTATCGCCGCCGCCGACCGGGCCAAGGCGGGCCGCAGGATCGGGCCGCTGGACGGGGTTCCCCTGTCGTGGAAGGACCTCTTCGATGCCGCGGGTGCGCCGTGCGAAGCGGGATCGGCGCTGCTGGAGGGCCGGGTGCCGGACACGGATGCGGACGTGCTGACGAACGCCACCGCGCAGGGTCTGGTCTGTCTGGGCAAGACGCATATGACGGAGCTTGCGTTCTCGGGTCTCGGCCTCAATCCGATGACGGCGACGCCGCCTTGTGTGAACGATCCCGAGGCGGTTCCGGGGGGCTCGTCCTCGGGGGCTGCGGCGTCGGTCGCGTTCGGGCTGGCTCCGGCCGCCATCGGGTCCGACACCGGCGGGTCGGTGCGGGTGCCCGCGGCGTGGAACGACCTCGTGGGGCTGAAGACAACGCATGGCCGGCTGTCGCTCAACGGGGCGGTGCCGCTGTGCGAGCGGCTCGACACGGTCGGCCCTTTGGCGCGGTCGGTCGAGGATTGCGCGCTCCTGCTCGCGGCTCTGGAGGGGGGCAGGAGCGCCGACCTGCGTGGTGCGTCCTTGAAGGGCATGCGGTTCGCGGTCTTGCAGACTGTCGCGATGGACGGTTTGCGCAGCGGCCCCGCCGCCGGGTTCGAGGAGGCCTGCCAGCGTTTCGCCCGCGCCGGCGCACGGATCGAGGAGACCTGCGCCCCTGAGGTCGCGGCCTGCGTGGCCCATTCGACGATCCTCTACTCGGGCGAGGGCTACGGCATCTGGAAGGATCGGATCGAGGCCGCGCCGGACCGCATGTTCTTCCAGATCCGCGACCGTTTCCGGGCCGGGGCCGCCTTCTCCGCCCCAGATTTCGTCGCGGCGTGGCGCGAGGTGGCGCGGCTGCGCACGGTCTGGGCCGCACGCGCGGCGGGCTATGATGCGGTGCTGCTGCCGACCTCGCCGATCCTGCCCCCGAACGCGCAGCCGCTGCTCGATGACCCGGATTATTACGCGTCCGAGAACCTGCTGACGTTGCGCAACACCCGGATCGCGAACATGCTCGACCTGTGCGCCATCACGCTGCCGACGAGCCAGCCCTCCGCCGGGATCACGCTGATGGGACTGCCGGGGCAGGAGGAGCGGTTGCTGCGCCTCGCCGCTGCCGCCGAACGCACCATCGGCTGAGACGCGCGGGGGCCAAAAAGCCACAACCGGGCGCATGGGACCATGCCGCGCGGCGTTTGTCTGGACCCGCGCCGCAAGCCCGGCTATCGTCTGGCCGAACGGGGCGACATGACCCCGGCGAACGAGGCATCGATGGTTTTTCCCGAGCGGTTTTCGAACCTTCCGGACTATGCGTTTCCGCGCCTGCGGAAGCTTCTGGATGCGCATGTGCCGGGGGGGGAGCCGCTCTCCATGTCGATCGGAGAGCCGCGCCATCCGATGCCGGACTTCGTGGGCCCGATCATTGCAGGCAGCCTTGCCGAGTTCGGGATCTATCCGCCCAACGACGGCACGCGGGGCCTGCTCGACGCGATCTCTGGCTGGATCGGACGGCGCTATGGCGTCACGCTGCCGCAGGACCAACTGATGGGGCTCAACGGCACGCGGGAGGGGCTGTTCAACGCGGCCCTTGCGCTCTGCCCGGAGACCAAGAACGGCAAGCGTCCGGTCGTGTTGATGCCGAACCCGTTCTATCAGGTCTATGCCGTCGCAGCCCTCGCGGCGGGGGCGGAGCCGGTCTATGTGCCGGCGACCGCGGCGACCGGCTATCTGCCCGACTACGCGGGTCTGCCGAAGGACGTGCTGGAGAGGACCGCCATCGCCTATCTCTGCTCGCCCGCCAATCCGCAGGGCGCGGTGGCCGACGCGGACTACTGGGCCGACCTCCTCGGCCTTGCGGAGACGCATGATTTCCGCATCTTTGCCGACGAGTGCTACGCGGAGATCTACCGCGACACGCCGCCGCCCGGCATCCTCGCCGTGGCGCACCGGATCGGCGCGGACCCGGAGCGGGCGTTCAGCTTTCACTCGCTTTCCAAACGCTCCAACCTGCCCGGCCTGCGGTCCGGTTTCGTCGCGGGCGGGGCGGAGGGCATCGCGCGCATCCGCGAGCTTCGCGCTTTTTCGGGCGCGCCGGTGCCGTTGCCGTTGCAGCGCGTGTCGGAAGCGGCTTGGCGCGACGAGGCGCATGTGACGGCATCGCGCGCGCTTTACGTCGAGAAATTCGCCCTCGCGGATCGGATCTTCGAGGGTATTCAGGCCTACCGCGCGCCGGAGGCCGGGTTCTTCCTGTGGCTCCCGGTGCCCGACGGCGAGGCCGCGACCCTCAAGCTCTGGCGCGAGACGGGCGTGCGGGTGCTGCCCGGCGCGTATCTTTCGCGCGAGGTGGCGGGGGACAATCCCGGCGCGGGCTACATCCGGGTCGCCCTTTGCGCGCCCCGGGACGAGACTGCGCGGGGACTGACGGATCTGCGCGACTGCCTCTACGGTGAAGGACGGTAACGGATGGCGACCTATCAGACGCGGCAGCGCGACCCTCTGCTGGACCAGCACACGCAGGCTTTGCTGGAACGCCGGGGGCGGGAGTTGCTGGGCCTCGGGCTGATCGTGCTGGCGCTGATGCTGACGGCGCTGCTGGCCACCTATTCCTCCGACGATCCGGGCTGGATGGTGGCCACGGACGCGCCGATCAACAACGCTCTGGGACGGATCGGGGCGGCCATCGCCTCCACCCTCTTCGTGATCGGCGGGCTGGGGTCGTGGGGCATTCCGATCGTGCTGGGCGTCTGGGGCGTGCGCTTCGTGCTCCACCGCGGAGAGGAGCGGGCGCTGGGCCGGATCGTGTTCGCGGTGATCGCGGTGGCGCTGGGGTCGGTCTTTGCCGCGACGCATGTGCCGGGGCCGAACTGGCCGCACCCATCGATCGGGCTCGGCGGGCTCTTTGGCGATACGGTGCTGGGGGCGCTCCTGACGCTGCTTCCGTTGCCTGCGGGGCTGGGGCTGAAGCTCCTGTCGCTGGGGTTCGGGGCAGCGCTGGTGGGAATGGGGCTCTATGTCACCGGCTTCACGCTGGTCGAGTTGCACCGCGCTTTCCGGTTCGTCCTGCGCGGCATCGTGCTGATCTATGCGTCGGCGCTGACGATCGGTGGCCGTTCGGCGGCACGGGCGGCAACCGCTGTGCAGGACCGGAGGCTGGCGCGGAAGGACGCGGTGGCGGAGGCGGCAGTCAACACGAATGCCCGCATGACGCAGATGTCGCCTGCACCGCTCGGCTCCCGCAAGGCCGACGACGCGGGAGCGACACTTGCCCAACGGTCCGAACCTCCGGTGATGGCACCGCGCACCGGGCTGCTGGCGCGGATGCCGCAACTCCTGCGCCGCGCCTTGCCGGATGCGGAGCCGCAGGGGCCGGAAATCGCGCCCGAAGATCGGATCAAGGCGCGGATCAACGACGTGATCCGCGCACGCCTGCGTCCTGCACAGGTCCATGCGCGCTCGCCTGTCGCCGCAGCGGTCGCACGGCGGGAGCCGGGCCTGATGCGCCGCGCAGCCCCGCTCGTCGTGACGCCGCGGGGGCTGCCGCCGGAGCCGCCGGTGGTGGCGGGCGCGGCACTTCTTCCCCCCGTGGCGGCACGGCTTCCCATACCCGACATGGCGGAACCCGATGTGGACGAGGATCCCGTTTACGACGCGGATGACGATGCCTTCGGGCCGGATCGGACAGCAGAGTTCGAAACCCCCGACGACGAGGACGATGACGACGACGGGTTCGACCCGCAGATCGTGTCCATCTCCGCCCCTCCCGGCCGGACCGCGTCGGACCTGCGCCGGATCGTCCAGCCGACGGTAAAGAAGGCGCCTCCCCCCTCCCGTCAGGCGATGGCGGAGGCGCAGCCTCGGCTGGGACTCGAGGCGGCCACGTCGGATTATGCCCTCCCGCCCCTGAACCTTCTGTCCAACCCGGACGAGATCCAGCGCCATTCCCTGTCCGAGGAATCGCTGGAGGAAAACGCCCGGATGCTCGAATCCGTGCTCGACGATTACGGCGTGAAGGGCGAGATCGTGTCGGTTCGCCCCGGTCCGGTCGTCACGATGTATGAGCTGGAACCCGCGCCGGGGTTGAAAGCGTCCCGCGTGATCGGGCTCGCTGACGACATCGCGCGGTCGATGTCGGCGCTGTCGGCGCGCGTCTCCACCGTGCCGGGACGCTCGGTGATCGGGATCGAACTCCCCAACGCATGGCGCGAAAAGGTCGTGCTGCGAGAGATCCTCGCCGCACGCGATTTCGGCGACAGCACGATGCGGCTGCCGCTGGCGCTGGGCAAGGACATCGGTGGCGAGCCGATCGTGGCGAACCTCGCCAAGATGCCGCACCTTCTGATCGCGGGCACCACCGGGTCGGGCAAGTCGGTGGCGATCAACACGATGATCCTGTCGCTGCTCTACAAGCTCTCGCCGGAGGAATGCCGGCTCATCATGATCGACCCGAAGATGCTGGAGCTGTCGGTCTATGACGGCATCCCGCATCTGCTGTCGCCCGTCGTGACCGACCCCAAGAAGGCGGTCGTGGCGCTGAAATGGGTCGTGGGCGAGATGGAGGAACGCTACCGCAAGATGTCGCGGACCGGAGTGCGCAATATCGAGGGCTTCAACGGCCGCGTCCGCGAAGCGCTGGCCAAGAACGAGATGTTCAAGCGCACCATCCAGACCGGGTTCGACGACGATACCGGGGAGCCGGTGTTCGAGACCGAGGAGTTCGCCCCCGTAGCCCTGCCCTACATCGTCGTCGTGGTGGACGAGATGGCTGACCTAATGATGGTCGCGGGCAAGGAGATCGAGGCCTGCATCCAGCGTCTGGCGCAGATGGCACGGGCCAGCGGCATCCACCTCATCATGGCGACGCAGCGCCCGTCGGTCGATGTCATCACCGGCACGATCAAGGCGAACTTCCCGACGCGCATTTCGTTTCAGGTCACCTCCAAGATCGACAGCCGCACCATTCTGGGCGAGCAGGGGGCGGAGCAGCTTCTGGGCATGGGCGACATGCTCTACATGGCGGGCGGGGCCAAGATCACCCGCATCCACGGGCCGTTCGTTTCCGACGAAGAGGTCGAGGAGATCGTGACGCACCTGAAGAGCTACGGGCCGCCGACCTACATGTCGGGCGTGGTCGAAGGCGTGGACGAGGACAAGGAAGGCGATATCGACCTCGTTCTGGGCCTCGGCTCGGGCGAGGGCGGGGAGGATGCGCTCTACGATCAAGCGGTCGCGGTGGTGGCGAAGGACCGCAAGGTTTCCACCTCCTACATTCAGCGAAAGCTCGGCGTGGGCTACAACAAGGCGGCCAAGCTGGTGGAGCAGATGGAGGATCAAGGCGTCATCAGCGGTGCGAACCACGTCGGCCGGCGCGAGGTTCTGCTGCCCGAGCACTGAGCGCATCACCGGCGCGTGACGACAGGTGCGCCGCGCGGACCGGATGACTATATCAGACGCGAACCCGTGCGAAGGACCGCCCCATGATCCGCTTCCTCATCGCCCCCGTGATCGCGCTGACCCTGGTCGCGGCGCCCGCGCTGGCGGCTAAGATCCCGCTGGACCAGCTCTCCGCCTACCTCAACACCCTCACCACGGCGGAGGCGGAGTTCACCCAGATCAACGCCGACGGCACGATCTCCACCGGCCGGCTTTTTATCAAGCGGCCGGGGCGGGTGCGGTTCGAATATGCGCCGCCCGAAAAGAGCCTCGTGATCGCGGGCGCGGGGACGGTCGCGATCTTCGATGGGAAATCCAACGACAAGGCGGAGCAATATCCGCTGTCGAAAACGCCGCTCTCGATCATTCTGGCACGGCAGGTCGACCTCGGGCGCGCGAAGATGGTGGTGAGCCATACGCTCGACGGCAACACCACCAAGGTGCGCGCGCAGGACCCCGAGCATCCCGAATACGGCTCCATCGACCTCGTGTTCACGGCAAACCCGGTGGAGCTGCGCCAGTGGGTCGTCCATGACGATGCGGGGTCCGATACGACGGTGATCCTGGGCGAGATGAAGAAGGGCGGCGCGCTGAACAATTCGCTCTTCGACATTGCGGCGGCGCAGGGCAAGCGCATCCGGTAGGGCGGGCGTCAGCCTCTCCGGCAGGAGCCGAGCTGCAACTGGTAGAGCGCAGAGCGGTCCGCCACCTTCTGCGCCACCGCCAGCAGCCACGGCTTGGCGTTCTGGCTGCCCTTGAGATAGCCCGTCCGCCCTTCGTGATAGGCAAGGTAATTCGAGGCCGCGTCCCATTTCGGGATGCCGATCATCTTCTCGGACTTGTCCATATACCAGCCCATGAAATCCGTGGCGTCGTAGATATCGTCGCGCCGCGCACGTTGCTTGCCTGCGGTCTTCTGGTAATCCTTCCACGTGCTGTCGAGCGCCTGGCTGTAGCCATAAGCCGTGGATTGCCGTCCCATTGGAATGATCCCGAGCGCGAATTTGTGCGGCGTCTGGGCATTGCCCACGAACTTCGATTCCTGATGAATCGTCGCCATCTGCACATAGACCGGCACGCCCCACCGACGCTCCGCCGACTGCATGGCGCGGAAATATTTCGGACGTTCCTGCACGATGGCGCAGGCGTCGTCGAGATTGCGTGGAGATTCGAAATTCTGGCTGCCGCAGGACCCCAGCAGCAGAACACCCAGAAGCGCGCGGAAGACCCTGCTCATCACTGCCTCATGCTCGTCGTTTTTTTCTTACCCTATACCGGTTTCCCCTGTGGATGAAATGGGCTTGAAGGGCTCCGCCGGTGAACCGTCCGCACGCGTCGGACACAGACTGTTTCCCGGCCCCGGCCCCGTTCTTGTGGACAAGCAGCGGGGCTTGGGATTATCACGTCCTGCGAAAGGCGGGTGCGATGCTGAACGGCAGGGCAAAATATTCTCTCGGGCAGGTGCTGCGCCATCGCAAGCATCCGTTCCGTGGTGTCGTCTTCGATGTCGACGCGCTTTTTTCCAATACCGACGAGTGGTATGAGAACATCCCCGAGGGGAGCCGCCCGTCCAAGGATCAGCCCTTCTACCATCTGCTGGCAGAGAACGACAAAAGCTATTACGTGGCCTACGTCTCCGAACAGAACCTCGTCCCGGACGAGACGGGGGAGCCGGTGGGCCATCCCGACCTCTCCGACCTCTTTGGCGATTTCGAGGATGGACGCTATTCGCTGCAGTTCCAACTGAACTGACGGCCCGCCTCAGCCGTCCCGCGGCGGATCGCGGTAGCGGTGCGTGGCGCCCTGCGGGTCGGTGACGGTCCAGTTGCCGCGCTCGCCCGCCACATAGCCCGGCCCGATGGGCACCTTGCCGTGCCCCCCCGGAATGTCGAGCATGTAGGTCGGCAGGCAGATTCCCGAAAGCCTGCCGCGCAACTCCGCCATAAGTGCCTGCCCTTCGGCGATGGTGGTGCGAAAATGCCCCGCACCGCGCGCCAGATCGCAGTGGTGGAGGTAATAGGGCCGCACCCGTGCGCGGATCAGGGCGCGGAACAACCCCTCCAGCGCGTCTGCGCTGTCGTTGATCCCGCGCAGCAGCACGCTTTGCGACAGGAGCGGGATGCCCGCGCGTGCGAGCCTCTCCAGCGCGCTCAAGGCTGCCGGTGTCAGTTCCTGCGCGTGGTTGGTGTGGATCACCATGACCGGCGTGGCGCGTCCCTCCAGCGCCGCGATCAGCGCGGGCGTGATCCGGTCGGGGGCCACCACGGGGACGCGCGTGTGAAAGCGCACGACGTCGACATGCGGCATTGCGCCCAGCGCCCCGGTCAGGGCGGCCAGCCGGCGGGGCGACAGGGTCAGAGGATCGCCGCCGGTCAGGATCACCTCGCGGATCTGCGGCCGCTCCGCGATGTAGGCCAGCGCCCGGTCGAGGTCCGCGTCGGGCAAAAGGCCAGTGGCGCCGACCGTTTCGCGCCGGAAGCAGAACCGGCAATAGACCTCGCAGGTCTGGGTCACATGCAGGATCACGCGGTCGGGATAGCGGTGGGTGAGCCCCGGGACCGGCGCATGGACCCGGTCGCCGATCGGGTCTGCCAGCGCATCCTCGCCCGCATCCCCTTCTGCCGTGGTGGGCAGGAACTGGCGTCCAACGGGGTCCGCCGGGTCCGCGATGGCCGCGCGCATCCCGGGTGTGATGCGGATGCGGAACTCCCGTTCGACCGCGCGCAGGGCAGGCGCATCGCGGGCGGGGACGAGCCCTTCGGCCAGAAGGGCGTCGAGGCTGGTCAGGGCGGGGTCGGGCGGATCGTGTGTCATGGGGCCGGGATATGGCGCGCCTGCCGCCGGGGGGCAAGGCCGCCGGGTCGGGACTGAACCGTTGCGCCCGTTCCTGCGTTACCTGCACCGGGGACATGACAATCGGGCAGGTGCGGATGGCGAAGTTCAGGGCGAAGAGCGTGCCGGACGATGGCGGCAAGGCGACGGTCTACGCGGCCCTCGCGGCCAACAGCGGCATCGCGGTCACGAAGTTCATTGCCGCCTGGTTCTCGGGCTCCTCGGCGATGCTGGCCGAGGGCATCCATTCCACCATCGACACCGCGAACGAGCTGTTCCTCCTCCTCGGCATGGCGCGGGCGAAAAAGCCCGCGGATGCGGCGCATCCCTTTGGCTACGCCGCGGAGATCTATTTCTGGGCTTTCATCGTCGCGGTGCTGATCTTCGCGCTGGGCTCCGGCCTTTCGATCCTCGAAGGCGTGCGCTCGCTTCTCCATGGCGGGCACGAGCCTGCGGGCGTGCCATGGATGCCGCTGGGCGTGCTGGCGGTGTCGTTCTGTTTCGAGGGCTATTCGCTGTCGGTCGCGGTTCGGCACTTTTCCAAGGTCCGCAAGGGCAGGGGGCTGGTGCGGGATCTGAAGGATCTGAAGGATCCCACGATCTTCGTGGTGCTGGCGGAGGATGCGGCCGCCTGCCACGGTCTGCTGGTCGCGGCATGCGGCCTTGCCCTCGCGTGGTATACCGGCAATTCGGCCTTCGACAGCGCCGCGTCCATCGTGATTGGATGCCTGCTGGGCGTCACGGCGGTGTTTCTGGCGATCGAGGTCAAGGGCCTGCTGATCGGCGAAGGGACCGACCCCGAGATCGTGGAGACGGTCCGCACCGGCATCGAGGATATCAACGAGGTTCTGGCGGTGAACGAGTTCCGCAGCCTGCATCTTGGCCCGCACGAGGTTCTCCTGACGCTCAGCATCGACTTTGCCGACGACGTGCCCTCGCAGCGGATCGAGGCCATCGTGACGACCATCGAAAAGCGCATCCGAACACGGTTC
Source organism: Rhodobacterales bacterium (assembly GCA_038233815.1). Classification (GTDB taxonomy): domain Bacteria; phylum Pseudomonadota; class Alphaproteobacteria; order Rhodobacterales; family Rhodobacteraceae; genus JBBSVE01. The sequence continues at coordinate 10,207 of JBBSVE010000105.1, forward strand.
CCGATCGTGCGGCGGGTCTATGTAGAAGTGCAGTCAGGGTCGGGGCACGCGGAAATGGCGGGCGACGAGACGGGTTTCTGAAACGGCTCAGGGGTCCGGCCGGTCGAAGGCATAGGTCGTCTCGTGCGCATAGGTCTGGCCGGGGCGCAGGATCGTATCGGGAAAGCCGGGATGGTTCGGGCTGTCGGGGTAGAACTGCGTTTCGAGGCACAGGCCCGCACCGGGTTTGAAACGCCTCCCTCCAGTGCCGGCAATGCCGATGTCGATCTTGTGGCCGTCATAGACCTGCAACCCCGGCTTCGTCGTGGCAACGCGGAGCCTGAGGCCGGACCGTGACCGGACCTCCGCTGCGGGAAAGAGTGCCTCGCCGTGCCGGGTCAGCGCATAGTTGATGTCGAGGAGGTGGCCGATATCCCCCATCCGGGCGCCGTGCCGCAGATCGAACGGCGTGCCCGCGACGGGCGCAACCTCCCCCGTCGGAATATCGCCGGGACCGACCGGCGTGTAGCGGTCGGCGTGGACGGTCAAATGGTGGTCCGAGAT
>JBBSVE010000106.1:0-10633 GCA_038233815.1 Rhodobacterales bacterium
CTGAGGATCGCCAGCACGGATGCACGCTGTGCGTTTCTTTTCACGCGGGTGGGGCTTGCGGGGGCGGACATGGGGGCCTGCGCGATGCTGCCGCGGATCGTGGGGCAGGGGCGGGCGGCGGAGCTTCTCTACACCGGGCGATCGATGGGGGCCGAAGAGGGCGAGCGTTGGGGGTTCTGGAATGCGCTCCATGCGCCCCAGATGCTGGATGCGGAGGCGATGGTGCTGGCGCGGCGGATCGCGGCGGGGCCAACGTTTGCGCACGCGATCACGAAGGCGCAGTTGCTGGCGGAGTGGGACATGGGGCTTCTGGCGGCGATCGATGCGGAGGCGCAGGCGCAGGCGATCTGCATGCAGAGCCTCGATTTCAGCCGGGCCTATCATGCGTTCGTGGCGAAGGAGAAACCGGTGTTTCAGGGCGATTGAGGGTGGCCCTTGCGGCACCGCCGGGGGGCTTTCCGCCCCCCGGACCCCCCGAGGATAGTTGTGGACGGAAAAACGGAAAGAGCTGGGTTTGGACCGTAGTTTTCTTGACTGGCCGTTCTTCGAGGACCGGCACCGCAATCTGGCGGAGGCGCTGGAGGTCTGGTGCGGGGCGCACCTGCCGGTCGATCACGGCGATGTCGATGCGGCCTGCCGGGGGCTCGTGGCGGCGCTGGGCGAGGCCGGGTGGCTCCGTCACTCCGGGGCGGGGGTAGGGGAGCGGCTGGATGTGCGGGCTCTGTGCCTGATCCGCGAGACGCTGGCGCGCCATGACGGGTTGGCGGATTTCGCCTTTGCGATGCAGGGGCTCGGGATGGGGGCGGTGTCGCTGTTCGGCACGGCGGAGCAGCGCGGATGGCTGGAGCGGACGCGGGCGGGGACGGCGATAGCGGGGTTCGCGCTGACCGAGCCTTCGTCGGGATCGGACGTCGCGGCGACGGCCAGCACGGCGGTGCGCGTTCAGGGCGGTTGGGTGCTGTCGGGGGAGAAGACGTGGATCTCCAACGGCGGGATCGCGGATGTCTATGTGGTCTTCGCGCGGACCGGGGAGGCGCCGGGGGCGAAAGGCCTGTCGGCCTTCCTCGTCCCGGCCGACGTGGCGGGTCTGACGGTGGAGGCGCGGATCGACACGATGGCGCCGCATCCGCTGGCGCGGCTGGGGTTCCGCGACGTGTCCTTGCCGGATGCGGCGCTGATCGGGGAGTCGGGGGCGGGGTTCCGGATCGCGATGTCGGTGCTCGATGTGTTCCGATCCACGGTGGGGGCGGCGGCGCTGGGCTTTGCGCGGCGCGCGCTGGACGAGACGCTCGCGCGCGTGGGAAGCCGGCGGATCGGGGGAGCGCCGCTGTCTTCGTTGCAGATGGTGCAGGGGCATCTGGCGGACATGGCGCTCGACGTGGATACTGCGGCCCTCCTCGTCTACCGGGCGGCGTGGGTCAAGGACGGGGGTGCGGCGCGGGTCAGCCGGGAGGCGGCGATGGCCAAGCTCCATGCGACGGAGGCGGCGCAGCGGGTGGTGGACATGGCGGTGCAGTTGCACGGCGGTGACGGGGTGCGGCAGGGTTCGGTGGTGGAGCGGCTCTACCGCGAGGTCCGGGCGCTGCGCATCTATGAAGGGGCGAGCGATGTTCAGCGCGTGGTGATCGCCCGCAGCATTCTGGGATAGGGAGGGGACGGCATGGATCTGACAGGCGGCATCACCGGCATGGGGGACGGACTGGACGGGGTGGAATGGAACATCCTCGGACAGCGGTATTTCCCAAAGAGCCTTTGCGACAGCAGTTTCTCGTTCGAGGCAAACTCGGAGCCGGGGCAGTTCGTGCCGGTCCACATCCATCCCACGCAGGACGAGTTCATCCTCGTGCAGGAGGGGCAACTGGAACTGAAGCTGGACGGTGTGTGGTCCACGGCCCGGGCGGGCGATCTGGTGCGGATGCCGAAAGGTGTGCCGCACGGCTATTTCAACAAGTCCGATGCCCCGGTGCGCGCCTTCTTCTGGGTCTCTCCGGCGGGGCGGCTTGCCGATCTGTTCCGCACGCTCGACGGGATGACGGATGTGGAGGCCGTGGTCAAAGTCTCCGCCGCGCATGAGGTGGAATTCCTGCCGCCCGAGGCCAGCGCTTGATGGCCTATACCCGCCGGGTCCCCGTGGAGTTCAACCATTGCGACCCGGCGGGGATCGTCTTTTACCCGCGCTATTTCGAGATGCTGAACTCGGTGGTGGAAAACTTCTTTGCCGATGTCGCGGGCTGTTCGTTCGCGCAGATGATGGCCCAAAGGCAGGGCGTTCCCGCCGCCCGGCTGGAGACGGTGTTTCATGCGCCCTCCCGGCTGGGCGAGGTGCTGGCCTTTGCCCTGTCCGTCTCCCGGCTTGGCAGGGCGTCGCTTGCCTTGCGCATAGAGGCCGCGTGCGACGGGCCGCGCCTGACCGCCGATCTGACCCTTGTCTGGGTGGAGGGGGGGCGGAGCGCGCCTTGGCCCGATCCCCTCCGCACCCGCATCGAAGCCTTCGCAGGAGAGACCGCATGACCGAAGACACGCCGCACGAGATCCTGCATCCCCGCCACTGGAAGGCCGCGCGGGGCTATTCCAACGGCATGGCGGCGACCGGCCGGTTGATCGTCACCGGCGGGATCGTGGGCTGGAACGCCGATCAGGTGTTCGAGACCGACGATTTTGCCGGGCAGGTGGCGCAGATCCTGCGCTCCATCGTGGAGATCCTGCATGAGGCGGGGGCGGCACCGCACCATCTTGTGCGGCTGACGTGGTATGTGACCGACAAGCGGGAGTATCTGTCCGCACTGGCCGAGATCGGGGCGGCCTACCGCGAGAGCCTCGGGCGGCATTTTCCCGCGATGGCGCTGGTGCAGGTGGCGGGGCTCGTCGAGGACCGCGCCAAGGTGGAGATCGAGGCGACGGCGGTCGTGCCGCTCGTGGCGCCCGCGATGGGGGGGATGACAGCGGTGACGGTGGAGCATGACAATCCCGCCAACGAGGATGCCGCGAACGACGCGCCCGCGCAGATTGCGCCGGCCGTGACAAAGGAGGTCTGAGCGATGCAGGGACCCTCGGGCCATGTCGACAGCTTCACGCGCGACCGATTGCCACCGGCGGCCGAATGGCCCGACCTGCCGCCGCGCGAGGTTTATCCCGAATGGTTGAATGCAGCGGTGGAACTGACCGACGCGATGGTGGCGCGGGGGTTCGGCGACCATACTGCGCTGATCGGGAACGGGCGCCTGCGGACCTATAAGGAGCTTGCCGACTGGACCAGCCGGATCGCCCATGCGCTGGCGGAGGATTACGGCGTGGAGCCCGGCCACCGCGTGCTGATCCGGTCGGCAAACAATCCCGCGATGGTGGCCGCATGGCTCGGGGCCACGAAGGCGGGGGCGGTGGTGGTCAACACGATGCCGATGCTGCGCGCCGGCGAACTGGCGCAGATCGTGGACAAGGCGGAGGTGTCGGTGGCACTCTGCGATACAAGGCTGATGGAGGAGATGGTCGCCTGCGCCAAGGAGTCCGCCTTCCTCACCAAGGTGGTGGGGTTCGACGGCACTGCCAACCACGATGCGGAGCTGGACCGGGTGGCGCTGGGGAAATCGGTGCGCTTTGCAGCACCCCGGACAGCGCGCGACGACGTGGCGCTGCTGGGCTTCACCTCCGGCACCACGGGCGAGCCGAAGGCAACGATGCATTTCCATTCCGACATCCTCGCCATCGCGGACGGCTATGCCGCCGAGGTGCTGGGCGTGACGCCCGACGATGTCTTCGTAGGCTCGCCGCCCCTCGCCTTCACCTTCGGGCTGGGCGGGCTCGCGGTGTTCCCGCTGCGGTTCGGCGCGTCGGCGTGTCTGTTGGAAAATGCCTCCCCGCCCAACATGATCGAGATCATCCAGACCCACCGCGCGACGGTCTGTTTTACCGCCCCCACCGCCTACCGGGTGATGCTGAAGGCGATGGAGGAGGGGGCCGACCTCTCCTCCCTGCGCGCCGCCGTGTCGGCGGGGGAGACGCTGCCCGCCCCGGTCTATGAGGAGTGGATCGCACGCACCGGCAAGCCGATGCTCGACGGCATCGGGGCGACCGAGATGCTGCATATCTTCATCACCAACCGGTTCGACGATCACCGCCCCGCCTGCACCGGGCGCCCGGTCGCGGGCTACGAGGCGAAGATCGTGGACGACGCGGGCCAAGAGGTGCCGCGCGGCGAGGTGGGCAGGCTCGCCGTCCGGGGCCCGACCGGGTGCCGCTACATGGATGATGCGCGCCAGCGGGATTACGTGAAGGACGGCTGGAACCTGACCGGCGACAGCTTCCGGCAGGATGCGGAGGGCTATTTCCACTTCGCTACACGGTCGGACGACATGATCGTGTCGTCGGGCTACAACATTGCCGGGCCGGACGTGGAGGCGGCACTCCTCGCCCATCCGGACGTCGCGGAATGTGCCGTGGTGGGTGCGGCCGACGAGGACCGGGGCCAGATCGTCGTCGCCCATGTCGTGCTCGCCCCCGGCGTGGCGCCGGACGCCGCCAGCGTGAAGCGGTTGCAGGAGCATGTTAAGGCGACCATCGCGCCTTACAAATACCCCCGCAAGGTGGTGTTCGTGGGCACGCTGCCCAAGACGCAGACTGGCAAGATCCAGCGGTTCCGGCTGCGCGGCCCGCGCGGGGAAGGATAGCGATCATGCCGGGCACGGAACTTCGCGTGGTCCTCGTCGGCTGGGGGGCCATCGGGCCCAGGGTCGCCGCGCTGCTGGAACAGGGGCCGGGCAAGGTCCGCATCTGCGCGGTGGGCGTGTCGGATGCCCGCCGACCGCGTGGCGGTCTGCCGCACGGCGCGTTCCTCATAGCCGACCCGGCCGACCTTGCCAGCATCGACGCGGACCTTCTGGTGGAGGTCGCGAGCCGGAGGGCGGTGGCCCCATGGGCGGAGGCCGCGCTGAGGCTCGGCTGGGACGTGGCGATCTCCTCCACCTCCGCGCTGACCGATACGGCGCTGCTGGAGGATCTGACCCGGACCGCGCGCCAGCATTCCGCGCAGATCCTCGTGCCGCCCGGCGCGCTGGGCGGCATCGACGCGCTGTCCGCCGCCGCACGCCTGTCGCTGTCCGAGGTGCGCCACGACATCGTGAAACCCGTCGCCGCATGGGCCGGCACCCGCGCGGAGGAGATGTGCGACCTCGGCGCGCTGACCGAACCGCTGACCTTCTACGAAGGCACCGCGCGGGACGCCGCCGATGCGTTCCCGCAGAATGCCAACGTGGCGGTCATCACGGCGCTGGCGGGGATCGGGCTCGACCGCACCACCGTGTCGATGACCGCCGATCCAGCCGCCACGCGCAATACCCACACGGTCCGGGCCACCGGCGATTTCGGCACCCTCACCTGCACGCTGGAAAACCGGGCGCTGGCGGCCAACCCGCAGTCATCTGATCTCTCCGCCCTCTCCATTGTGCGGCTGATCGAGAACCGTGCCTCCACCCTCGTGATCTGATGCGCCCCTTCACACCCGCGCGTAAAGCGATAAGGTCCGCCCCATGCTGCGGATCACCGACACCATCGCCATCGCCGACTGGGAGCTTTCGGAAAGCTTCGTGCGCGCCTCGGGTCCGGGCGGGCAGAACGTGAACAAGGTCTCCACCGCTGTGGAGCTGCGGTTCGAGGCGGAACGCTCGCCCCATCTCGCCGGCCCGGTGAAGAGCCGCCTGAAGCGTCTGGCCGGGCGTCGCTGGACGCTGGAGGGCGCCATCGTGATCCGGGCGGAGGAAACCCGCAGCCAGATCCGCAACCGCGAGCTGGCCCGCGAACGACTGGTGGAGATGATCCGCGCCGCGCTGACCGTGCCCAAGCGCCGGATCGCCACGCGCCCGACGCTGGGCAGCGAGCGGCGCAGGCTCGCGGGCAAGGCCTCGCGCGGGACGGTGAAGGCGCTGCGCGGACGGGTGGAGGACGAGGAATGACGGATGCGCCCGAGGCCATGGCCGACCGCCGCACGCGGCTGATGGGGCCGAATGTGCCCACATTCTATCGCACGCCGGTCCATATCGTCCGGGGAGAGGGCGTCCATCTCTGGGATGCGGACGGCAGGCGGTATCTCGACTGCTACAACAACGTGGCCCATGTCGGCCATTGCCATCCGCGCGTGGTGGAGGCGATCGCAAAGCAGGCCGCGATCCTGAACACGCATACCCGTTATCATCATACGCTGGTTCTGGACTACATCGAGGCGCTGACCGCGCGGCTGGGCCACGGCATCGATCAGGCGATCATGGTCTGCACCGGGTCGGAGGCGAACGACATCGCACTTCGCATGGCGCAGGCGGTGACGGGGCATACCGGCGTGATCGCCACCGACAACACCTATCATGGCAATACGGCCGCGACCTCCGCGCTGTCCTCGCGCCGCCCGCCGATCGGGGGCTATCCGCCCCATGTCCGCCGCGTTCCCGCCCCCGACAGCCTGCGCACCCCCGACCCCGAAGGCGCGATCTTCGCGGACCATGTCGCGCGCGCCATTGCAGAGCTGCAGGAGGCGGGCTTCGGCTTTTCCGGCATGATGCTCTGCCCGGTCTTTGCCAACGAGGGGCTGCCCACCGTCACCCCCGGCTGGTTCGCGCGGGCGGAGGCCGTCATCCGAAGTGCGGGGGGCCTGATCCTGTGCGACGAGGTGCAGCCGGGGTTCGGGCGCATCGGATCGCATTTCTGGGGTCACGACTGGCTCGGCCTCACGCCCGACGTGGTGACGGTGGGAAAGCCGATGGCGAACGGGCATCCGGTCGCGGCGGTGCTGGCGCGACCCGAAGTGATGGCCGCCTTCCGCGAGGCGTTCGGCTATTTCAACACGTTCGGCGGCAATCCCGTCTCCGCCGCCGCCTGCCTCGCTACGCTTTCGGTGATCGACGACGAGGGGTTGCAGGCCAATGCGGCGACCGTCTCGGGCCATGTGATGGGGCGCCTGCACGCGCTGTCGCACGCGATGCTGGCGGAGGTCCGGGGCGCGGGTCTCTTCTTCGGCGCGGAGTTCGTGACCGACGACGCCATGACGCCCGCCACCGATTTCGTGGCCGACATGGTGGAACGTCTAGTCGCGCGGGGCTTCCTGCTCAACCGGATCGGGCGGCATGGCAACACGCTGAAGATCCGGCCGCCGATGCCGTTTTCGGTGGAGGATGCCGACCGCCTGCTGGACGCGCTGGAGGACGATCTGGCGGACCATCCGCAATGAACCCCGCAGCCGCCGCCCGGCTCTTTGGCTTGCCCGCGCAGGAGCCGCGCCTGATCTCCCACCGCGAGAATGCGGTCTACGAGGTCGCACTGGCGCGGGGCCGCGCCGCCTTGCGTCTGCACCGCCCCGGCTACCGCACGGAGGCGGAGATCCGGTCGGAACTGATCTGGACCGAGGCGCTGGCCGATGCGGGCTTTCCGGCACCCCGCCCGCTGCGGACGCAAGACGGTGCGCTGATGGCTCAGTTGCCGGACGGGCAGACCGCAACGATGATCGCGTGGATGGAGGGGACCCCGATCGGCGCAGGCGGCACCGCGCTGGAGGGTGACAGGCGCGACCTCTACCGCCGGGTGGGAATGCTGCTGGCGCGGCTTCACGCGGTCAGCGACGGCCTCGATCTGCCGCAAGGCTTCATCCGGCCCCTGTGGGATGCGGACGGGCTCACCGGCCCCGATCCGCTCTGGGGTCGGGCGTGGGCCCATCCCGCGCTGTCTGGCGCGGAGGCGGCGCTGATCCTCGCCGCGCGCGACCGGGCGCGGGCGTTGCTGACCACGCACGACGGGGCGCTCGACCGGGGGCTCATCCACGCCGATGCCCTGCGCGAAAATGTGTTTCAAACGGGTGCAGGCCTCGCGCTTATAGATTTCGACGATTCCGGGATCGGCTACCGGATGTATGACCTCGTCTCCGCGCTGACCCAGTCCTTGGACGATGCCGACCACGACGATCTGGCATCGGCGCTGATGGAGGGTTACGGCGGCGTTCGTCACCTGCCGCAAACCGTGCGGGACCTGTTCCCGCTGTTTGCGATGTTGCGGGCTTTCAGCGCGGTCGGCTGGATGATCCCGCGTGTGGCGCCGGACGACCCGAAGACGGCGCTCTATCTCGCGCGCGCGCTCCGGCTGGCCCGGGCTTACGGCTGAGGGTCAGACGACGACCTCCATCTCCTGCTGCGCCGCGACGCCGAAGACCCGCTTGTAGCGCGCGATCTGCGCTGGCGGTCCCATCGCTTTCCGGGGATTGTCGCTGAGCTTCACCGTCGGCCGCCCGTTGGCGCTGACCGCCTTGCACACGAGGCTGAAGGGCGCCAGCGCATCCCCCGCCACCAGCCCCCGGAAATCGTTGGTGAGCATCGTGCCCCAGCCGAACGACACCTTGACCCGGCCCGCGAACTGACGCTGCAACTCCACGATCTTGTCCACGTCGAGCCCGTCCGAGAAGATCACCAGCTTTCGGCGCGGATCCTCCCCGCGCGCCTTCCACCAGCGGATCGCCACCTCCGCCCCCGCCGCGGGATCGCCGCTGTCGATCCGGATCCCGGTCCAGGCCGCCAGCCAGTCCGGCGCGTGGGCGAGAAACCCTTCGGTCCCGTAGGTGTCGGGCAGCATGATCCGCAGGTTGCCGTCATGCTCCTCGTGCCAGTCCGCGAGCACCCGGTAGGGCGCCTGCGCCAGTTCGGCGTCGCTGTCGGCGAGCGCGGAATAGACCATCGGCAACTCGTGCGCGTTGGTGCCGATCGCCTCCATCTCCCGCCGCATCGCGATCAGGCAGTTCGAGGTGCCGGTGAAGGCGTCGCCAAGCCCCTCCTGCAGCGCCTGCACGCACCAGTCCTGCCAGAGGAACGAATGCCTGCGCCTCGTGCCGAAATCCGCGATCTTCAGCCCCGGCTCGGCCTTCAGCACCTGGACCTTGGCCCAGAGCTTGGTCATCGCCTGCGCATAGAGCACCTGCAGCTCGAACCGTCCCATCGGCGCCAGAACCGCGCGCCCGCGCAATTCCATCAGGATCGCCAGCGCCGGGATCTCCCACAGCATGACCTCCGCCCAGGAGCCTTCGAAGGTCAGCGCATATTGTCCGTCGCGTTTTTCCAGATGATAGGCGGGCAGCCGAAGCCCCTCGAAGAAGGTCATGAAATCAGACCGGAACATCTGCCGCTTGCCGTAGAAGGTATTGCCCCGGAGCCACGTGCTCTCCCCCCGGCTGAGGCTGAGGCTGCGCACATGGTCGAGCTGTTCGCGCAGCTCGCCTTCGTCCACGAGATCGGCCAGCCGGATCCGGGTCGTCCGGTTGATCAGGCTGAACTCCACCCGCGTGTCGGGACGGTTGCGGAACACCGACTGGCACATCAGCAGCTTGTAGAAGTCCGTATCGATCAGCGACCGAACGATCGGGTCGATCTTCCACTTGTGATTGTAGACGCGCGTGGCAATATCGGGCATCGGGCTTCCTTTCGTCCGGACATGCCGTTAGATCAATCCCCTTATCGGTTGTCCAGCGAAGGGGGTGCTGTCTCATGGCGGCGAACGTGTTCATCGACGGCGAGGTCGGCACAACGGGCCTGCAGATCCGCGACCGGCTTTCCAAACGCGCCGACATCTCCCTGATCTCGTTGCCCGAAGACCGCCGGAAGGACGCTGGCGCCCGCAGGGATGCCTTCGCTGCAGCCGACGTGGCAATCCTCTGCCTGCCCGACGATGCCGCCCGCGACGCGGCCCGGATGTGCGAGGGGCTAGATACGCGGCTCATCGACGCCAGCACCGCGCACCGCACCGATCCGGCCTGGACCTTCGGCTTTCCCGAGCTTGCAACAGGCCAGTCCGACGCCATTGCAGCGGCCCGCCACGTCTCCAACCCCGGCTGCTATTCGACCTGCGCCATAGCCCTGCTGCGCCCGCTGACCGACGCGGGCCTCATAGCCGATGACGCCGACCTCGCCATCTTCGGCATCTCGGGCTACACTGGCGGCGGCAAGGCCATGATCGCGGAGTTCGAGACGAGTGCCACCACCGGCGCGTTCTTTTACGCCACGGCCCAAAGTCATAAGCATATGCCCGAGGTGATCCGCTACGCGAATCTCGACCGCCGCCCGATCTTCATCCCCTCGGTCGGCCAGTTCTCGCAAGGCATGACGGTCCAGATCCCGTTGCCCCATGCCGATGCTGACCGCGTCCACAAAGTCCTCGCAGGTCACTATGCCGACTGCCGCTTCGTCACGGTCCGCCCGCTCGACCGCACCCAACCGCGCGAGAATCCGCAGGCGCAGAACGGCACCAACCAACTCGAACTGGCGGTTCTCGGCGATCCGCAGTCGGGACAAATCGTCCTGTCCGCCACACTCGACAATCTCGGCAAGGGCGCCTCGGGCGCCGCCGTCCAGAACCTCAACCTGATGCTCGCCCTGCCCGAAGACACCGGCCTCTGACCCCACCTTTTTCTGTCTCTAAATATCCCCGCCGGAGGCACCCTCCCGAAGCCTGACGCGCCTTAAAACGGTTTGCCATCCATCCGGTGCATATCCGGCCGCCTTGAAGGCGTTGCAGCACTCTTCGGGATCGACGAGGCCGCAGATGTCACCGATTGCGTGGATGAGGGCATCGCAGGGTCGTGCGCCGATACGGCGGAGATGGGCGTTCAGCCTCGAGC
>JBBSVE010000107.1:0-10614 GCA_038233815.1 Rhodobacterales bacterium
CATCGCGGTATCCGAACGTTCTGAGCCCGGGGCAGGCACGTGAATTTCGTCGACACATTCCTCAACTGGGACGTCATGGTCCGTGTCTTTCCCATGCTGGTGAAAGGCATCTTCAACACCATCACCCTCGCGCTGACCGTGATCGTCGCGGGCGGTATCGTGGGGGTGGGCATCTGCCTCGTCCGGCTCTATGCGGTGCGCCCGCTGCGCTGGCTGGCGATCGCGTGGGTCGACATCTTCCGGGCGCTGCCGCTTCTCGTCCTTTTGGTGCTGATCTACTATGCGCTGCCTTTCATGGGGATACGCCTGTCGTCCTTTGCTTCCGCCGCCACGGCGCTCGGCCTCGTCTTCTCGGCCTTCACGGCGGAGGTGTTCCGCGCCGGCATTCAGGCAATCCCCAAGGGCCAGACCGAGGCCGCCGAAGCGCTGGGATTGCCGTTCCGCGTGACGATCCTGAAGGTGATCCTGCCGCAGGCGCTCAAGATCGCGATCCCGCCACACACCTCGAACGCGGTGGCCATTGCCAAGGACACGTCGCTGGCCTCCGTCGTGGCGATGCCGGACCTTCTGAAGCAGGCGACGGATGCGCAGGCGCTGACGGCAAACCCCTCCCCCCTCATCGCGGCGGCGCTGATGTATCTGATTGTCCTGCTGCCCGCCGTCCGTCTCGTCTCAATTCTGGAGAACCGCTACCGCCGGGACCACCGGGAGTAAGCCCCCCTTCCCCCGCGCATCCGGGCATTGGCCTTGACCGGTCCCGCCGCCTGTCATTAAACCGGATGCCTACGCTGCCCCGCCCGAGGGGCCATCCCCCAGTCGAGGAACCCCGAGATGAGCCATCCGACACGCCGTGCGACCCTCGCCCTCATCGGGGCCGCGCTGACCACGCCGTTCGTCGTGCGCTCCGCCCGTGCGGGCACCGCCATTCAGGTTGGCGCCCTGCGCCTCACGAGCCACGCGCCGAGCTATCTGGCGCAGGCGCGCGGCTACTTCACCGACGCAGGGCTGGACGTCGGGTTCGACTATTTCGAGGCGGCGCAGCCGATGGCCGTGGCGATCGCCTCCGGCGACACGGGCTATGGCATGACGGCAATCTCAGGCGGTCTGATATCGCTCGCCGACAAGGGCGTGGCGAAGGTCATCGGTGGCGCGCTGGCGGAGGAGAAGGGCATCTCGGGGCAGAAGATCCTTGCCTCCAACAAAGCCTATGACGCGGGACTGACCGATCCGTCCCATCTGGACGGCAAAACCTTCGGCATCACGCAGACCGGATCGTCGTTCCATTACATGGGTTCCAAGATCGCGGCCAGGGAGGGGGCCACGCTCCATTTCAAGCCGTTGCAAAAGACCGGGGCGGTGATCGGCGCGATCAAGACGGGCCAGATCGACGCCTGGTCGATCGCGCCCAACATCGCGGAGAACCTCTCCAGGGCCGGTGCCGTCCACATCATCGGCGAGGTGGCCGATTTCCTGCCCGACTATCAGGTCACGACCGTCTTCACCTCCAAAAAGAACGCCGAAACGAATGTGGAGCAGACCAAGGCGTTCCTTGCGGCGCTGTCACGCGGCACGGCGGATTACAATGCGGCCCTCGTCGACGGCACCGCCGACGCGGCGGAAAAGGCGGCCGTCGTCAAGATCATCGCGGCCAGCGTCTATCCCGACATGCCGCCGGAGAAAGGGGCCGCCTCGGTTCTGTCCGGTGCGATGCGGATCAGCAAGGGCATGGCGCTGAACAAGGCCTCCGTGATGGACCAGATCGACTGGTTCAAGTCCGAGGGGCTGGTCAAGGACACCACCAGCTACGAAATGCTGGTCGACGAATCCTACGTCACCATCGTCGGCTGAGCGGAGCGGCCCCGGCAGACGCATGGAACTCCGGCTCTCAGGCGTGTCGCACCGCTACGGCGAGGTGGAGGTGATCCGCGACGTCAGCCTGACGGTGCCCGAGGGCCGCATCGTCTGCATCGTCGGGCCTTCGGGCTGTGGCAAGTCCACGCTTTTGCGGTTTCTGGGCGGCCTGGAGCGTCCGATGCAGGGCGAGGTTCTCCAGATCGGGGCGCCGCCCGCCGACAGCATCAATCCGCTGACATACGTGTTTCAGGATTTTGCGCTGCTGCCGTGGCGCACGGTGGAGGGCAACATCTCGCTCATCCTGCATGACCATGGCATCCGGGGCCGGCGGGCGGAGGCGATCGTCGCCGACGTGCTGGCGCGCACCCGGCTCTCGGATTTTAGGAAGGCTCTGCCGCGGCAGCTTTCGGGCGGCATGAAGCAGCGCGTCGCCATCGCCCGCGCGCTCGCGGTGAACCCCGCCGTCCTTTTGATGGACGAGCCGCTGTCCGCGCTCGACAGCCAGACGCGGGAGTTGCTGATGGACGATCTGGTGGCGCTCTGGTCGCGGGCGCCCTTCACCGCCGTCTATGTCACGCACAATCTGACGGAGGCGGTTCGGCTCGGCCATCGCATCGTTGTGCTGTCGCGCCGCCCCGGGCAGGTCCGCGACGTGGTGGAGATCGACCTGCCGCTGGAAGAGCGTGCCGCGGGCCATGCCGACCTCGACCGGATGCAGCGTCATCTTTGGACCCTGATGCGCGACGAGGCTCAGGCCGCCGACAGGGAGCTTGCGATATGACGGACGCAGCGGCTGCACCGAATTTCGCCTCCGGGGATGCACCGGGCGTCAGGCCGGTCCCGTTCCGGGGCGGGGGCTTTCGGCCATCCTCGCCGCGCTGGGTCGGTGTGCTCGTCTTCGTCGCACTGATCGGATTTCTGGAATGGGGCACGCGTGCGGGGGTCATCTCCGCCCTGACGGTGCCACGTCCGTCCGACGTGTTCGCGACGCTGGTGGAGTTCGCGCGCTCCGGCGGGATGTGGCGGAACCTGGGGCCGTCGCTGATGCGTCTGCTGGTCGGCGGCACGCTGGGCGCGCTGGCGGGGATCGGCGTGGGGCTGATGATCGGGCTTTTCTCGGTCGCGCGGGCCGGGCTGGTGCCGCTGGTGGCGGCGCTGTTCCCGATCCCGAAGATCGCGCTGCTGCCGCTCTTTGTAATCTGGTTCGGGATCGACGAATCCTCGAAATACGCGTTGATCGCGTTTGGAACCTTCACCCCCACGGTCGTCGCGACCTACGGCGCCGTCGACAACGTGGACCGCACCCTGATCCGCATGGGGCAAAGCTTCGGGCTGCGCTGGCACACGATCGTGCTGCGGATCGTGCTGCCCGGCGCGATGCCCGGCATCCTGTCGGGCCTGCGCATCAGCCTTGCCATCGCGATCATCCTTCTGGTCGCGGCGGAGATGCTGGGCGCAGAATACGGCATCGGCGCCTACATCCTGCAGGCCGGATCGCTCTACGATCTGGAGCGACTGTTCGCCGGGGTCACGATTCTGTCGCTGCTCGGCGTGTTGCTGTCGGGCGCCGTGGGCCTGCTGGAGCGACGTCTGCTCGCCTGGCGGTCCTGATGGACGGGAGGGAGTTGGTGGAGCCGAGGAGGATCGAACTCCTGACCTCGTCATTGCGAACGACGCGCTCTCCCAACTGAGCTACGACCCCACTGGCGCGGTAATTGGCGCACGGGTCGGAGCTTGTCAAGATGCGGTGCGCGCCCGGACCGTCACTCCGCCGCCTCTGCGTAACTCTCCACCGGAGGGCAGGTGCAGATCAGGTTGCGGTCGCCAGAGACGTTGTCGACCCGGCCCACGGGGGGCCAGTATTTGTCCACCCGGAAGGCGCCGGGCGGGAAACAGCCCTGTTCGCGCGGATACTTCCGGGTCCAGTCCGCGACCAGATCCTCGACCGTATGTGGGGCGTGGCGCAGGGGGCTGTCCGTAGCCGCAATCTCGCCCGCCTCCACCGCCGCGATTTCCGCGCGGATCGCCAGAAGCGCCGTGATGAAGCGGTCGATCTCGGCCTTGGTCTCGCTTTCCGTGGGCTCCACCATCAGCGTGCCGGAAACGGGCCAGCTCATCGTAGGTGCGTGGAAGCCGTTGTCGATCAGGCGCTTGGCGATATCCTCGACCGTGACGCCCGCTTCGGCGAAAGGCCGGGTGTCGATGATGCATTCATGCGCCACGCGGCCCCGGTTGCCCATGAACAGGATCTCGTATGCCCCGGCCAGCCGCGAGGCGATATAATTCGCGTTCAGGATCGCCACGCGGGTCGCCTGCGTCAGCCCCTCGCCGCCCATCATCAGGCAATAGGCCCAGGATATCAGCAGGATCGAAGCCGAGCCGTAGGGCGTGGCCGACACCGGCCCTTCCGCCCCGCCAGTCTGCGGATGACCCGGCAGGAACGGCGCCAGATGCGCACCCACCCCGATCGGCCCCATCCCCGGACCGCCGCCGCCATGCGGGATCGCGAAGGTCTTGTGCAGGTTCAGGTGGCTCACGTCGCCGCCGATCCGTCCCGGTTTCACCAGACCCACCAGCGCGTTCATGTTCGCGCCGTCGATATAGACCTGCCCGCCGTGGGCATGGGTTATGTCGCAAACCTCGCGCACCGTCTCCTCGAAGACGCCGTGGGTCGAAGGATAGGTGATCATGCAGGCCGCAAGCCGGTCGCCTGCCGCTTCCGCCTTGGCACGGAAATCCTCCACATCCACATCGCCGTTGGGCGCGGATTTCACGACGACCACCTTCATCCCCGCCATTTGCGCGGAGGCCGGGTTCGTCCCGTGCGCCGAAGTGGGGATGAGGCAGATGTCGCGCGTATCGCCGTTTGCCCGGTGATAGGCGGCAATCGTCAGCAGCCCCGCATATTCCCCCTGCGCGCCGGAATTGGGCTGCATCGACATCGCGGCATAGCCGGTGATCTCGCACAGCTTCGCCGCCAGATCGTCGATGGCCTCGGCATAGCCCAGCGCCTGATCGGCGGGCACGAACGGATGGAGCGTGCCAAACTCCGGCCAGGTCAGCGGCATCATCTCGGCCGCTGCATTCAGCTTCATCGTGCAGGAGCCGAGCGGGATCATCGCGCGGTCGAGCGCAAGATCGCGGTCCGACAGACGCCGCATGTAGCGCATCATCTCCGATTCTGCGCGGTTCATGTGGAACACGGGATGGGTGAGGTAGTCCGTTTCGCGCAGCAGGCTTTCGGGGAAGCCGAGGTAGGCGCGGTGGGGCGGCACCCCGTCGATCCCGAAAGCGCGCAGCACGCGGATCAGCACCCGCTCATCCGTGGTCTCGTCGAGCGATATCCCCACCCGGTCCGACCCGATCTTGCGGAAGTTCAGCCCCTCGGCCCGTGCGGCGGCGAGGATGCCCGCCTGCCCCACGCCCACCTCCACCGTCATCGTGTCGAAGAACGCATCCGGCGAGACGCGCGCCCCCGCCGCCTTCAGGGCGCGGGCAAGGCGGTTGGTCAGAAAATGCACCCGCTCGGCGATGGCGCGCAGCCCTTCGGGGCCATGGAAGACCGCGTAGAACCCCGCCATCACCGCCAGCAACGCCTGCGCGGTGCAGACGTTGGAGGTCGCCTTCTCGCGCCGGATATGCTGTTCGCGCGTTTGCAGCGACAGCCGGTAGGCCCGGTTGCCCCGCGCATCGACCGAAACGCCGACGATCCGCCCCGGCATCGACCGCTTGAGGTCATCGCGGCACGACACGAAGGCCGCGTGCGGGCCACCATAGCCCATCGGCACCCCGAACCGCTGCGAGGAGCCGACCGCGATGTCGGCCCCCATCGCCCCCGGCTCCTTCAGGAGCGTCAGCGCCAAAAGGTCCGTCGCCACGATGGCGATGGCCTTCGCATCGTGCAGCGCCGCAATCGCATCCGTGAAATCGCGCACATGCCCCAGCGTGCCGGGATACTGGAAGATCGCGCCGAAGACCGCGCCCGCGTCGATCCCGTCCGGGTCGCCCACCTTGACTTCGATCCCCAGAGGCCGCGCCCGCGTGCGGATCACCGCAATGGTCTGGGGATGACAGCCCTCGTCCACGAAGAACGCGCCCGCCTTCGATTTCGCGGACCGCTGCGCCATCGTCATGGCCTCGGCAGCCGCCGTCGCCTCGTCCAGCAGGCTCGCGCCCGCGACCGGCAGGCCGGTGAGGTCCGCAATCATGGTCTGGAAATTCAGGAGCGCCTCCAGCCGCCCCTGCGCGATCTCGGGCTGATAGGGAGTGTAAGCGGTATACCACGCGGGGTTTTCGAGGATGTTCCTCTGGATCGCCGGCGGGGTGACGGTGCCGTAATAGCCCTGCCCGATCAGCGAGGTCATCACCCGGTTCTTCGCCCCCACCTCGCGCATCCGGGCCAGCAGCGCATGCTCCGTCAGCCCGGCCCAGCCGAGCGGCGTGTTCTGCCGGATCGAGGACGGGATCGTCTGGTCGATCAGCGCATCGAGGGACGGCGCCCCCACCGCCTCCAGCATCGCCTCCATCTCGGAGGGCGACGGCCCGATGTGGCGGCGGTTGGCGAAATCGTAGGTGTCGTAGTCGGTGGGGGTGAAGGTCATCTCATCCTCGGATATGGCTCACGACGTTGATCAGGTTGCCTGCCGGGTCGCGCAGGTAGAAACGGCGGATGCCCCAGGGCTCGCTCACGGGGCCGTAGACAATCGCGGCTCCGGCATGGCGCACGGCAGCTTCCGCCGCCGCCAGATCGTCCACCTCGATCGAGATCGCGGGGATGTCGGTCCCCGATCCCCCTTCAGAGGCCACTTGAAGTGCGACGGTCTGCGTCCCGTCCGCTTCCAGAAACGCGATCCATCCCATGCCGGGCGGTTGGGTCAGACCGAACACCCCCGCATAGAACCCCGCGAGTGCTGCCGGATCGGGCGCCCGAAGGTTGGCCACGATCCGCTGCACCTTCACCCGATCATCTCGTTATATTCGTCCTCGCTCATGAAGCCGTCGAGCACGGACATGTCGTCGAT
Source organism: Rhodobacterales bacterium (assembly GCA_038233815.1). Classification (GTDB taxonomy): domain Bacteria; phylum Pseudomonadota; class Alphaproteobacteria; order Rhodobacterales; family Rhodobacteraceae; genus JBBSVE01. The sequence continues at coordinate 6,876 of JBBSVE010000107.1, forward strand.
CTTCAGCTTGAAGAACCATGCGTCCCCGGTCGGGTCGTCGTTGACGAGCGCGGGGGTGGCGACCAGCTTTTCGTTAATTTCCACGATTTCACCGTCCACCGGGGCGGAGATGTCGGAGGCGGCCTTGACGCTTTCGATCACCACGACCTCATCCCCGCTGGCGACCATCGTCTCCACCTCGGGGAGTTCGACGAACACCACGTCGCCCAACTGGGTCGCCGCATGTTCGGTAATGCCGACAACGACCAGATCGCCTTCGACGCGCAGCCATTCGTGATTCTCGGTGTATCTCATTCGGAACGGTCCTTAGCGCTTGTAGGTGGTGGGATGAAACGGCAACGGGGCGACCGCGACGGGCAGGCGCTTGCCGCGCACCTCGCCCCAGAGTTCGGTGTGGGCGGCGGAGAGCGCAGCGGGGACATAGCCCATGGCGACCGGGACGCCGACCGAGGGACCGAAGCCGCCGGAGGTGATGTGGCCAATCGCATCCCCCCCCTCCGCACGGTCGAACAGCGCCACCCCCTCGCGCATCGGGGCGCGCCCCTCGGGCAGAAGGCCCACGCGGAGACGCGGCGCACGCGCGTCGAGCTGGGGCAGAATGACATCGGCCCCCGGAAAGCCGCCCGCGCGCGCGCCACCGGTGCGCCGCACCTTGGGGATCGCCCAGCCGAGCGCCGCCTCCGCCGGGGTCGTGCCGGTGTCCAGATCGTGGCCGTAGAGGCACAGCCCCGCCTCCAGCCGCAGCGAATCCCGCGCGCCCAGACCGATCGGCGCCACCGCGTCATGCGCCAGCAGCATCCGCGCGAACGCATCCGCGCTCCGGTCCGGCAGCGAGATCTCGAACCCGTCCTCCCCGGTGTAGCCGGATCGGGAGATCCAGAGCGCGCCAAAGACCGTGTCGACCGCGATCACGTCCATGAACCGCATCGCCATCACCCTCGAGACAAGCGCCGACAGCACATCCTCCGCCTGCGGTCCCTGCAGCGCCAGAAGCGCGCGGTCGGTGACGGCCTCCACCTGCGCCACGGGGGCAAGCGCCTGCTCCATATGCGTGAGATCGGCGGCCTTGCAGGCGGCATTCACCACCACCAGCATGTGATCGCCGCGATTGGCAAACATCAGGTCGTCCAGAACGCCGCCCGCATCGTCGGTGAAAAGCCCGTAGCGCTGCCGCCCCTCTGGCAGACCGGCGACATCGACCGGCATCATCCGCTCCAGCCCGAGGGAGAGCGCCGCCATATCGTCTTTCGGGCGCAGGAGTATCTGACCCATGTGGCTCACGTCGAAGAGACCTGCGTGGCTGCGGGTGTGCAGATGCTCCTTCAGGACGCCCATCGGATACTGGACCGGCAACGCGTAGCCCGCGAACGGGACCATCCGGGCGCCGAGTTCCACGTGCAGCGCGTAAAGCGGCGTGCGCTCCGGCGCGTCGTCGGGTTCAGGTCCGGTCATGGCGCCCCCCTCATCGAACCGGCCCACCCACTTGGGAAAGCCCACATCGTCCGGGAGAGGCTCTTGCCCGTCCCGCGATGCCCCCTCTGTCCCTGCCCGAACGGGCGCCTGAGATCGTTATCCCTTCGGCGGGCCATGCGGCCACTCTCCAGAGTCCGATATCAGGAACGGTCCGTTTGCCTGAGAGTTTACCGGGGCGGTTGCTCCTTCGGCACCGGGTCCGGGCCATGGCCCGCCTGCCGGATTCTCCCGATCCTGATGCCCGATCTAGCCCCGGCCCGCGCGGCAAGGCAAGCCAAATCATCCCACAAGGCAGGCGGTCTGCAAGGTGCTGGTCCGCCCCCATGGCTTGCGCGCGATCCCCCGGGCCGGTAAGTCTTTCTCACCAATCCGGGGGAGCGCCGCCCATGCCCACCATCACCTGCATCGAGGATCTGAGGCGAATCTACCGCCGCCGCGTTCCGCGCATGTTCTACGACTACACCGAAAGCGGCAGCTACACCGAACAGACCTTCCGCGACAATTCCGGCGACTTCGGCGAGCTGCGTCTGCGCCAACGGGTGGCCATGGACATGTCGGGCCGCTCCACCGCCAGCACGATGATCGGAGAGCCGGTCACGATGCCGGTGGCGCTGGCCCCGGTCGGCCTCACCGGCATGCAGCATGCCGACGGGGAGATCCTCGCAGCACAGGCGGCCGAAGCGTTCGGCGTGCCCTTCACCCTGTCCACGATGAGCATCTGCTCCATCGAGGATGTCGCCGCGCATACGACGAAGCCGTTCTGGTTTCAGGTCTATACCATCACCGACGACGATTTCATGCGCCGCCTGATCGAGCGGGCGCGCGCGGCGGGCTGTTCGGCCATCGTCATCACGGTGGACCTTCAGATCCTGGGCCAGCGCCACAAGGACATCAAGAACGGGCTTTCCGCGCCGCCGAAGCTCACCCCCGCTTCGATCGCCAACATGGCTACCAAGGTCGGCTGGGGTCTGGGAATGTTGCAGACCAAACGACGGACCTTCGGCAACATCGTGGGCCATGCCAAGGGCGTCACCGACCCGTCGAGCCTTACGGAATGGACCGCGCAGTCCTTCGACCTCACGCTCGACTGGAAACGGATCGCAGCGCTGAAGGAGATGTGGGGCGGCAAGGTGATCGTGAAGGGCATCCTCGACGCCGAAGATGCGCGCCATGCGGTCGAGGTCGGCGCCGATGCAATCGTGGTGTCGAACCACGGCGGGCGGCAGCTCGACGGGGCTTTGTCGTCAATCCGCGCGCTGCCCGCCATCGTGGAGGCGGTGGGCACCTCGATCGAGGTTCATATGGACGGCGGCATCCGCTCGGGTCAGGACGTGCTGAAGGCGCTGGCGCTGGGGGCGAAGGGCACCTACGTCGGCCGCTCCTTCGTCTATGGGCTGGGCGCCATGGGCAAGGCGGGCGTGACCACGGCGCTGGAGGTGATCCGCAAGGAGCTCGACACCTCCATGGCGCTTTGCGGCCGCAAGCGTGTGCAGGATCTGGACCGCTCGAACCTGCTGGTGCCGAAGCATTTCGGCGGCGACTGGGAATAGACCCGCTGCCCGGTCAATCGCGCGCCCGCACCATGGCGCGGGCGAAAAGCGGCACCAGCGCCAGTGCCAAGGCAGCGCAGCCGAAAGCCGCGCGCAGACCGAAGACGCCCGCGACGAGGCCGAAGCTCGTCGGGCCGATGAAATAGCCGAAATAGCCGACCAGCGTGGCGCGTGCGACAGCACGCGCGCGGGCGCCCGGCGGGGCCATCAGGCCCACCAGCGTGAAGGCGGTGGGGGCCACGACCGACGCGCCGATCCCCATGACGATGAAACCCGCGTAGGCGACCAGCGGTGTCCAGGCGACGGCCACGATCAGCGCCCCCGATCCCGACAGCACCGCCCCCCCGGTCAGCAGCGTCACTGCCCCGACGCGGGCAAGGATCCCCTGCCCGCCAAGCCGCGCCAGCCCCATCGTCAGCGCCATCGCCGCCGGTCCCATTGCACCCTGCCGGGGATCGCCGTGCAGCGTCTGTTCGATATGGAGCGCCGACCAGCTTTCGGCCGCATTCTCCGACAGGAAGGCGATGAGCACGATCAGCCCACCAAAGAGCGTGGCCTGCCTCAACGCCCCCTCCCGCCGGTCCGGCGGCGCGGTCAACCCCTCGATCCGCCCGTCCCGCTCTGCGGTGGCGAGCGCCAGCGTCCCCGCCACGGCTGTCGCCACCGTCAGCACCGCCCCGGGCGCCCACCCCGCTTCGCGCAGCAGGCCCGCGGAG
>JBBSVE010000108.1:0-10092 GCA_038233815.1 Rhodobacterales bacterium
ATGTGGGCATCGCGGTGCTGATGGCGCTCGAATCCGCCTGCATCCCGTTGCCGTCCGAGATCATCATGCCGTTCTCGGGCTATCTCGTCTCCACCGGACGTTTCTCCCTCCTCCTCGTCGCAACCGCCGGTGCCGTCGGCTGCAACATAGGCTCCACGCTCGCCTATTTCGCCGGGTCCTACGGCGGACGGCGACTGGTCGAGCGTTGGGGCCGCTACGTTCTCCTCCGCCCGACCGAACTCGACCGGGTCGATCGCTATTTCCGCGATTACGGGGTTGTCACGGTTTTCGTGGGCCGCCTGCTTCCGGTCGTTCGGACCTTCATCTCAGTGCCGGCGGGGATCGCACGGATGCCGTTCCTGAAGTTTCAGATCTACACCTTCGCGGGGTCATGGCCCTGGTGTTTCGTGTTGGCCTACGCGGGCATGAAGCTCGGTCAGGCATGGGACAGGAGCCCCGCACTCCGATCGGTGATGCATATGCTCGACGGCGTCGTGCTGCTGGCCTTGTTGGCATTTGCGGGCTGGTTCGTCTGGCACCTCTGGAGACGACACAAGGGACGGTAGCCGAAGCGATGCGTCGTTGCGCGGCGCAGGGTGCAGCCTTCCCAATCCACCCTGCACGCCGATCCGCGGGAGACGTTGATAGCGACCGTCGTATCGCGGTTCGGATCGAGGTTCCGATAGGCTACCCACGCCCGCAAACTGCGGCCATCGTCTCCCCGTTCCGGGCCCATGGACAAGTGTGTCGGCCGCTGGTTCTTGTGCGGCACTTCGTGAAACCCGGGCGGACGCGCCGATCCCGTCAGGACTGCGTTGCCGGCTCTCATCACACCGGCTTTGCCGAAGCAGCCAAACCCTTGCCGCGCTTGCGCAGATGTCCCGTGATCGTGGCCACTCAGACCCCGACACGCAGCCGCCGCATTGATCGGATCTGGGCTGCCAGCCTCAGGGGGCCTGCGCTTCGCAGCAGATCGGCGATCATCCGCATGTCGGCCGACAGCCCGGACCAGAACCCGTGCTTGCTGCCCTTGGTCGGGCTTGCGACGTCGGGCCAGTCGACGACGGCGATCCGCAATGCCCGGCCGACGATGATCGCGTTGAGCCAGACCTCGAACCCGAAGCGCGGCAGGCGGCCCAGCTCCGCCAGCCGGCCCGCCACGAGATCGCGTCGGAAGATCCGTTCGCCGGAAATGTAGTCGAGGCCGATCCGGTGCCAGAGCCCCGGCGCATTGCCGCGAAGGCTGATGGCCAGATCGGCGCTGCCGCCCAGCACCGGACGGATCAGCGCCGTCAGCGCCGGGGCTGACAGCCCTTCCAGATCGGCATCGACGAGCAGCACGAACGGAGTGGCGGCGCGGGCGAGGCCGATTGCAACGGCACGGGTCTTGCCCGAGTTCGTTCTGAGCGCGACAACCTCCACAGTGGCAAACGTCCGGGCAACCGACAGGGTTTCGTCGGTCGATCCATCGTCGACCACAATGATCCGGTCGATCAGGGGATGGCTTGAGAGCACACGCAACACCGCGCCGATCCGCGCGCCCTCATTGAAGGCGGGGACGACGCAGGTCACCAGACCCGTCATGACCGGCGCCACCGATTGCGAGTCAGCCATGCGACGACAAGCGCGGCCCCGACGATGCCCATGACAATCGTTCCGCGACCGATCCAGATACCGATGGCTCCATTGGCCGCGCCGAACAGAACGCCAACAAGCAGCAGGAGAGCGGTCTTCGGCAGCGTCCCGAGGAGGTTGAAGCCGATGAACGGCAGAACCGGCATCCGCGCCGCACCGGCCGCGACGAGGGCGGCGAACCCCAGCGAATGGGTCAGTTTGGCGAGGAGAAGCGTCCGCCCGCCCTTGTCGCGGAAATGCGCGATAAGGCCCTCCAGCCGGTCCGGGCTGAGGCCGAGCCGGGCCCGCCATCGGTCGGAAAAAAGGCGCAGCCCGGACCGGCCGAGGCAGTAGAGCAGCCCGTCGCCCACCAGATCCGCCAGCACCAGAAGGCACGCGACCCGCGCCAGCGGCAGGTAGCCCAGATGCGACAGCCAGCCTGCGATGATCGTCACGATCGGTCCTTCGATCACCGCCAGCGGGAACAGCAGCAACAGGCCGTGCGACTGGATCATCGTGACCAGATCGGCGGTGGCGAACGTCATGACGGCGGCGCGGTGGCGCGGCCCACGGCGCCCATCGCGGTTCCGCGCCATGCGAACCCGCGCGACACGAGGGCCGCGATCCAGACCGCTGGGATCAGCAGATCCCGCAGCATCCATGCGAGGACGTCCGCGGCCGATCGCGGCCACCCAAGCCTCGCCGCGATGCTCCATTCCGCGCCATACCAGAGGGCCACGAAAGCCGGAAAGGCGGACCATGGCGCCATACCCGCCCCGATCAGCCCCGCGAGTGCCAAAGCGGGCGCTGCGATGCCCGTCAGGATCTCTGCCGCGAAAAGCACGGGAAACCCCGCACGGCGCACGCGGGCCCATCGCACCTGCCGGTGCCAGACCTCGCCTGCGCGCCTCTTCCCCAGCGGCTGGGGGAAGAGCGCGGGCACGATGCGGACCCTCAGACCGGCGGCGCGCACGAGCTTGGTGGCAGCGACATCCTCGGCCAGATCGCGCCCCAAGGCCGCGGGACCGCCCGCCGCATCGAGGATGTCGCGCCGCCAGAACAGGACCTTGCCCTGCGCGAACCCGTGGCCCATCGCGTCCGATGCAAGCTGGAAGCGCCCCTGATGGGTGTCGAGGAACGCCGCCTCCACCCGCGCTGGGAAACCCTCCGGCGCGGTCCCGGCCGGCGGCGATGTCACGAGGCCGGTGTCTCTGCGCCAGGTCGCGAACAGGGTCGCGATATAGTCGGGTGGCAGCAGGACGTTGCTGTCGATCATCGCGATCCACTCGTGACGCGCCGCAGCCCAGCCCTTCACGAGATTGTTCAGCTTGGGATTGCCCGAGACGCGATCCTCGCCGATCAGGAGGCGGGCGGGAACGTGGGATTGCGCGGCCATCACCGCACGGATCAGGGGAATGGCCGCGTCATCGGCTCGGGCAACGCAAAAGAGGATCTCGCAGTCCCCATTGCTGCTGCCAAAGGATGATTCCAGCGTCCGCCGGAGGTCCGGTTCGATCCCACAGACGGGCCGGAGGATCGTGACAGGGGGATGCGGCACCGGGATCGACCGGGCGGTGGCGCGCTGCCGCCAGATGACGAGGCCGCAGGTCGCGATCTGGACCGCCGACAGGGCGCCGACACAGCAACCAAGAAGGGCGAGCACGAGTCCCATGGCCTCAGACCGCATGCGCGAGCGCGCCCTCCGCCCGGTCAGCAGGGATGGGCTCCGCCCCGCGATCCATGACGCCGAGAAGGTCGAAATGCCCGTCCAACCTTTCGACGAGCGCCGTGTTGCTGCCGAGCCAGTCGCCGCAGTTGGCATAGGCCACGCCGAACTTCCTATGCAGGGCGGGCTGGTGGAAGTGGCCGCAGATCACACCATCGAGACCGCGCAAGCGGGCCAGAGCCGACAGACGCTCCTCGAACCGGTCATGCCTGCGGATCGCGGCGTTGGTGCGCGCGATCGCGGCCTCGATGCCGCACCACTCGGTCTGGCGCACGCTCCGCAACACCCGCCGCTGGCCCGCGTCGAGCGCCCGGACCATCGTCTCGATCAGGCTGCCGGCGCGGGCCATGACCGGGGCCCTGTGCGAGAACACGTCGCAGCAGTCGCCATGCACCACCAGATAGCGCCGCCCGTCACCGGCAAGATGGACCGCCTCTGCCCGGATCTCGATCCCGCCGAAGCTGGTCCCGGCGACCTGCCGAAATCGGGAATCGTGGTTGCCCGGGACATAGACCACGCGCGTCCCGGACTGCGGCAATGCCATCAGCGTGCGTAGGACATGGCGGTCATCGTCGGTCCAGTGGCCCCCCGACGGATGCCAGGTGTCGACGATATCGCCGACGAGATAGACCGTGTCGGCCGCGTTCCGCTCCAGAAAGCTGCGGATCAGATCGGACCGGGAGCGGCGGTTTCCCAAATGCATGTCGGAGAGAAAGATGCTCCGGTGACGGGCCGGGGGGGGGTGCAGGCGCCGCAAGGTCGCAGGGTCGCCACCGCGCCCGATCGCAGGCGCAAGGGTGACGTCCATGGAGGAGATATCCGCGTGGTTTGACATGGTGAATGGCCTTTCTTGACCCTCTTGCCATACTTGGGTCCGCACCTCGTCTTTTCGGTGCCGCAATGATTACAAATCGGCAATGTTGAAGAAGTGGCGTGCGGACGGGCCCGGTGCTATCCATGACGCGACCCTGCGACCCAAAGGCCCCCGCCATGACGGCAACCGCGTTGATACCCACGATGACCGCAGCCTTTCTCGGTGCGTTCGTGGAGGTGGTGGAGGCCTTTACCATCGTCCTCGCCGTGGCGATCACGCGGGGCTGGCGGCCCGCGCTGATCGGGTCCGGGGCGGCACTTGCACTCTTGGTGGTGCTGGTCCTGATCTTCGGGCCGCTGTTCTCGCTGATCCCGCTCAAGGCATTGCAGTTCGTGATCGGGGCGCTCCTGATCCTGTTCGGGATGCGCTGGCTCCGTAAAGCGATCCTGCGCGCGTCGGGATATCTTCCCCTGCATGACGAGGCCGCAGCTTTCGCGCGCGAGACCGATGCACTGGCGCGGCAGGCGTCGGAGCGGCGGGCGGATCTTCTCGCCGGTCTCGCCGCGTTCAAGGCCGTGCTGCTGGAGGGGGTGGAGGTCGTCTTCATCGTGATCGCGGTGGGCACAGCGCACGGGCTGACCCTCTATGCCGGGATCGGGGCGCTGGCGGCAGTAATCGTGGTTCTGGCCATCGGCGCGGCTCTCCATCGACCCCTGTCGCGGGTGCCCGAGAATGCGCTGAAATTTGCTGTCGGGCTGATGCTGACATCGTTCGGTGTCTTCTGGACGGGGGAGGGGTTGGGCGCGCACTGGCCCGGCGCGGATCTGTCGCTGCTGGGCATCCTCGCCGTCTTCGCCGTCTTTTCATTTGCGGCTGTCGCGCGGTTGAAGCGCACCCCGGGGGTGACGGGATGAAAGTGCTGCGCGCCGTTCTGGGGGAGGTCCTCGGGCTTTTCGTGGACGATGGGCGATTGGCCCTGCTGACGGCTCTGCTGATCGGCGGGGTCAGCCTGCTGGTCAAGGTCTTGGCGCTTCCGGGCCTCTGGGGCGGCGCGCTGCTGCTCATCGGCTGCCTCGCGATCCTCGCATCCTCGCTGGCGCAGGCCCGGCCCCGGAGGTGACGCGGCGGCGCGGCGCGGCGGTCACAGCCGCAACGCCCCACGAACGGATGCGGGCACCGCCCCGCATCTGGATTGCGGATATGTAATCCCGGGTCCACCCGCACTGCATTCCGGTGCGCGAAAAGACATCCCTCGCAACCGAAGGGAGACCCGCCATGAAACCGATCCTGATCCCGGCATTCGCCGCAGCACTGGCCTTGGGCGGCCTCTCCACTATGGCCTTACCGACACCCCTGCGCGCAGAAACTGCCGTGGCACCGGAGAAGAACCCTCCCGGCGACATTCCCGACAGCCAGGTCTTCATCACCTATACCTCTGATGCGACCTATCATCTGAGGGTGCCGGAGGGATGGGCGCGCAGCGTCAGCGGTGCTGACGTGCGCTTTGTGGACAAGCTCGACACCGTGGACGTGACACTTGGAAAAAGCCCGGCGAAGCCAGACGTGGCGTGGGCCAAGAAGACCTATGTGCCACAGATGCAGGTGCAGGGCCGCGCGCTGACAGTGTCGGACGTCAAGCAAGTCACGCTGCCCGCCGGAGCGGCCGTGGAAATTTCCTACAGCTTGAATTCGGAGCCGAATGCCGTGACCGGCAAGCAGATCCGGCTGGAGGCAAAGCGATACCTGTTCTCCCGGAGCGGCACTCTGGCGGCGCTTGATCTGACCGCACCCTACGGGGCCGACAATGTGGATCAGTGGCGGCTGATGTCGCGCTCGTTCGGTTGGCAGTAGGATGGACCTGCTGGAGGCTCGGGGGCTCTATCGCTTCTTCCACGTCGGGGACGCGGAATCCGCAGCTCTGCGCGGGGTCAGCCTCAGCCTGGCTGCGGGCGAGACGCTGGCGATCATGGGCCCGTCGGGAAGCGGGAAATCGACGCTTCTGAACTGTCTCACCGGGCTCGACGATCCGGATGCCGGGCAGGTGACGGTCTGCGGCGACCGGCTCTCACGCAAGCCGGAGGCGGTGCGTGCGCATCTGCGGGCACGAAGCTTCGGCATCCTGATGCAGGCGGGCAACCTCTTTCAGCATCTCACGGTGCGGGAAAATATCCGCTTTCAGATGCAGCTTGCGGGACGCCCCGATAAGGACCGGATCGCACCGCTGATCGACAGCGTCGGGCTTTCGCACCGCGCCGACGCCCGCCCAACGCAGCTTTCGGGCGGCGAAACGGCGCGCGCGGGACTGGCCGTGGCGCTGTCGGTCGATCCGCCGATCCTCGTCGCCGACGAGCCGACGGCAGAGGTCGATGCCGAGACCGAGGCGGGTCTTCTCGCCCGGTTCGACGCGCGCAAGGCGGCGGGCCTTGCCACGCTGATCGCCACGCACAGCGAAGCGCTGGCGGCCCGCGCCGACCGCGTGCTTCACCTTGTCGACGGAAAGGTTGCGTCATGACTGATCCCCTGATCCGGGCCGACGGCCTCAACAAGAGCTTTGCGGTGCCGGACGGCGACGCCGTGGCCGTGCTGGCGGGCGTGACCTGCGAGGTTCTGCCGGAGCGCCATATCGCGCTGACTGGCCCTTCGGGCAGCGGAAAATCCACCCTGATGCATCTGATGGCAGGGTTGACGGAGCCCACGTCGGGCGCGCTCTCATGGCCCGCGCTCGGGCCCCGCGAGCGCCTGATGCCCGCGCATATTCAAGTCGTGTTTCAGGCGCAGAGCCTGTTCCCGCCGCTCGATGTGGCGGAAAACGTGGCGCTGCCGCTGCTGCTCGACAACCGGGGCGATGCGGCCATGGCGCGCGCGATGGCGATGCTGGAGCGGTTCGGCCTTGAGGGTCTGGCCACGATGCTGCCGGAGGAGCTTTCGGGCGGTCAAGCGCAGCGCGTGGCGATGGTCCGGGCGCTGGTCATCGCACCCGCGCTGATCCTCGCCGACGAGCCGACGGGGCAACTCGACGGGAATACGGCGCAGGAGTTTCTGGCCGAAGTCCTTGCGGTCGCGGCAGAGACTGGGACCGCTGTGCTGATCGCGACGCACGATCCGCGGGCAGCCGAAATGATGGACGAGACGTGGGTGATGGACCACGGCACGTTGCGCGGTCCGCAGGGGGTGGCGGCGTGACCCTGCTCTGGATCGCGGGGCTTGTGCGGCACCGGCTGTTCCGTCTTGCCGGGACAGCTCTCGGGGTTGCGGTGACGGTGGCGCTGGTCGCGACGCTCGGCTTCTTTCTGACGGGGAGTTCGGCCACCATGACGGCGCGCGCGGTCGACGCCGTGCCGATCGACTGGCAGGTCGAGGCGGTGCCGGGCTCCGACCCCGCAAAGATCGAGTCGGCGATCCGCAAGGCGGCGACGGTCAGCGCGCTCGATACCGCCCTCTATGCCACCGCGGACGGGTTCGTGGCCACCACCGGGGGCACCGTGCAGACCACCGGGCCGGGCACGGTCATTGCTTTCGATCAGGGCTACCTTGCGCGGTTTCCGCAGGAGGTGCGGCTGCTGTCGGGTGACATGACCGGCGTGCTGATCGCGCAGCAGACGGCGGCGAACCTTCATGCCGGGCCGGGCGATACCGTCACGATCAAGCGCGTCGGTCTTGCGCCGGAGGCCGTCACCGTGACGGGTGTGGTGGAACTGCCGGATGCGGACGCGCTCTTTCAGGGCGTGGGCCTGCCGAAGCAGGCGACCCCGCAGGCCCCGCCAGACAATGTGCTGATCCTGCCGATGGACGCGTGGCACCGGATCTTCGATCCGCAGCAGGCGGTTCGCCCGGACAGCACGCGGCTTCAGTTCCATGTCCGGCTCGACCATGCGGGCCTGCCGTCGCAGCCGGTTGCCGCGCTGACGAAAGTCAGCGGTGCGGCGCGCAATCTGGTGGCACGGGTCGCGGGGCAGGCGCTGGTGGCCGACAATCTGGGCGCGAGGCTCGACGCGGTTCGGGGCGACGCGCTCTATGCCACCGTGCTCTTTCTGTTTCTCGGATTGCCGGGCGTCGCGCTGGGGGCGGCGCTGACGATTGCTGTCGCGGCGAGCGGGGGCGACCGGCGGCGCGCAGAACAGTCGCTCCTGCGGATCCGGGGGGCGTCGGCGCGGCGCATCATGGCGCTGGCGGGGGCCGAGGCCGCCACCACGGGCATCGCTGGAGCGTTGATCGGGCTGGTCTTTGCGGCCCTTTTTGCCGCCCTCGCGCTGCCGTTATCGGGATCGGCGGGGGCATCGCTGCTGGCGGGCGGGATTGCGGTTGTCTTCGGGCTGGCGCTGGCGGCTGCGGCAGTGATGCTGCCCGCGTGGTCCGCGCTGCGAGGAGCGTCCGTCACGGCGACACGGCGGCTCGTGGGGCGCGGAACGGTGCCGGTCTGGCGGCGCGGCTGGTTCGATCTGATCCTGCTTGGCGCAGCCGTGCTGCTGTTCTGGCAGACGGCAAGCACCGGCTATCAGATCGTGCTCGCGCCCGAAGGCGTCGCCGCCACATCGGTCGACTACAAGGCGTTCCTCGCTCCCGCGCTGTTCTGGATCGGGGCCGCGCTTCTTGCGGTGCGCATCGTCTCGGCCCCGCTCCGCGCCAATGGACCGGTGCTCCACGCGTTCATCGCCCCGGTAGCCGGGCGTCTTGCCCCGATCGTGGGTGCTGCCTTGTCGCACCAGAGTCGCCGGATCACGCTCGGCATCGCGATGACGGCCCTGGCGGTCGCGTTCGGCGCCTCCACCGCGATCTTCAACACCACCTACAAGGGGCAGACGCAGGTCGATGCCGAACTGACCAATGGCGCGGATGTCACGGTGTTTGGCACCACCGCGTCACCGGCGGGGCAGAAGGCGGATGCGCTGGCCACCTTGCAGGGCGTTACGGCGCTGGAGCCGATGCAGCACCGCTTCGCCTATGTCGGATCGGACCTTCAGGACCTTTACGGCATCGACCCCGCCCGGATCGGTCGCGTTACGACGCTGTCGGATGCCTATTTCACCGGGAGTAGTGCTGCCGCGATCCTGCAAAAGCTGCAAGCCACCCCGGACGGCGTTCTGGTGTCGCAGGAGACGGTGAACGACTTCCAGCTCTCGCTCGGCGATACGATCAACCTGCGCCTGATGAGCGCCGCCGATCATCAGTATCACCCGGTGCCGTTCCATTTCATAGGCATCGCGCGGGAGTTTCCGACCGCCCCGAAGGACAGCTTTCTGGTCGCCAACAGTGACTATATCGCCCAGATGACCGGCGATCCGGCGCAGGACTACATCCTGATGAAGGCGACGGGTGATCCTGCGGCCCTCGCCCGTGCCGCCACGGCGCTGGTGGCGGACGTGCCCGCGCTGACGGTGAAAGACATCGGGTCGGTCACGCATATCATCGGCTCCAGCCTCACGGCGGTGAACATGGACGCGCTGACCCGGATCGAGCTGGCCTTCGCGGTGCTGATGGCGGCTGCAGCGGCGGGCTTGATGCTGGCGCTCGGCTTTCGCGACCGCCAGCGCGGGTTCGCGATCCTGACGGCAATCGGCGCGAAACCGCGTCAGTTGGGCGCGTTCCTTTGGTCCGAGGGGATGCTGGTGATCGCAGGCGGTGTGGTGCTGGGTCTGGCGGCTGGCACGGTCATCGCCTGGATGCTGGTGAAACTGCTGACTGGGGTGTTCGATCCGCCACCAGAGGCGCTGGCGATGCCCTGGGGCTGGCTGATGCTGCTGATTGTGCTGGTGGCGGTATCCGTCGCGGGGGCGGTGCTGCTGACGATGCGCGGTCTGCGGCAGGACGCGGTGGACCTGCTGCGCGATCTCTGAGCGGTGCGTCGTGCAGGGGCCAGGTTCTGCCGCCGTATGGATTTTTGTTAATGAAACCGACAAGCGGCATCGGCCCGGCACCCCCAATTCGATGACAGGGGACG
>JBBSVE010000109.1:0-9933 GCA_038233815.1 Rhodobacterales bacterium
GATCCGGTGCCAACGCACCCCGTCGCGGCAGGTGAGGATGCCGTAATCGGCAAGCTGGCGGTAGTCCGCCGCGGCGTTGGTGTCGTGCTCAGTCGCTGAAATCAGATCGAGCCGACGACCGTCGCGGCGCACATGACTGGAACATTCCCAGCCGCCGAGGAGGGTGCTCTGAAACGTGGCGGCGGGCGGCGGGACCGGACGTTCGGCCAGCACCGCATCGATCAGGCGCTGCCATTGCGGGACCACGACATCGGCGGCGTAGGTCGCGCGGACATGGGCGTGAAGCGCGCGCCCCAGCCTCGCGCGCAGGGCGGGATCGCGGATCAGCCGCTCCATCGCGGCGGCAACGGCCTCGGGGGCCTCATGTGGCACGAAGATCCCCGTCTCGCCATCGCGGATCTGCTGGAGCGCACCGTTGTCGGGGGTGGCGATCACTGGCAGGCCCGCGGCACCGGCCTCGGCGATCACATGCGGCATCCCCTCATCCCGGCTGAGCCAGCAGAAGATGTCGAGGGCGGACAGCAGGCGCGGCACGTCCGCCCGGTCGCCCAGAAAGGTGATCCGGTTCCACAGCCCGGGCGATGCCGCAAGCGCGTACAACTCAACGGCATAGTCCGGCATGAAGGCGTCCGGTCCGCCGATCACGACGAACCGCGTATTCGGTGTGCGCTCTGCGACAAGGGCCGCGGCCCGGATGAAATCCTCAACCCGCTTCTTGCGATCAAGCCGCCCCACCCAGCCGATCAGGATCGTATCCGCACCGATCCCCAGCGCCGCGCGCACAGGGTCGCGCGCAGACGCGTCGAATTCGTCCAGATCGACCATTGAGGGGATCTCCACCGCGTGGTGCGGCCGCTCAGACATCCGGCCCGCCGCCGCCGCGCGGATGCTGTCGCAGACGCCGACGTAGCGGGCGGTGAAATGTTTGGGCCCCGACAGCGCCTCCCGCACCAGCCCGCCATGCTCGATCAGCGGCGGGCGGATGCTCATCCGGTCCAGTGCCGGATAGATGTCGGCCACGTCCTGAGAGGCGATCACCACATCCGCCCCGGTGAGCCTGCGGCGCAGGTACTCGACCGTGGCGTCGAAATCGAGTGTGTAGGCCGTCTCGTCGACATGGATGCCGAGGGCGGACAGCTGCGCATGGCTCTGGTCCGGCATGCCCTCGCGCCGGAAGCAGGGCAGCACGTCGATGCGGTAGCGCGATGGGTCCAGCGTGCGGGCGAGCAGCCGCACCTCCGTCTCCTCCCCGCCGACCACGAGCCACGCGAAGACCCACAGGATGCGGATCTTGCCCGCATCCGGATGCGGCTCGGGGATGGCTTGGGTGGCCAGAGCCTCCAGCGCGCGGGCCTCGGTGATCTCGCGGACGGTGTCCATCAGGTGTGCTCGAACACGACCTGAAGGAAGTCGGGCCGGTCGGCCACCAGATGCCGCAGGAACCCCGGCGCGTCGTCGTAGGGCACGACATGACTGATCATGTGCGCACGGATCGCCGCGCCCTCCGCCGCCAGCAGGGCGAGCGTTTCAAACGCCAGCCGCCGCTGGGTCCATGCGTGCGCCAGCGGGCGCGGCATCCGGTTGATCTGCGCACAGACCAGCCGCAGGCCGTTGTGATGGAACTCCTCCCCCAGCCGCACGGCATCGAGACCGCCCTGGTAGAAGGCGAGATCGACGACGGTCCCTTGCGGGCGCAGGGCACGCAGCGCCAGATGCAGGCTTTCGCTGCGCGCGCGGGTCTGGAACACGATCTCGGCTCCACGCCCGCCGATCCCGTCGTGCCAGCGGGCCTTGGCATGCTGCCACGCCGCCTCCTCGTCCATCGCGACGAAGCCCATCCGGCGCGCCACCTCCTGCCGGTAGGGCGCGGGATCCACGACCACCACCTCGGACGCCCCGGCGCGGCGGGCGAAGAGCGCGCAGAACAGCCCCACGGTGCCGCCGCCCCAGACCAGAACCGGACGCCCCGCGAGGCCAGCGCCCAGATGGGGGACATGGCCGCCGAATGCCTCGGCATCGGCATGCAGGATGCCGTTGGCGGCAATCGGGCCCATCTGCGCCGCAAAGACCCCGAGGATCGGGTCGATCCCGTCCGGCATCCGGAGCAGCAGATCATGGTCGGGGTTGGCTGTGTGCCCGGACTTGTGCCCGAAGGTCGTGGCTACAATGTCGCCCGGCGCAAACCCGTCCGCCCGCGCGTCGGTCACGCGCGCGACCTCCATGTAGCCCATGAAGTTGACCGGGAAGCGCGCCGATGGCTCGCCCGCCACAAACACGCCGCGCCCACTGTCCCAGCGGCTGTGCAGATAGGGGTTGGTGCCCTTCAGGAAGGTCAGTTCGGTCCCCGCCGACAGGCCAGTGAACATCAGATCAAGCCGCACCAGACCATCGCCCGCCGGGCCTTCGTCATAGCCGAAGAAGAACGGCTCGCCCTGACGCTCGACGCCGAGCGAGCGGATCCGGCGGTGCTCAGAGGGCAAGGCTGGCATCCTGCGCAGGGGCCATTGCACCCCCGGAGCAAAACGGGGGCCGCGGGTCTGACCGCGGCGCCTCCATGGTCTGGGTGTCCCCGGTGGTCGCGGCGCGGGCGACGGCAAGCGCCACGCGGTGCGTTGCCAGCGCTTCGGCGTAGGGGGCACGGATCCGGTTCTCGCCGCCCCGCACGGCATCGATGAAATCGCGGTCCTCGCGCCAGACCGGGTCGCCGTCGGCCCCCCGGACGGGTCGGCCATGGCCGGTGTCGATCATGATGTCGTGGTCGGTGATCTCCATCGCCATGCGATCGGCAAAGACATGCAGGCCGACGCGGTGATTCCAGCCCAAGAGGCAGGTCGCCGACAGGGTCGCGATGGCGCCGCCTGCGAACCGCAGCGTGGCGGTGGTGGCGGTGGGCACGTCCAGCCCCTCGAACCCGGCACGGTCACGGCGGGCGGCCATGGCCTGCACCTCCACCACGTCGCCGGCCAGAAAGCGCGCGAGGTCGATCAGATGCGTCGCCTGTTCCACGATCTGCCCGCCCGACCCGTCATTCCGCCACCACCACTGCGGCGGCGGCGTCGCATCGAGCCAGAAGCCGGTCATCAGATGCGCGGGATTGTCCGCAAGCCGGCGGCGCGCCTCATCCACCGTGTCGAGATAGCGCCAGTGATAGCCGGTCGCGGTGATGAGGCCCGCCTGCTCCACCTCCACGGCAATCGCCTCGGCAAGATCGAGATCGAGCGACAGGGGCTTTTCGACGAAGAACGGCAGGCCACGGGCGATGCAGGCCCGCTCCGCCGCACCATGCGCGAAGGGCGGCACGCAGATATAGACCGCATCCAGATCCTCGGCCTCCAGCATCGCATCGACGTCGGTGAAGGCGCAGGCACCACGGGCCGCCGCCACATCGCGGGCGCGATCCGGATCGGTGTCGGCGATGGCCGTGATGGCGACATCCTCCATCCCGTCCAGCACGCCGAAATGGCGGTGCGCGATACCGCCTGCCCCGATGAATCCCAATCTTGTCTTCGTCATGCTTGCTTCCTTGGGTCGCCTGTCAGAAAGTCTGTCGTAAAGCCGGGCCGTATCCGCGCCCATCCGAACCGCGCTGTAGCTGGCGTCGTAGCGCTGGCGCTGAAGACCGGCAGCACGGGTCCGCGCATCCTGATCGCGCAAGGCTGCGGTCAGCGCCGTGGCGAGGGCCGGAGCGTCGCCGGGCGGCACCAGCCACGGATGATCGGGGCCAAGCGCCTCCACCACGCCGCCGATCCGGGTCGCGACCACCGGCAGGCCTGCGGCCATCGCCTCCAGCACCACCAGCGGCAATCCCTCGAATGCAGAGGCGAGGACCAGAAGATCGGCCTGCGCCATCCTGCCCGGCACATCGTCGCACGGACCGGCGAACGTGACGCGGTCGCCCAGACCCGCCGCCTCGACCCGCGCGCGGATCTGGGCCGCCTCCGGTCCGTCACCGACGAGGATCAGGCGGGTGTGGGGATCGCCCGCCGCCATCAGCGCCATCGCGTCGATCAGCACGTCATGGTTTTTCTGCGCCGTAAAGCGCGCGACGCAGAGCAACGTGGCAGGGCGGCCGGGATCATCCGACCCTCGGCGCAGCCCCGGATCGACGACGCCGTTCGGAATGCAGGTCACGGAGGGTCCGACCCCGATGGCCCGTTGCCACCCCAGCGCCGAGGCACGGCTGACCGCGATGACCGCATCCACATCGCGCAGCATGTCACTGTAGGCGCGAAGCTGGTCGGCATCGGTTACCACCATCGGCAGATGCTCGGTGCGCACGACCTTTGCGCCCGCCGTCCGCGCGGCCCGCACAAGCTCATGCCCTTCCCACGCGATCCCGGCATGGACATGTACGAGATCCGCGCCCGCGAAGGCCGCATCCCAATCCTCTACAATGCGGGCCTCTACAATGCGGGCCTCTACAATGCGGGCCTCTACAATGCGGGCCTCTACAATGCGGGCGTCCAGACCGCTGTCGCGCGCCCTCTGGACGAACCGCGCCGCTGACGGGTTCGCGGCAAAGCACAGGCGCGGGCGCCAAGGGTCCGGCAGGGCGGCAGCCAGCGTCAGCATGTGAACGCCGACACCCGAAGGATCGGGACTGTCAGTGGCCAGCACGATGTCGGCAGGCACGCTCACTCGCCCGCGACCGCGACGCCCGGCCTCTGTCCGGCCGTCAGACGCCGGTAGAGCGCCAGTGCCTGCCCCACGACCTGATCCATGTTGTAATAGCGGTAGCTGCCCAGCCGTCCCGCAAGGATCACGTCCGGGCAATCGCGGGCCAGCGCCTCGTACCGGCGCAGCAGAGCCTGATTTTCAGGGCGCGGAATCGGATAGTAGGGGTCACCCGTGTCGGACGGGATCTCGTAGGTGATCGAGGTTTGTCGATGCACCTGTCCGGTCAGGTGCTTGTACTCGGTGATCCGCGTGAAGGGCACATCCTCGGCCGGGTAGTTCACCACACCGACCGGCTGGAACCGCCGGGTCTCATGCGTCTCGTGCCGGAAGGTCAGGCTGCGATAGGGGAGTGCTCCGAAGCGGTGGCCGAAATACGCGTCGATCGGCCCGGTGTAGACGGTCAGCGCACCCCGGTCATCCGGCGGCAGATCGTGGAAGTCCTGACCCAGTGCAAGGTCGATCAGCGGATGGTCGAGCATCCGCTCGAACATTCGCGTGTAGCCGTCCGCCGGCATGGCCTGAAAGCTGTCGTTGAAATAGCGGCTCTCGTCCGAGGTGCGCACCGGCACCCGCGCCGTGACGGAGGCATCGAGTTCGCTGGGATCAAGGCCCCACTGCTTGCGCGTGTAGCCGCGAAAGAAGGTCTCGTAGAGCCGGGTACCGACCGCGCCGACGACCACATCGCGGCTGGTGAGGACGGGATCCACCGGCTCGGCCTGCGCGGCCAGAAAGGCTGCAACCTCCGCGTCGGTCTGCAGCGACAGGCCGTAAAGCCCGTTTACCGTGGTCCGGTTGATCGGGATCGGCAGCAGGCGATCCTGTACGTGTGCCAGAACGTGATGCTCATAGGGACGCCAGCGCGTGAACCGGCTGAGGTACTCGACCACCTGATCCGCATTGGTATGGAAGATATGCGGCCCGTAGCGATGCACGAGGATGCCCGCCGCGTCGTGATGGTCATAGGCGTTGCCCGCGACATGCGGTCTGCGGTCGACCACGAGCACGCGCTTGCCCGATCCTTCCGCAAGGCGTTCGGCCAGCACCGCGCCCGCAAACCCGGCACCGGCAATCGTCACGTCATAGCGCCGCACGCCGCGCCGGATACCGGGGGCGGGGAAGCGGTCCGCAGGACGCGATCCCGCCTTGTCCGCGACCGCCTCTGCCACCAGCCGGATCACGTGGCGGCTCGTCGTATCCCAGCTTCCGGTGGCCAGCATCCGGTCCGCCGCATCGCGCCAGCCGGACGGATCCTGCGCCATCGCGAGCGCCGTATCGCAGGCCTGCGCAAAGGCCTCTGCCCCGTCGGCAATCCGGACGGCAGCCAGATCGCCGTACTGGCGCACGACGTCGCGCACCGGGGTGGAGACCACAGGCCGCCCGGCGGCCAGATATTCCGGCGTCTTGGTCGGGCTGATGAACCGTGTCGCGTCATTGATCGCGAAGGGCATCAGCGCCACGTCCCATCCGGCAAGATAGGCCGGCAACGCCTGATAGCTGCGGGACCCGAGCCAGTGAATGTTGGCTGCGCGCGGCAGGTCCGCATCCGCGATCTTCACCACCGGACCGACCATCACGATCTGGCAGTCCGGCCGGGCCGCCGCCAGATCGCGGATCAGGCCGAGATCCAGCCGTTCGTCGATGACGCCGTAATAGCCCATCCTCGGGCGCGGGATCGCCGCCTGATCCGCCGGGTCGGACTGCGGACGGCGGGCTGCCGCAAAATGCGCGACATCCACGCTCGACGGAAAGGCGTGGAGATTGTCGTGCCGGTCGCGCTTCGCCTCATAGAGCGCATGCCCGCCGGTAAAGACCACATCGGCCTCGGCCAGCAGTGCGGCCTCGTTCGCAGCGAGATCGGGGGGTGCAAACCGAAAGCCCGTCAGCTCGTCCATGCAGTCGTAAACCACCGCCGAGGCCGCCACATGCCGCGAAAAGGGCCGCATCTGGGGGGTGTAATACCACAGAACCGGCGCCTTGGTCTGCGTGATGGCGAGGAACTGGTCCAGCAGACCTGCCAATGCACGCTGCCCCTCATCGGCTGTCATCCGCGCGGGCACGCGGGGACGTATGGCCTGCACCGTCGTGCCGGCAAAGGCGTGGAATTCCAGATAGGGCAGGTGATGGTCGACCGCGATCGCCTCTTCCCAGTACCAGACCGGTCCGTGGGCCGCCTGCCGGTCCATCAGATGTTGCGGTCGCTGGCGCACGAAATCCCACCGGAGGTGCGAAAAGCAGATCGTTGCGGTCATCGGGTCGTCCTTGTGCGGCGTCGGGTACGGGCCTCGTCAAGCAAAGCCGCCAATGTCCTGACCGAGTGCGGCCAGGTCCAGTTCGCCTGCACTACGGTCCGTGGATCGAGGCTGTCCTTTAACTGGATCAACGCCTCCAGCGCCCCGGCGAAGTCCGCCTCCGGAGCCGCCAGTCCGGTGTCGGGCCGGATATACTGCAACCCGCAGCAAAGCCGGTCGTTGGCCAGCACCGGCAGACCGGCGAGCATATATTCCGTCAGGATCGCGGGCGCGCCGTCATCCACCCCGCATACAACGCCAATATGGGCCCGGTTCATGGCCAGGTTGACGCCCGCATGATCGAGCGGGCCGACCCAGTCGACCGCCAGTCCCCGCGCCTCCGCCTCGGCGCGCAACGACGCCGTCAGATGCCCGTAGCCCGCGACACAGAGCGCCCGGCGGTGCGGCAGCTGCGACACCATGTCCAGCAAAAGATCGTGCCGTTTGTAGGGCTGCGTCGCCGCGACGTAGACGACGTCGTAGTCCTTTGCGGCACCGGTCGGATGGAAGGTCGTGTCGGACGCAAACTCCGGCCCGATCGGAAGCACGGCGCACAGCGCACCCGGATGGCGGGCACGGATCTCGTCGGACTGCCATTCGGCACCGGTCAGGAACAGATCGAAATGGCGGCTCACCTCCGGCGGGATGCGGATCGCTGGCGCGTCGATGGAGTTGTAGATCTTGAGGCTTGGCGCACAAGCCTCAAGCAGGCGCCCATCGACCCCGAGACCCCAGACGCACAGGATCTCGGGCGCGCCATGCCTGCGGACATGCGCCACCGCATCGGCCGAGCCGTAGGGCGCCGGATGGCCATCCGCCCGGAACACCCGCCGTCTCAGCCCCGCGACGTGCGCGGGCGCATCGGGTTCACCCCCGGGCAATACGGGCGCGCTGTCGAAGGGCGAGGCATCGTCGCCCGCAAAACTCCAGACCTCTGCCGACGCCACGAGCCCTGCTGCAACCGCCGCCTGCGGCAGACGCTCCAGATAGCCGCCGCAGACCGGGCCATCGGCCAACGGCCCGGCGGAGCCGCGGATCCGGGCCCACGCGCGGTCGAAATCGGTGTCGGTCCAGACCGACGGCATCGGCGGCGTATTGCAGAAGTCTGAAACAGCAACGATCCGTGTCATGTCATTCCCTGCATCTGTCCCGCTCCGTCATTCCGGCGACGCCATCCACCCGGATCCGAAACCGGACCGCGAACGCATTTTCAGCGCGCGCGTTCCCTGCAAGGCAGAATGTTCGGGCCCGATGTGACACCGTGCCGCCGGGGTCACGCACCTTGTCTTGTGGTGCCGCTCAAAGGCTCCGCATGGGCTTTCCGAGAGACGGTTTCGATGCTGCGCGACGTGCCCTGTCCCGTGACGCCCGACGGGCACTGTTTCGGGGTCCGGGATCGGCTCTGGCGACGCAGCGATTCCACCCCACCGAGCCTGTCCGCAAGGCTCCGGTGGTGGACCTGATGGCGGCGCGGCGGGCGGTGAAGTCCGCGCCGACCGATGAGGCACGACGGCTCGCACGGGGGCAGGAGGGCCTGATCCTCGGTCGAGACACGGGCATAGTCTATCAGGGGCATTCATCCGGGCGCAGGTTCACGGCGCGAAGGTCGGTCTGGGCGAAAGGGGTCCGGTCTGGTGGACCGACGGGGCGGAACCCGTCGACCGTCATCATCCCGGAACGACCCCCTCTGCCGACTGGTGGGCCACCGTCCCCGAACGTCAGGGCGCGGGCGACGAACCGGACTTATGCACGTTCATCGGCTCAATCGTTGCGCAGTTAACTCGGGACGCTGGGTCGATTGATGCTACAGCTGCGCTACCGGTACGAATCGGCAGCTGCCGTTGCGCGCAGTGCGGCGTCGTCCAAACCGCTTTTCCTCTCCGTAACCCTGGACCTGAAAAGGAGGCTCGATGCCCGACCGCGCCAGCTGCCTGATCGACAAGCTCTCGCATTACATCCATCTTGACGACAGCCACAAACAGCATCTGGCCAGTATCGAAAAGTCCGAACGCAGCTATCCCGCCAGCACCGAGATCCATCAGGTCGGCGATCTGACCCGCGATCTCTATGTGGTGAAATCCGGCTGGCTCTTCAGCTATACCGACCTGCCCGACGGCCGGCGCCAGATCGTCAAGATCCACCATCCGGGCGATATTCTGGGCTTTCCGGATGTGGCACTCCGGCATAGTACCACCACGCTGCGGACGGTCGAAGCGGTGTGTCTCTGCCCGTTCCCCAAAACGTCGCTCGATGTGATCTTCCGGGAATCGCCGCGCCTGTCGGCGCTGATCCTGTCGATCGCCCTGCGCGATCAGGTCGTCTTCATCGACGTGCTGCGCGCCATGGGCCGGATGAACGCGCAGGAGCGGATCGGCTACATGCTTCTCGACCTGATCGCGCGGCTGCGGATCACCAACAGCAAGATGACCGACACCATCCGCCTGCCGCTGACCCAGGGCCAGATCGGCGATTATCTCGGGCTGACCAACGTCTATGTCAGCCGGACCCTGCTCCGGATGGAGGAGGACGGCTATATCCGGCGCGACGGCAATCATGTGCAGATCCTTCGGGAAGACGAGATGATCGCGGCGACCGACTTCCATGACCGCTACGCCGACATGGACGTCTCGTGGTTTCCCGAACACTGAGCCTCGCCTCGTCAAACCAGGTTTAAGCGCGACCGGTCACGGGATGCGACACGCAAGAAACGCCCGGCGGGGCCGCTTGCGCACGGAACGAGACTTCAGGTCTTTCGTTAACTGTCGTGTGGCGGGATGCGTCCCTGCAATGTCAGAACACGGTTGTGGGGGAGGAGTGATGCGATGGCGGCTGCGCTCCTGATGGCCATTGCCGTTGTGTCCACTCTGGCATTCCCGGTGATCGGTGTGATCGTGGCCGGGGTGACGATCCTGGTGCAGGTGTGCATCACCGCCGTCCGGCTGGCTGTCGCAGGGTCGGGACTCCCGAA
>JBBSVE010000110.1:0-9907 GCA_038233815.1 Rhodobacterales bacterium
CACCCTGTCCGCAGACACGCCCCGCCGCACCAGTCCCTGCGCCGGGGCCTCGCGCACCCGGCGCAGGACGGGCAGAAGGGCCGCGGCGAGCATGGGCGCAGTCGCCTCCGGGTGAAATCGGTCGGGGGGGAGTAAGACAAAATCGCGGTTCCGTGTCAGCCCGTTCCCGCGTTACAGCCTCGCACGATTGCGTCAATCCCAGGCGGCACCGGGAATCCCCAGCACCTCCGCCTGATGCTCGCCCAGCGTCGGGGCGGGCCGGTCGAGCGCAAGCCTGGCCCCCGAGAAGGCGAAGGGGGAGCGCACGCCCGGCATCCCTCCCGGTGCGATCTGCAATCCGCGCGCGATCACCTGCGGGTCCGCGAACACCTCGGCCAGATCGTTGATCGGACCCGCAGGCACGCCCGCCGCCTCGCACGCGGCAAGCAGGTCCGCCTTCGCCCATTGCCGCGTGGCGCGGCTCAGCGCCTCGGTCATGGCGGCGCGGTTTTCCACCCGGTCGGCGTTGGTCGCGAACTCGGGCGCGGTGCCGAGTGCGGCCATCCCCAGCGCCTCGCAGAGCCGCCGGAACTGGCCGTCATTCCCGGCGGCCACGATGATCCAGCCGTCGGCGCAGTCATAGACCGCATAGGGCGCAAGGTTCGGATGCGCGTTCCCCATCATCCCCGGCGCCACACCGGTGGCGAGGTAGTTCATCGCCTGATTGGCCATGATCCCCGTCGCTACATCCATCAGCGCCATGTCGATATGCTGGCCCGACCCGTCCGCCCCGCGTTGGTGGAGCGCTGCGAGGATGGCCGCACCCGCATAGACGCCGGTGAAGATATCGATGACCGCCACACCCACCTTCTGCGGCTGCCCGCCGGGCGTTCCGGTGACACTCATCAACCCCGACATGCCCTGAATGATGTAGTCGTAGCCCGCCCGGTGCGCATAGGGCCCGGTCTGGCCGAACCCGGTGATGGAGCAATAGACGAGCCGTGGGTTGACCGCCCGCAAGCCGTCCCAGTCGAGCCCGTATTTCGCGAGCCCGCCGACCTTGAAGTTCTCGATCACCACGTCGGCCCCGGCGACCAGCGACCGCACCGCCGCCTGCCCTTCCGGCGTGCGAAAATCCGCGGTAACAGACCGCTTGCCACGATTCGTCGCGTGGAAATAGGCCGCCGACCGCTCGCCATCCCGCTCCACGAAGGGCGGGCCCCAGCGGCGGGTGTCATCGCCCTCGGGCGCCTCCACCTTCACCACGTCGGCGCCAAGATCGGCCAGCATCTGCCCCGCCCACGGACCCGCGAGGATCCGCGCCAGCTCGACGACCTTGAGACCGGCCAGCGGTGCCGGCATCTATTTCGCGAGTTCCGCGTCGAGGAGCTTGGCCAGATCGGCATAGTCCATGTTGGAATATTTCTTGCCGTCGAGGATGAAGGACGGCGTCGAATCGATCCCGTCGGCCTTGGTCGTCGCCTCGAACTTCGCCACCAGCGCCTTGGCCATGGCCGCGTCCTGCATGCAGGCGTCGACCGTCTTGTCGTCCATCCCCGCGGTGCGGCCGATACGCTTGAGGTTGTCCACCACCTGCGTTGGCTGGTCGGTCGCGGCCCACTCGGCTTGCGTCTTGTAGAGGATGTCCTTGATCCCGAAATAGCGCAGTTCGCCGCCGCAGCGCGCCAGCATCGCGGCCCAGAGCCCGTAGCGGTCGAAATAGACCTCGCGGTAGATGAACTTGATCTTGCCGGTGTCGATGTAGTTCGTCTTCAGCTGCGGATAGACGGTCTCATGCCAGCGCGCGCAATGGGGGCAGGTGAAGGAGGCATATTCGGTCAGCACCACCTTCGAGTCGGGACTGCCCTGCACCATGTCGGGCACGTCAGGCGCAGGCGCATCGGTCGCGGCATCGCCGGACTGCGCCCATGCCATGCGCGCGCCCGACAGTGCGATGACCGCGCCCGCGAGGATGAGGCCGTTGAATTCGCGTCTCTTCATGTCTTGCCCTTCTTTTGCGTTCCACGCGTATGAAAATCCAGCGCCAGTCTTTCCAAGGCCCCGCGCAGGCCTTCGTCCCCGACCCCGCGCGCCATGTCGCAGGCCTTTTGCACCGCCGCCGGATCGGGCGGGCGGGGCACGCTTTGCGCGGGGACGAAGACCGCCTGCCCTTCGGCGAATCCGACAGGCGCCGTCTGCGTCAGGCTGATCCGGCGGATCGCGGCATAGCCGTAGACCGCGTTCACCTTCTCCCGGATCATCGGGAGCTGCATCTGCACCATCGGCGCGTGCGCGGCCTGCACCAAGACCGTCAGCGTCGCCCCGAACCCGCCCTTGCCGTAGCTCACCTGCACCGGCCGCGTGATGCGGGCGGAGGCCTCGCCCACGATCTCCGCCCAAGCGGTCAGCAGGCGGGACACGGCGAAGCCCCGGCTTTCCCCCGCCGTGCGGATACGGTCGCGCAAAAGGCCCGAGGCGGGCTCGAACCCCCGCATCCGTCGGTGCGGCACCAAATCGGGGCGTCGCGTCATCTGGGCATCCGCTTCATTCCGGCTATTCTAGCGCACGCACCGCGCGGCACCAGTCCGATCGCGGCACGATCCGGCGGGAAGGCATAAAACTTGCGTGACGGGGACGAGATCGCGGCATCCTTGCGCCGGTGGTATGACGCGAACGCCCGCGTGCTGCCGTGGCGCATCCCTCCGGCGGCGTCTGAGCGCCCCGATCCCTACCGCGTCTGGCTCTCCGAAGTGATGCTCCAGCAGACCACCGTAGCCGCCGTCCGGGGCTACTTCCGCCGCTTCACCGAACGCTGGCCCACGGTCGCGGATCTGGCGGGGGCCTCGGACGGTGAGGTGATGGCCGAATGGGCGGGCCTCGGCTATTATGCCCGCGCCCGAAACCTCCTCGCCTGCGCGCGTATCGTGTCCGGGGCGCAGGGCGGGCGGGTCCCCGAGACCGAGGCCGGGCTGCGCGCCCTCCCCGGCATCGGCGCCTATACCGCCGCCGCCATCGCCGCGATCGCGTTCGGCCGTCCCGCGACGGTGGTGGACGGCAACGTGGAGCGTGTCGTCGCCCGCCTCTTTGCGGTGGAGAGTGCGCTGCCCAAGGCGAAACCGGTGCTGTCAACGCTCGCCGCGACCCTGACCCCGGTGCTGCGTCCGGGCGACCATGCGCAGGCGATGATGGATCTGGGCGCCACGATCTGCACACCGCGGAATCCTGCCTGCGCGCTCTGCCCTTTGCGCGGCGATTGCCTGGGCTTTGCCGGGGGCGATCCCGCAAGCTACCCCCGCAAGGCGCCCAAGGCCGCGAAACCCACCCGCACCGGCACGCTCTGGATCGCGCGGCGCGGCGACGGCGCGCTGCTGGTGGAGCGTCGCCCCGACCGCGGCCTCCTCGGCGGCACGCTGGGGTTTCCCGGCACCGAGTGGGACGGAACCGACACCCCCCCGCCTATGGAGGCGGAGTGGCGCGCAGGCCCGAGCGTTTCGCACACCTTCACCCATTTTCACCTCGACGCCGGGCTCCTCGTGGCCGACGTGGGCCCCGATACCGTCCCGTCGCGTGGCGCGTTCGAGAGCGTCGATCCCGCCCGCCTCACCACCCTGATGCGCAAGGCGCACGACACCGCGCTCCCTGCCTTTTCGTTCATTGAGCGGAAAGACCTGCCGTCCTAGAATGCCCTCTTACCCGGATAGGAGCGTCATGGGTCGCGTAGCCTCCGCCCTTCCCTTCTGGGCCTCGCTCGGGCTCGTGCCCGTCGCCGTCACGGCCGCGCTGGTCGGAGGCTGGACGGTCCTTCTGATGCCGGCCGCAAGCTGGGGTCTCTTCTCGCTTCTGGACGCGCTGACCGGGCTCGATGCCGCGAACCCCGACCCGGATACGCCGGAGCGGGATCTCTTCTGGCACCGGGCGATCACCGCGATCTGGTTTCCGGTGCAGGCCGGGCTGCTGGTCTGGCTGCTCTGGTATGTCCCGCGCGCCGACCATCTGGGGGGGTGGAAAAGGTCGCGATCTTTTACGGAATGGGCATCGTCGCGGGCACGGTCGGGATCAACTACAGTCACGAGCTGATGCACCAGAAATCGACATGGGAGCGGTGGAGTGCGGATTTGCTGCTGGCCTCCGTCTTCTACGGCCATTTCCGGTCCGAGCATCTGCGCGTCCACCATCTCCATGTCGGCACCCCTCGCGACACGGTGACGGCGCGCTACAACGAAGGATTCCACCGCTTTTTCCCTCGCGTGCTGCGCCAGAGCGTCCTGTCCGCCTGGCGCGCCGAGGCGGCGATGCTCGCCCGCCGCGACCTGCCTGCGACGCACCGGAGCAACCCTTTCTGGCGCTATCTGGCGCTGGAGGCGGCTTTTGCGATCCTGGCGCTGCTGCTCGGCGGCTGGACCGGGCTCGGGCTCTTTGCCGTGCAGGCGCTGACCGCGATCTGGCAGCTCGAACTGGTGAACTACATCGAGCATTACGGTCTGACGCGACGCCATCTGGGCATGGGGCGTTACGAGCATGTCCGGCCCCGCCATTCATGGAACGCGACGCACCGGGCCTCTAACTGGCTTCTCATCAACCTTCAGCGCCACTCGGACCATCATACCCGGCCCGACCGGCGCTTTCCGCTGCTCCAGACTTATGCCGAGGACGAGGCGCCGCACCTGCCCTACGGCTATCCGCTGATGACCGCCGCCGCGATGATCCCGCCGCTGTTCAAGCGCGTTATGAACCCGCGCGTGCGGGCCTGGCGCAAGCGGCACTATCCCGACGTCGGGGACTGGCACCCCTACAACAAGGCGCTCAATCCCGTCGCTCCGTGACGGGCGGCGAATCGGTCCCGGCCGGGCCGAACGCCTCTGACGACAGTTCTGGAACATCTGCTAAATCGGGGGTTGCGGGCGACCTTGGCTCATGTGGTTAACACCGACTCCCGGACCGGTTTCGGCCGGAATATCGTTTTGCCAAACATCGGATTTGAGGCAAATTGGACGCTGTTCAGTCAATGGAGAGTGCATCATGTTGAAGACCCTCGTCTCTGCCGCGATCATCGCGGTCACCGTCACCGGGGCGGCATCCGCCGCGACCCTGAATGGCATTTTCAGCGTCGACATCTATCACCGGACGGGGGCCAACACCGCCCAATCCGCCGCGAATGAAGCGAATCTTGCCGGATCGACGTTCCTTCAGACGATCACCTACAAAGGCGATCTCGACTTCAAGACCAACAACGGCAACCTCTCCACGATCGGCGACTGGCTTGCCACGGGCTTCAACGGTGTCGTAACTGGACTCAACGCTCTTACGGCCGGGACGCAGCTCAGCGCGTCCAACATCAACAATGGCAGTGCGGTCACGACCTTCTTCGACTTCACCGCGACGTTCCTGTCGGGCTTCGACAGCATCATCCGCCACGATGACGGCATCACGGTGTTCGACGACGGCACGCAGCTTGCGACGTCGGCCAACCCGACCACGGTCATCGACACGATCGTCAACGGATTCGATGGCGGCACCTTCCGGCTGATCTATGCCGCGACCAACAACGACCCGTCGATCCTGAAGGTCACCGGCGACAACCTGCCCGCACCGGTGCCGCTGCCGGCCGGGATGCCGCTCATCCTCGCGGGACTGGGCGGTCTGGCGATGCTCCGCAAACGCGCCCGGCGCTGATTTAAGGGTTCGGAGGCGGCTCGGCGCCGCCTCCGCTCACACCGGGTGGGCTTCGGCGCGGATCTGCTGACGCAGAAGATCGATCGGGACAAGCTGCCCCTCGCGCCGGAAATGCCAGTAGGTCCAGCCGTTGCACGACGGCGCCCCTTCCAGCGCGGCACCGACCTGATGGATCGAGCCCTTGACGTCATGGCCGATCAGCGTGCCGTCCGCCCGGACCTTGGCCTTGAAGCGTGATCCCAGCGAATAAAGCTCCTCCCCCGGGGTCAGCATCCCGCGTTCCACCACCACACCGAACGGCACCCGCGGCTCCGCCCGTTTGGAGCCGGTGATTTCCAGCGCCGAGGCGTCGAGGCATCGCACGCGGGCCAGCCGTGCCGCCGCCGCCGCACGGTAGGCAGCCTCACGCTCGATCCCAACGAAACGGCGGCCAAGCCGCTTGGCCACCGCCCCCGTCGTGCCAGTGCCGAAGAACGGGTCGAGCACCACATCGCCCGGATTGGTCGTGGCAATCAGGATGCGGTGGAGCAGGCTTTCGGGCTTTTGCGTCGGATGCGCCTTGTCGCCGGCGGCATCCTTCAGCCTCTCGTGCCCGGTGCAGATCGGAAAGCTCCAGTCCGACCGCATCTGCACACCCTCGTTTAGCGCCTTTAACGCCTCGTAGTTGAAGGTGTATTTCGCACCCTCGTCGCGGCTGGCCCAGATCAGCGTCTCGTGTGCGTTGGTGAGCCGTTTGCCGCGAAAGTTCGGCATCGGATTGGTCTTGCGCCAGATCACGTCGTTGAGCAGCCAGAAGCCCTGATCCTGCACCTCCCGACCCACGCGGAAGATGTTGTGATACGAGCCGATCACCCAAAGCGCGCCGTTCGGCTTCAGCAACCGCTTGGCCGCGGAGAGCCAGTCCTTCGTGAAGCGGTCATAGGCGGCGAAGCTGGAGAACTGGTCCCATGCATCGTCCACCGCATCGACGCGGGAATTATCGGGGCGGTGGAGATCGCCCTTCAGTTGCAGATTGTAAGGCGGGTCCGCGAAGATCAGATCGACCGATCCCGCGGGCAGGCCGCGCATCACCTCGATGCAGTCACCTGCCAGAATTTCATCGAGCGGCAGGATTGCCGCGTCCGCCGCCGGTTTCGTTTTCAATGCCATGACTGCCTCATAGAGTTCGGTCTTTGTCGCCGATCATGGGGCCGAGGATGAATCATTGGTGATTCGCCGTCAAATTCTTTATCGAATCAAAGCGTTAATGAATTCTCTTGATACAGGATGTTGTGGACGGGGGCGAAGGTGCGTCTATGGGCGGCGGTGATGCCCAGTTGCAGAAGCGCCGCGCGGTGCTCACGGGTGGGGTAGCCCGCGTTGCGCTCCCATCCGTAGCCGGGATGCTGTTGCGCCAAATCCACCATCAAGCGGTCCCGGATCACCTTTGCCACGATGGAGGCCGCAGCGATGGAGGCCGACAGGCGGTCCCCGCCCGGGATCGCGCGCGCCGGACAGGCGAGGCCGCGCGGCACGAATGGACCGTCGATCAGCGCGAGCCCGGGCCTGCGCGGCAGGCCCTCCACCGCGCGGCGCATCGCCAGATAGCTGGCGGCGAGGATATTGAATTGCTCGATCTCTTCCACGCTGGCGTGGGCGACGGAGACGTCGGCGGTGGCGAGGATCGTCACGAACAGGTCCGCGCGCCGAGCGGGGGAAAGCCGCTTGCTGTCGTCGAGGCCTGTCGGCACGTTGGCGGGATCGAGGCAGACAGCGGCGGCGGTCACCGGTCCCGCAAGCGGGCCGCGCCCAACCTCGTCCACGCCTGCGACGCGCGGGCATCCGGCGGCGAGGGCTTCGGATTCGCTTCGGAAATCGGGCCGTGTCGTGGGACTTTTGTTGTGCCGGATCGGTTCGGCGTGGGTTTCGCTGCCGGGTGCGGGAGCCTCCGGCGGGGATATTTGAGGACAGAAAAAGCGGGGAGTCAGGGCCACTGGACGCCGGTGCGGGCAAGGGTCACGCGGTAGAGGCTGGTGGTCGCAGTGATGTAGATTTCGTGCTTGGCGCGGCCGCCAAAGCAGAGGTTCGAAACGAGTTCGGGCACGAGGATCTTGCCCATCAGGTGCCCGTCGGGGGCGATGCAGTGGATCCCGTCGGCGGCCGACGACCAGAGGTTGCCGTCCGTGTCCACGCGAAAGCCGTCGGCACAACCGGGCTCGATGGTATGGAAGTGGCGGCCGGTGCCGGTTCCGGCACTCTCCACGGGATAGACGCGGATGTGCTGCGGATCGGTCTGGAACATCCGCCCGGTGTCGGCGACGTAGAGCAGGCTTTCGTCAGGCGAGAAGGCGAGGCCGTTGGGGCAGTTCATGTCGGTCACGACGGCCGTGAGATCGCCGCTGTCGGGGTCGATCCGGTAGACGACGCAATCATTCTCCTGCTCGGACTGGAAGCCTTCGTAGTGGGTCATGATGCCGTAATGGGGATCGCTGAACCAGATCGAGCCGTCGGATTTCACCACCACGTCGTTGGGCGAGTTAAGCCGTTTGCCGCGGTAGGCGTCGGCGAGAACGGTAATGCGGCCGTCGAGTTCCGTGCGCGTGACGCGGCGCAGTCCGTGTTCGCACGAGATGAGCCGCCCCTGCCGGTCGCGCGTGTGCCCGTTGGCGTAGTTCGAGGAGGCGCGGAAGGTGGAGATGCCCGTCTCCGGCGTCCAGCGCAGGATCTTGTCGTTCGGGATGTCGGAGAACAGCAAGCAGCCCGCGTCGCCGAACCACACCGGCCCCTCGACCCAGTCGAACCCGGTGGCCAGTCGTTTGACAGGGGCGTTGCCGAGGATGTAGCGTTTGAAAAGAGGATCCACGACCTCGAAAAATGTCATTGCCTGCGTCCGATCATGCTTTGATGCCCCGAGGCTATTGGTCCCCCGCGCCGCCGTCAAACGAAAGAGCCCGCGCCCTTGGATCACACCGATACGACGAGCCGCCTTACGCATCGGGGCACGATGGCGATGCTGGCCGCCGCCGTGGCGGAGGCCGAGGCGATCGGGCAGCCGCAATGCATCGTCATCGTCGATGCAAGTGGAGAGTTGCTGGGCGAGGTGCGGATGACGGGGGCGAAATACCTCAGCCGCCGGTCCGCGCGCGCGAAAGCGATGACGGCGGCCTCGATCTCGGCGCCGTCCTCCAGCGTGCCGGAGGCGGTGCATGCGGCCATCGGCGCCGCGACAGACGGGGCGATGACGGGTCTGCCGGGCGGGCTGCCGATCCGGGTCGGGGGTGTCACGCTGGGCGGGATCGGCGTCGGGTCGGGCAGCGGCGTCCAAGACGTGGCGGTGGCCGAGGCCGCCCTTCGCGCCATTGGGGCCGAGGTCTGAGCGGCTTCAGTCGAAGGCGATCTGGACCTTCATCGCGCGATCCCGCCTGGACGCGAGCGCGAAGCCCTCGTTCGCCTCGTCCATGCCGACGGTCTGAGTGATCAGCGGTTTCACGTCGATCAGCCCCCTTCGCATCAGGTTGACGCCTGCGGAGAACTCCTCGTGGAACCGGAACGAACCCTTCAACGACAGCTCCTTCGACGTGATCGCCATCATCGGCAGCACCATGTCGCCCCCGAGGCCCAATTGCATGATCGTGCCGCCGGGGCGCATCGCATGGATCGCCGCCGTCAGGGCCGAGACGGCGCCGGTGCACTCATAGGCCACGTCGAAGGTGCCCTTGTTGGCGGCAAATTTCTGCAAGCCGTCGGGATTGTTGGCTATGTCGATGGTTTCGTCCGCGCCGACCTTTCGGGCCAGATCGAGCGTGAAGCCGGTGAGGTCCGTCGCCACGATCCGGTCCGCACCGGCGCGGCGCGCGGCGAGGATCGAGAGCGCGCCGATCGGGCCGCAGCCGGTGACCAGCACGGATTTCCCCACCAGTCCGCCCGCCGCCCGCGTGGCGTGCAGCGTCACGGCCAGCGGCTCCGCCATCGCGGCCTCGCCGGGCGTCAGCCCATCCGCCACTGCGCATTGCGCGACGGTGGCGTTCAGGACCTGACGGAACGCGCCCTGGATATGCGGGAACGGCATCGCGGAGCCGTAGAAGCGCATGTTGAGGCACTGGTTCTGCCGCCCCTCAAGGCAGTAGCGGCAGGCGTTGCAGGGGCGCGACGGCGACACCGCCACCAACTGCCCTACGGACAGGGTGTCCACCCCCGCCCCCAGCGCCGTGACATGGCCCGCCACCTCGTGCCCGAGGATCATCGGTTCACGCAGGCGCACCGTGCCGAAGCCGCC
>JBBSVE010000111.1:0-9832 GCA_038233815.1 Rhodobacterales bacterium
CTGGCGCGGGCGACCGCCGACCTCGGCGCCGATCTGTGGGTGGAAACGCGGCCCGACGCCATCGCATGGATGTTCAACGTCCGGGGCGCAGACGTGCCGATGACGCCGGTGCCTCTGTCCTTCGCGATCTTCCGGCGGGTGGGTCCGGCGCTCTGGTTCATCGACCCGGCCAAGCTGACCGCCCCCTTGGCGGACGGCGTGGAGGCACGGGCGTTCGACGCATTCCTGACCGACCTCGCGGCACTTGCAAACGGCACCGTCGCGGCCTTCGATCCCGGCTTCACGCCTGAAGCCGTGGCGCGCGCCTTGCGCGGCGCCGGGGCGGTCTGCCGCGAGGCACCGGGCCTCATCACCGTCGCCAAGGCGCGCAAGACCGCAGCCGAGCTTGCGGGCTTTCGCCGCGCCCATCTGGCCGACGGCGTGGCGCTCGCGCGCTTCGGCCACTGGCTCTCCTGTATCGGTGCTGTGTCCGAAACCGATGCGGCCGAGGCGCTGGCCGCGTTCCGCGCGGCGTCCCCGCTCTACCTCGAGCCGAGTTTTGCGACCATCGCCGCCAGCGGAGCCAATGCGGCGCTGTGCCATTATCACGCGCCCGCCGTTGGCAGTGGAACGGTGGGGGGGGACGCGCTGTTCCTGTGCGATTCCGGCGGGCAGTATGCGTGCGGGACGACCGATGTGACGCGCACGCATGCCTTCGGGCCGGTCCCCGACGACATCCGCCGCGTGGCGACGGCGGTCCTGCAGGGCTTCATCGCCCTGCATGCGCTGCGGTTTCCGGCAGGCACCATGCCGCACCAGATCGACGCCGTGGCGCGCGCGCCGCTCTGGGCGATGGGGCTCGATTACGACCACGGCACCGGGCACGACGTCGGCCACGCCCTGTCGGTGCACGAACATCCCCACCGGATCGGAAAGGCCGCGAACCCCTATCCGATGGCGCCGGGCAACGTCCTGACACTGGAGCCCGGCTACTATGCCGAAGGCCGCTGGGGCATCCGCATCGAAAATCAGGTGGAGGTGGTGGAGGACGGACCGGGCTTCCTGCGGTTCGAGCCGCTGACGCTGGCGGCCATCGACCTCACCTCGTTCGATCTTGATTGTCTGACGGCGCGGGAGGTGACGTGGATCGACACCTATCATGCGCGGGTCCGTGCCGGGATCGCGCAGCTCCTCGACCCCGACGCGCGCGCTTGGCTGCTGGACGCGACCCGGCCCGTGATCCCCGCTGTCAGCCGTCAAGACCCGGGATCGGCACGCCGAAGGTCTGCATCAGCAGGACCACGTTCAGGCACAGGATGATCGCCGCCCCGACGATCGCCAGGACGTCGATCACCCGGCCGTTCACGAACTCTCCCATGATCGCGCGGTTGCGGGTGAAGACCACCAGCGCGATCATCGGCATCGGCAGCACGAAGGACAGCACGACCTGACTGTAAACCAGCGCCTCGGTCGTGTTCACCCCCATCGCCACGATGATGAATGCGGGCACCATGGTCACGGCCCGGCGGACCCAGATCGGGATCTTGAAGCCCACGAAGCCCTGCATGATCATCTGCCCGGCCATCGTCCCCACCACCGAGGAGGAGATGCCCGAGGTCATCAGCGACACCAGAAAGAAGGTCGCCGCAGCCCCGCCCAGAAGCGGCGTCAGCGTGTGGTAGGCGGTCTCGATCTCGGCCACGTCGGGATTGCCGGCATGGAACGCGGCGGAGGCCATGATCACCATCGCCATGTTGACCGCCCCCGCCACGGCCAGCGCGACCACGCATTCGATGTTGGAAAACCGCAGGAGCTTGCGCCGCCCCGCCGCGTTCGTCCCCGGCGCACGGTGCTGGGTCAGGCCGGAGTGGAGGAACACGGCATGCGGCATCACCGTGGCCCCGATGATGCCGACCGAGATCGTCAGCGCCAGCGCATCGGGCATCGACGGCGTGATCAGTCCCACCGCCGCCGAGCCCCAGTCGACCGGTGCGATGAACATCTCGACGATGTAGCAAAGTGCGATGATCGCGACGAGCGCGCCGATGATCAGTTCCATCGGACGGAAGCCGCGCCCCTCGAACATCAGGATGCCGTAGGTCACGATCGCCGTTACCGCCATCCCCGCCATCAGCGGCATGTGGAACAGCAGCGCCAGACCGATCGCGCCGCCGAGGAACTCCGCCAGATCGGTGGCCATGGCGCCGATCTCGCTGACGATCCACATGGCGATCCGGGGAACGGGGGACACGTGGTCGTGGCACATCTCCGCAAGGTTGCGCCCTGTGACGATGCCGAGCTTGGCCGACAGGGCCTGGAACAGCATCGCGATCAGATTCGCCATCAGCACGACCCAGAGGAGCGAATAGCCATAGCGCGATCCGGCCTGGATGTTGGTCGCGAAGTTGCCGGGGTCCATGTAGGCGATGGAGGCGATAACCGCAGGCCCGACAAACAGCAGCATCGCACGCGGGCCCCGGCGCCGCCCGTCGAGCACCTCGTAGATCTGGGCGTCCGTCCGTGCCGTCAGGGTGTTTTGTGCAGCCGCATCGCTCATCGCGATCCTCCGGTTGGTGATCGGTCAGGTATAGCCTTTGCTAAACTATCGTCAATGGGCTTCACGGGGGGAGGGATGGTCCGGCATCCGGGCCATGGCTATCGTCGCCGGATCCGGACGCATACGAAAGCGGAACGCCGGACCTTAACCTTCCGCTTTGGCCCGGCCTCCCCGTCCCGGATCGAACCCGAGAAGTCTGAGCGCATTCAGCGTCACGAGCACCGTCGCCCCGGTATCGGCGAGCACCGCGATCCAGAGGCCGGTGATCCCCAGGACCGTCGTCACAAGGAACACCGCCTTCAGGCCGAGCGCGATGCCGACGTTCTGGCGGATGTTGCGCATCGTCGCGCGGGCGAGGCGGATCAGATCGGGGATGTCGCTCACGCGGTCGCGCAGGATCGCGGCATCCGCCGTCTCCAGCGCCACGTCGGTGCCCGATCCCATGGCGACGCCGACATGGGCCGAGGCCAGCGCCGGCGCGTCGTTGATCCCGTCGCCGACCATCATTACACGGTTGTCCGCGACCATCGCGCGGACCTCCGCCACCTTGGCCTCCGGCATCAATTCGGCCCGGTGCCTGATGCCGAGCGTGCCCGCGATGGCTGCAGCAGTCGCCGCGTTGTCCCCGGTCAGCATCACCGACGCGATGCCCATGCGTTCAAGGTCCGCGATGGCGCGGGCGGCATCCTCGCGCGGCTCGTCGCGCAGCGCGATCAGGCCGTCGAGCCTGCCCTCACCAAAGACCGCAACGACCGTCTTGCCCTCCGCCTCCAGCCCCTCTGCCGTGCGGGTGGCATCGGCGTCCATGACGCCCGAAGACGCGGCGAACCGGACGGAGCCGACGCGCACCGTTGACCCGTCGACGCGCGCCTCCGCCCCCTTGCCCGGAAGCGCGCGCCCATTGCGGCCCGACAAAGGCTCCGCCCCGGTCCGCTCCGCTTCGGCGAGGATCGCCAAGGCCAGCGGATGGCTCGCCCCCCCCTCCACCGCCGCGGCGAGCGACAGGATGCGGGGCGTCGCTGCCGCCCCCGGCACGATGTCCGTGATCCGGGGCTTGCCGCGCGTCAGCGTTCCGGTCTTGTCGAAGGCGATCTGCGTGGTGCGGGCGGCGGCCTCGATCACCGCACCGCCCTTGATCAGGAGCCCGCGCCGCGTGCCCGCCGACAGGGCCGAGGCGATCGAGGCGGGGACCGAGATGACCATCGCGCAGGGGCACCCGATCAGCAAAAGCGTCAACGCCCGGTAGATCCAGGTCTGCCACGCCTCCCCGAAGCCCAGCGGCGGGACGATGGCCACCAGAAGGGCCGCGCCGACGATTGCGGGCATGTAGATCCGGCTGAACCGGTCAATGTACCGCTCCGTCGGGGCGCGGGCGCTCTCGGCCTCCTCCACCAGAGAGACGATGCGGGAGATGGTGTTGTCGGCTGCCAGTTTCGTGACCCGGATGCGCAGAGCGGCCTCCACGTTGATCGAGCCTGCAAAGACCGCGTCGCCCGGCGTTTTGGTCTTGGGCACGCTTTCGCCCGTGACCGGGCTTTCATCCACGCCGGAGGTGCCCTCCCCGATCTCGCCGTCCGCAGGGATCCGGTCGCCGGGCCGCACCAGAACCGTCTGGCCGATACGCAGCGTCTCCGCCGCGACCTCGCGCGTGCGGCCGTCCTCCTCCAGCAGCGCGGTCTTGGGAACCAGATCTGCCAGCGCGCGGATGCCGTCGCGGGCCTTGTTGGCCGCAACCCCTTCCAGAACCTCGCCCACTGCAAACAGGAACACGACCAGCGCCGCTTCCTCCGCCGCGCCGATAAAGAGCGCGCCAAGGGCGGCAATCGACATCAGCATCTCGATCGTGAAGGGCATGCCCGCCCGGGCGGCGTTGAAGGCCTGCCGCGCAACGGGTGCCACCCCGATCAGCGTGGCCACGACAAAGGCCCAGCCCGCAACCGCTTCCGACGCCGTCAGCCGGACCGCCCAGGCCAGCGCGAGCAAAAGAGCGGTGCCGATCACCAGCCGGCCCTTACCGGTCCGATACCAGGCCTGCCCGGGCTCCGCTACCGCGTGGGAATGGCCCGCAGGGTCGTGCGGGTCGGCCTCCACGGTCGGCGCTTCGGGGCTGGCGTTCGCATCGGCGGGCATCACGAAGCCCTTGCGCGCTGGCGCTTCGCCCTTGGGGGCAATGCCGAACCCCACGGCCTTGACCGCCGCCTCCACCCGCTTGCGCGTCGTCTGGCCTTCGTCGAGGGTCAGGCGCAGCCGTTCCGCCGTCAGCGCCACATCGACCTCGCTAACCCCCGGCAGGCGTTCGACCGCCCCCCGGACCTTGCCCACGCATGATCCGCAATCCATCCCCGTCACGGTCCATTCGCAGGTCATTGCCATCTGGGTCTCGCTTTCTGCCGTCTTGTTTCCGGTATTTGTGCTACCTAATGTCTCTAGCAGCTAGAGCTTCAAGGGGGCATCTGATGCTGACCATCGGAAAGTTGAGCGAGGCGGCCGCCGTCAAGGTCCCCACGATCCGCTATTACGAGCAGATCGGTCTGCTGCCCGAGCCCGAGCGCAGCGCCGGCAACCAGCGGCTTTATGGGGCAAGGGCGCTCGACCGGCTGGCGTTCATCCGGCACGCGCGCACGCTGGGCTTCGCGCTGGAGGCGATCCGCGACCTTTTGCGGCTGTCCGACATGCCCGACCAGCCCTGCGCTGTGGTGGACGAGATCGCGCGGCGCCAGCTTACGGCCGTGAACGCCCGGATTGCCCGGCTCCTGAAACTGCAGGCGGAGCTGGAGCGCATGATCGCGGACTGCGCCCACGGCACCGTCGCCTCCTGCAAGGTGATCGAAGCCCTGGGCGACCGGTGTGCCATTGAGCCGGAGTGACGCGCCACGCGGTTCAGCCTTTCGCCGCGGCCTCGATGGCGGCCACGTCGATTTTCACCATGGCGCCCATCGCCTCCATCACCCGTCTGGCCTTCGCACGGTCCGGGTCGGCCAGAAGTCGCGGCAGGCTGCGCGGCGTGACCTGCCAGGAGAGGCCGAAACGGTCCGTGACCCAGCCGCACTGGACAGGCTTGCCCCCGTCTGTGAGCGCGTCCCAGTAACGGTCCACCTCGGCCTGATCGGCGCAGTTGACGGAGAGCGCGACCGCGTCGGTGAACGGATGGCCCGGCCCCCCGGTCATCGCGATGAAGCTCCGCCCGCCGACCGTGAAGGCCACGGTGATCGCATCGCCCGCCCTGCCGCCGGGATAATCCATCGGGGTCCGCGTCACCGCGTCGATCCGGCTGTCCTCGAAAAGTCCGGTGTAGAACGACGCTGCCGCCTCCGCCCGCCCGTCGAACCAGAGGAACGTGCTGATCCTGTCCATCACTCCGCCCCCGCCTTGCGCTTGCCGCCGACCATCACCTTCGCCCCCTGCGGGTCGGTCGCCTGGATCAGCCAGTCGCCCTCGTCGCCCGGAAGCGCGATGGGTCCGTGTGTGACCGTGCCGCCGCCGTCCTTGATCGCCCGTTTCGCCGCGTCGATGTCGGGCACCGTGAAGGCAAAGTTCCAGAACGCGGCTG
This sequence comes from Rhodobacterales bacterium, assembly GCA_038233815.1. Taxonomy (GTDB): domain Bacteria; phylum Pseudomonadota; class Alphaproteobacteria; order Rhodobacterales; family Rhodobacteraceae; genus JBBSVE01. The sequence continues at coordinate 6,087 of JBBSVE010000111.1, forward strand.
CCTCCGGGTCGCGGGACGTCATCATCGCGCCAATCTCGGTGTCGCCGCTGGCGATGAACGTGTAGTCGCCCGCGTCGCCCATCGGCATCGCGCCGGTCTTTTGCCAGCCGAAAAGCGCGCCGTAGAACGCGAGCGCGTCCGCCTGATCGCGCGTCACCAGCTCGTTCCAGGCGCAATGGCCCGGGATGAGAGGCGCGAAGGCCGTGCTCGGCCCGTCGCCATCGCCGCGCATCAGGTAGAACATCGCGCCCTGCGGATCGGCCACGAAGGCGAAGCGCCCCACGCCGGGAATGTCCTGCGGTTCCATGTGGATGGCCCCGCCCAGTTGCGTGACCCGCGCGGCCACCCGGTCCACGTCCGCGACGCCGAAATAGACCGTCCAGATCGGCGCGAAGGGGGCACCGCCCGCAGCCATCACCCCGCCAACGCCCGCGCCGTCTGAGGCGGTGACGGTGCGGTAATCGCGGTCCATCCCGCCCGGCAGTCTGGCGAACGTCCAGCCCATGAGCGGGCCGTAGAACGCCTGCGCCGGATCGGGCGCGTCGGTCATCAGATCATACCAGATCGGGGTTCCGTCGCGCATGGTCATGCCCTCTCTCCCATACGTCCCATTTCGAAGATCGGCGCGAAGCCGCCCCAGACCATCCGCGCCGGATCGAACGGTGCGTCGGCGGGCGGCTGCATGCGGGGGTCGCTCTCCATCGCCTTTTCGGCCGCATCCGCCGTCGCCCGGTCGGGCCAGACGATCCAGGAGAAGACGACCGTCTCCTCCGCCGTCGCCTTCACCGCGCGCCGGAAATCGGTGATCTCCCCGGTTCGCACGTCCTCGCCCCATGCCTCCATAATCTCCGTGGCACCGTAGTCCCGGAACATCTCCGCCGCTGCGGAGGCCATGGTCCGGTAATCGTCTTTCCGGGCGGTGGGCACGGGCAACAGGAATCCACTGACATAGCTCATGGTCGTTCTCCTCGGGAGGGTCCGGTGATCGGCGCGGCTGCGAGGCGACTCGCTTGCCTATTACGTTGGTATCAACATATAAATCTCTGTGTCAAACCCTGCCGTCCGCAACGCGACCTTCGGCATGACCCTGCGGGTCCGGGACAGCTGTCTGTGCCTGCATACGCAGCGCGCAGCCCGCGCCATTGCCCGGCGGTTCGATGATGCCCTGCGGCCCGTGGATCTGCGGAGCGGCCAGTTCTCGCTTCTGATCTCCCTCAACCGACCGGAGCCGCCGACGGTCGGATCGGTCGCGGAGCTGCTGGCGATGGACCGCACCACGCTGACCGCGAACCTGAAGCCGCTGGAGCGGCGCAGACTGCTGGCGGTTTCCATCGATCCGATGGACCGCCGCGCACGCCGGCTGACCCTTACGGGAGACGGGTTGGCGCTGCTGGAACGCGCCATCCCGATCTGGATCGCGACCCACGCGGAGATCGAGCGCGGACTGACAGGAGATATCGACGCGCTCCGGGGCGACCTGACGGCGCTGGCACGGGTGGCGACGCCTGAGGCGTGACTTTTGGTTGCGCGGTCGGGGACGGGTGCAGGTCGCATCGCCGGCATCGGTATCGGTATCGCACGACATGATGCCGCACCCGGCGTTTCCTGCAGCGATAAAATCTTGACCCTGAGAAAGCGCAACCCCGACCTCACGCGGAAACCGCACTCCACCTCCTTGATGGAAACCGCGATGACAGACCTTTCGACTCGGATCGAGATGATGCACCGCAGGGACGTGCTGGTCGCTTGGGCTTTCGTTCTGGGGTTGTGGCTCGCGATCGTCTTCGTGACCATTGCGACCCGGGCCCTCGAGCCCGGCACCGGCGCACGGACGGCGCTTCTGACCGGGGGCGCGATCGTGCTTTTCTTCAACACGGCGGCGATCGTCGCGATGCTGCGGCACTACCGGGAGGACCGCGATTTCATGTATGGGCTGGATATCCGCTTTCTCGACATCGCCCGCGCCGAGAAGACCCGATGAGCGGGGACCGCGCCGTGGCGAAATATGTCCCACCCCCGTCCAGAGCAAGGTCGGCCAGATCATCGACGTGGTCGTCCTCCTCTGCCTCGCGATCGGGGCGCTCTACATCCCGCTGTGGCGTCGTCTTGCCGGGCGGACGCAGATATCCGACGTGCCGGACAATCCGACGTGGGAAAGTCTGGGCCAGAATCCCACGATGGTCGAGAAATGGCACCAGCTCGGCTTCGCGAACGCCTCCGATGCCGCCACGATGATCACGGCGCGGTTCGACTATTCCTTCTCGATCCTCAGCCTTCTCGTCATGATCGTGGTGGTCGTCGGCTACTCCGCCATGCTGCTGCGGCTCTCCGAGAAGGAATACCGCGAGGTGATCGCGGAACGGTTCGGCAAAAAATGAACAGGGGTCGGGCATGACCATCTGGGCGGCTGCCGAAGATTTCGCGTGGAGGCTGTCGCTCTTCTTCGGGCTTTCCATCGTCGTGGACTGGGTCCGGACCGACGCCACCTACAGCGACGAAGACCTCATGTCCTCGCGCTAGGGTGCGCGCGAGGCGATGACCGAGGACCGCCAGACCGGAGTGCGCCGCGATGTCTGACACCGATATCACCTCGGCGGAGCGGGACGGCATGGGTCCGCGCGGCACCAAGGTCGGGCTCGCCCGGGTTCTGGGGCCGGCGCATATCTGGGTCCACGGCGTCGGGATCGTCTTGGTCGGCGAATACATGGGCTGGAGCTTCGCCGTGGCCAAGGGCGGCGTCTATGCAGCACTGATGGCCTGCTGGTTCGCGGGCATCCTCTATTCCTGCGTCGCGATGATCGACAGCGAGGTCACCTCACCGTCGCGGCGGCGGGCGGCCAGTATATGCAGACCAAGCATATCGTGGGCCCGCTGATGGCGTTCAACGTGGGCCTCTACCTCATCTGTGCCTAAACGATGCTGGAGGCCGCGAATGCGATCACCTTCGGCTATCTCGTCGATACACTGGCAGGTCTGACCGGACACGAGGGCCTGGACGAGAGGCTCTTCATCGTTCTCACGATCTTGTTCCTCCGATGGCTAAACCATCGCGGCGTTCTGGCCACGCTGACCTTCAGCCTCGTCATCACCGCCTTCACCTTCTGCGCGATCCTCGTGCTGTTTGCATCGACGGCGGTGTTCATCTCCGCCAGCCCGCTGCGCCATGCCGAACTGATGATGGACCTGCCCTACGGCTGGCTCGGGGTGCTCGCGGCGATGCATTTCGGCCTCTGGTACTACCTCGGGATCGAGCGCACCTGTCAGGCGGCCGAGGAGGTGCGCGCCCCCGCGCGGTCCCTGCCGCTCGGGACGTTGGCCGGGATCATGACGCTGCTGATCGCGGCGACACTGACGTGGTATGTCGGCGTCGGGCTGATGCCGTGGGAGTATCTGGGGCAGGCGCGCGTGCCGCTCTTCGATGTCGCCCGGCTGTCGGGGTCGACGACGCTGATGGTGCTTCTGGGGATCGGGCCGATGTTCGCGACGCTGGCCTCGGCCAACGGCGGCATCAACGATTAAAGCCGGGCGTGGTTCTCCATGGGGCGCGACCACTACCTGCCCGACTGGTTCCGCGCGGTGCACCCGAAGTGTTAGCAACTGTGTTCACGTGACCGGGTTTTGTTGCCATGGGACGCCCGTTTTCAGGATCGCGTTTGCGATGGTGACCAGTCTGCGGGCAATGGCGATGATGACGAGCTTATGCGGCTTGCCGCGCATTTTGAGGCGCTGCGCGACCGGCTTCAGAA
>JBBSVE010000112.1:0-9596 GCA_038233815.1 Rhodobacterales bacterium
CGTCCGGGATTGGCCACCACGCGCAGCCGTGGCTTGCCAGCCTCGTTGCGGACGGACTCGACGATCTGCAGATAGCGGCGACCGCCATTCTCGGTGATGCGCGTGACCATGGACTGCAGGATGGCCGCGCGCACTCCTATCCAAAAGGCGTCAAGGCAGTAATGCATGTAACTACACGAAAGCCGCCGAAAACGGCGTCCACCGATGGCTAACGCATTGAAAATGCGTGACCGACCCCCTGCGAAACCGCTCGCATCCGACCCACGGCTGTCGAACTTCGGGGGGGGCGTGGTTCGGGACGGACCCCGGCGTCTCCGCGCTGCTGGCGCTCTCGGGCGTTCTGACCGGGGGGCCGCTGATCCTCTTCTCCTATGCCGCGCGGCGGATAGGGATGGCGCAGCTGGGCCTCATCCAGTATCTCAACGCAACGCTGCAAGTCCTTTGCGCCGCTATCGTTTTCTGAGAGCCGTTCACATATTGTCACCTCGCCGGATTCTCGCTGATCTGGGCCGGTCTCGCGATCTTTTCCGCGGACAGTTTCGCGGCGGAACGGGGGAGGAAGCGCCGTCAGGCGAAAGCCGCGTCCAGCCGCGCGCCGAGCGTGTCCACATCCGCCACCGCCTCGAAATAGTCGCGGATCGAGGCTTCCGTGAACCCTTCGGCGATGATGTGGTCAAGGAGCTGCAGGAGCGGTTGCCAGTAGCCTTCGGTATTCAGCAAAAGGATGGGCTTTTCATGCAGGCCGAGCTGGCGCCATGTCAGGACCTCGAAGAACTCATCGAGCGACCCGATACCCCCAGCGAGCACGACGATCGCGTCGGAATTGGTAAACATGACCTTCTTGCGCTCATGCATCGTCTCGGTAATGACGAGCGAGGCGCCGCCCGGAGCGTCCCGTTCGCGTCCCAGCAGATGCGTGGGGATGACGCCCATCGCGCCGCTGCCTTTGGCCGCCTGCGCGACCTCGCCCATCAGCCCCACGTCACCCGCACCGTAGACCAGCCGCCAGCCGCGCCCTGCCAACAGCGCGCCCATGGCGCGGGCATCGGCCGCATAGGCGGGGCGAATGCCGGGACGGGAGCCGCAGAAGACGCAGACGGAGGGCGGCACGGACATACGACTTTCCCGCTTGGTGCATGGATTTTCGTGCTATCGGGGAAAGGCGGGAAAGAAAAGCGGAGGGTGACGCGCGCCTCCGGCGACCGCACGGGGAGGATCGGCATGGCGCAGGAGAGGCCGGGGCGGTGGCGGGGGGCGATCCTCGGTATCGGTGCGGCCGGTCCTATGGTAGCGACGATCCTCGCGCTGTGGCGCATGCCGCCGGAGGCGATGCAGACCGGAAGGTCGCTCGACGGCGAGCCGCAGGTCGAGGGCTCGCTGCGGCGCGGGACCGTTCCCGATGCGGTGCCGGCGCCAGCAACGCCCATGCCGCTTGCCACCGGCGGTCCGTCTTTCGATCAGGTCCGGGTTGCGCGGGACGGGTCGGCGGTGATCTCGGGCCGGGCGGCGCCGGGTGCGGAGGTGACGCTGCGGGTGGAGGGGGTGCCCGTCGCCGTGACGTCGGTCGATGCCAACGGCAGCTTCGCTGCGATGGTCACGTTTGCGCCCGCCGCGACACCCCGGCTCCTGACCCTGGCAGCTCGGACTTCGGGCGGGGTGGAGGTGGTATCGGACGCGCATGTGATCGTGGATCCGCCCGCGCCGGTGGTCGCGCTGTCGGGCGTGCGCCCGGAGCCGAAGCAGGCGGACACGGCGGCCGGGCCATTTCCGGCAGGACCGCCGGTGGCTTCATGTGACCGGGACGGTGGACCCGGATGTGCAAGCCTCGGCGGAGGACCGGCAGCCGCCCTGCCGACGATCCCGAACCGCGACCCGGGGATCGAGGCGGACGTTTCGCAACCCGGTGCCATCCTCGTCACGCCCCGGACGGTCCGTGTCCTGCAACCGGCGGGCGGCAGTGCTGCGGTGTCGATCGACGCGGTCTCCTACGGGCCCGCGGGGGACGTGAGGCTCGCGGGGCGGGCGGCGTCCGGGTCGACGGTGCGGATCTATCTGGATGCGGCGATGCTGGCGGACTTCGCGGCGGGACCGGACGGGGGCTGGGGCGGCGTGTTGCCAGATGTGGCGCCGGGTCTCCATACGCTGCGGGCCGACCAGATCGGGGCCGACGGCACCGTCACCGGGCGGTTCGAGACGCCGTTCCAGCGCGAGACGGCGGATATCCTCGCCACCGCGCGGATGGCGGACGGCGTGGAGCCACCGTCCCGAACCCCGGGTGCGACGGGCGAGGACGACCGCAGGGAGGTCCCTCAAACGGCTCCCCCTGTGATGACCGGTCCCGCCGGGACATTGTCCGGCGACCCGGCATGGCGCGCCCGGGGCGATCCCGTCACCGCCCCCGGCAGCCGGGAGGCCATGTCCCTCGCGGCACCTCCCGGGAGGCCCCCGCCGGGTGCGCAGGATAAAGGGCCGGGCGCAGGCCTGCCTGTGACGGTGACGGTGCAGCCGGGGTTCACGCTCTGGGCCATCGCGCGGGACAGGTTCGGGGACGGGCTGCTCTATGTGCAGGTCTTCCGGGCCAACCGCGACCGGATCCGCGACCCGGACCTGATCTATCCCGGACAGGTCTTCCGGCTTCCCGAGCGGGCGCGCTGACCTGCTCTGGCCTTTCCCGGCGGACAATACTAGGTGTGGCTGCGAACCTCCGGGAATGATCCATGCCGACTGATACGCCCCGCGCGCCTGCGGTGACGCCGAACCGTCCCGCCATCTCCACCCTGCAGCGGATGCTGCCCTACCTCTGGCCGAAGGACGAGCCGTGGGTCCGCCGCCGCGTCGTTCTGGCGATGCTGGCGCTTCTCGCCTCCCAGATCGTGACGGTCATCACGCCTTATTTTTACAAGGTCGCGGTCGATGCGTTGGCAGGCAGCTCGAAGGACCCGGTGTGGATCATGTCGCTGGGGGCGATCGGGCTCACCGTGGCCTATGGCCTTTCGCGCCTCGCAGGAACCGCGTTCGGCGAACTGCGCGATGCGGTCTTCGTCCGGGTCGGGCAGCGCGCGCTCAGAAAGCTCGCGTTGGAGACGTTCACCCACATTCACCGTCTGTCGATGCGCTATCACATCACGCGCAAGACCGGGGGCTTAAGCCGGATCATCGAGCGGGGGGTGAAGGGCGTCGATTTCCTGCTGCGCTTCATGCTCTTTTCCATCGGGCCGATGGCGGTGCAACTGACGCTGGTGGCGATCATCTTTGCGGTGGCGTTCGGCTGGCTCTACATGGCGGTCGTGGTGGTCACGATCTCGCTCTACGTCTGGTTCACGCTGGCGATCACCGAATGGCGCGTGAAGATCCGCCGCCAGATGAACGATCAGGACACGGACGCGAACCAGAAGGCGGTCGACAGTCTTCTGAACTTCGAGACGGTCAAGTATTTCGGCGCCGAGGCGCGCGAGGCCTCGCGCTACGACGGTGCGATGGCGCTCTACGAGGTGGCGGCGGTCAAAACCGGGCAGAGCCTGTCGTTTCTCAATTTCGGGCAGGCGCTCATCATCTCCTCCGGGCTGGTGTCGGTCATGGTGATGGCGGCCATGGGGGCGCAGGCCAAGGTTCTGACGGTGGGCGATTTCGTCATGGTCAATGCCTACATGATCCAGATCACCATGCCGCTGAACTTCCTCGGCACCGTCTACCGCGAGATCCGTCAGGCGCTGGTCGACATGGCGGAGATGTTCAACCTGCTGGAACAACCCGCCGACGTTCTCGACGCCGAGGGTGCCGGGCCACTGGTCGTCAAGGGGGGCGAGGTCGTGTTCGACCATGTCGATTTCAGTTATGATCCCGAGCGGGCGATCCTGAAGGATGTCTCGCTCCGCGTGGGTCCGGGGGAGCGCGTGGCGCTGGTGGGTCCGTCGGGGTCGGGCAAATCGACCATCGGGCGGCTTTTGTTCCGGTTTTACGACGTGACCGGGGGTGCGGTGCGGATCGACGGGCAGGATGTGCGCGACATGACGCAGGTGAGCCTTCACGACCATATCGGCGTGGTGCCGCAGGATACGGTGCTGTTCAACGACACGGTGTTCTACAACATCGCCTACGGGCGTCACGGAGCGACGCGGACCGAGGTCGAGGCGGCGGCAAAGGCGGCGCGGATCCACGACTTCATCCTTTCCTTGCCGGACGGCTACGAGACCACGGTGGGGGAGCGGGGGCTCAAGCTCTCGGGCGGCGAAAAGCAGCGGGTCGGTATCGCGCGGACGCTGCTGAAGAATCCTCCGATCCTGCTGCTGGACGAGGCGACATCCGCGCTCGACACCCAGACCGAGCGCGACATTCAGGACAGCCTGACCGAGATGGGCCAGGGTCGCACTGTCATCACCATCGCGCACCGCCTGTCCACCATCGCGGACGCGGACCGGATCGTGGTGCTGGAGGCGGGCCGGATCGTGGAGCAGGGCACCCACGCGCAGCTTCTGGCGAACGACAGGCGCTATGCCTCCATGTGGGCGCGCCAGTCGTCGGAGGAGGAAGCGGCGAAGGCCGCTAAGGCCGCCTGAGGCAGGGCTTGGCAACGGCCTGCCCCGCCGTATAAGACGGAGCGGCAACGGAAGGTGAGGGCGGGCGTGAGCAATCCGGACAGTTTCATCGACGAGGTGACGGAGGAAGTCCGCCGCGATCGTCTGTTCGTCCTGATGCGCCGCTACGGCTGGATCGCGATCCTGATCGTCGTGCTGATCGTGGGCGGTGCCGCCTGGATCGAATGGCAAAAGAGCCGCCATCAGACCGACGCGCGGGCCTTCGGCGATGAGTTGCTGACAGCCCTCGACCAGAACGCCCCCGAGGCGCGCGTGAAGGCGCTGGAAGCCGTGGCCCCCGGCGACACCGGCGATCAGGCCGCGATCAAGGATCTGATGATCGCGAGCGATGCCGACGGCGACAAGGCCGCGGCGCTTGCCGCACTGGACAAGATCGCCGCCGATCCGACGGTGAGCGAGGATTACCGCGATCTGGCCATCCTGCGTCGCGTAAATCTCGCGGGCGCGGAACTGTCCATCGCGGATCGCCGCGCGGCGTTGGATCCCCTGACGACGGCGGGGCGCCCGTTCCGGCCGCTGGCGCTGGAACAGATGGCCTATCTCTCGGTCGAGGCGGGCGATACCGCTGATGCGATCACCCGCCTGCGCGCGCTCACCATCGAACAGGACGCGCCGCAGGGCTTGCGCCAGCGCGCAGGGCAGATGATTGTCGCGCTGGGCGGCACGGTCGTGGAAGGCTGATGTCCCGAGCGGACGCCAGGGCAGGGAAGGCGGACAGGACATGACGGCCAAGACATTGAGGCAGATCGCATTCCGGTCCGGGCTGGCGCTGTCCGTCCTGACGCTCGTCGCGTCTTGCGAGAAGGAAGTGATCCTCACCGGCGACCGGTTCGACGTGCGCGCCCCGCTGGAGGCGAGTATTCCGACCGCAGGCCGCCCCGCGCCTCGCGATACATCGGGTGTGGTGATCAACCGGTCTGCGCCTGTGTCCCTGCCGGCCGTCCAGTCGGGCGCGGCCTGGACGCAACGCGGCGGCACTGCGCGGCATGTGCCCCCTCAGGGTGCGCTTCGCGCGACCCCGGCGCTGGCCTTCGCCACGAACATCGGCAGCGGGAACAGCCGCAAGAACCGGATCACAGCTGACCCGGTTGTCGTGGGCGGACGCGTATTCGCGATGGATTCGACGGCGCATCTGGTTGCTGTCAGCACGGGGGGCGCGACTCTCTGGTCGGTGAGCCTGATCCCCCCGGGGGCGTCGGGCGACATTTCCGGCGGCGGCATCGCGTCGGGCGACGGGCGGGTCTATGCGACCACCGGGCATGGCGAGGTGCTGGGCATCAACCCGGCCGACGGTGCCATTCTCTGGCGCCAAAGCCTCGATTCCCCGGCATCGGGGGCGCCCTCCACCGAAGGCGGTATGGTCTATGCGGTGGGCCGCGACGGTGCGGCCTGGGCGATCGACGGGCGCAATGGTCGGGTGATCTGGCAGTTCGCGGGGCTCCCGGCACTTAACGGCGCGCTCGGGACGGCGTCGCCGGGGGTGGCGGACGGCAAGGTTCTCTTCCCGTTCGCGAGTGGCGAGGTCATCGCGGCGCGTGCAAAGGACGGCGCGCCGGTCTGGTCGGCATCTGTGTCGGGCGAGCGTCTGGGTCGCGGGACGGGGCCTGTCAGCGACATCTCTGGCGACCCGGTGATCGTCGGCGGCGTGGCCTACGTCGGCAACGTGGGCGGACGGACGGCGGCGATCTCGATGGCCGACGGCCACCGGATCTGGACCGCGGATCAGGGGACGCAGGGGCCGGTGCTGCCGGTCGGGGGGGCGCTGTTCCTCGTCTCCGATCAGGGTCGCCTGATGCGGTTGGAGGCCGCTACCGGCACGCCAGTCTGGTCGGTCGACATGCCGAACTACGTCAGCCCGAAGCCGAACCGGCGCTCCCGGATCTATGCGAACTTCGGTCCGGTTCTGGCCAGCGGGCGGCTGATTGTGGCCTCCGGCGACGGCACGTTGCGGATGTTCAATCCCTCCAATGGTGCGCTGGTGGGGAGCGTGCCGATCCCCGTAGGGGCGGCCTCGGCCCCGGCCTTGTCGGGGGGCGCGCTCTATGTCGTCTCGGGCAACGGGCAACTTCTCGCTTTCCGCTGAACGGTTCGGGGTGTAAGGCGGCGGATCTGACCGGCCCGCCTGCGCTGGCCACCGCCCCCGGAGGGCCCGCATGAGTTTTACCCTCGCCATCGTCGGCCGCCCCAACGTGGGCAAGTCGACGCTTTTCAACCGGCTCGTCGGGCGCAAGCTGGCGCTCGTCGACGACCAGCCCGGCGTGACCCGCGACTTGCGCGAGGGCGACGCGAAGATCTACGATCTGCGCTTTACCGTGATCGACACCGCGGGGCTGGAGGATGTGACCGACGACTCCCTGCAGGGCCGGATGCGGCGGCTGACGGAGCGGGCGGTGGACATGGCCGACATCAGCCTGTTCGTGATCGACGGCCGCGCCGGGGTGACGACGGCGGACGAGGTCTTTGCCGACATCCTGCGCCGCCGCGGCGCGAAGGTGATCCTTGCTGTCAACAAGTCCGAAGGCAAGGCGGGGGATGCAGGTGCGCTCGATGCGTGGAGCCTCGGTCTGGGCGAGCCGCTGCGCATTTCCGCCGAACACGGCGAGGGGATCGAGGATCTCTACCACCTGCTCCGCCCCATCGCGGAGGGGTTTGCGGAGCGGGCGGAGGCGGACATGCCGCTCGTCGATCTCGACGTCACCGAGGAGGAAGCGGAGGAGGAGGCCGATCCCGCCGCTCATAGGCCGACCGAGGCGCGCCCGCTCCAGATCGCCGTGATCGGGCGGCCCAATGCGGGGAAATCGACGCTCATCAACAAGATCCTCGGGTTCGACCGACTGCTGACCGGTCCCGAACCGGGGATCACGCGGGACGCCATCTCGGTCCGCATGGACTGGGCGGGCACGCCGACCCGGATCTTCGACACGGCAGGGATGCGCCGGAAGGCCCGCATCTCCGACAAGTTGGAGAAGATGTCGGTGTCTGACGGCATCCGTGCCGTCCGCTTCGCCGAGGTCGTTGTGGTCCTGCTGGACGTGGATATCCCGTTCGAGACGCAGGACCTCCGCATCGCGGACTTTGCCGAGACGGAGGGCCGCGCGGTCGTGATCGCGGTCAACAAATGGGATCTCGAGGACGAAAAACAGAGCAAGCTGCTGGAGCTGCGCGAGATGTTCGAGCGGTCCCTGCCGCAGTTGCGCGGGGCGCCGATGGTCACGGTGTCGGCGCTGACAGGGCGCGGGCTCGACCGGCTGCATGCGGCGGTGCTCAAAGCGCATGACATCTGGAACAGGCGGGTGCCGACGGCGCGGCTCAACACGTGGCTCGGCGCGATGACGGAGGCGCATCCCCCGCCGGCACCGGGCGGGCGCCGGATCAAGCTGCGCTACATGACGCAGGTCAAGACCCGTCCGCCGGGGTTCGTGGTGATGTGCAGCCATCCCGATCTGATGCAGGAAAGCTACAAGCGCTACCTCGTCAACGGATTGCGCGACCATTTCGACATGCCGGGCACGCCGATCCGCATCCATCTGCGCGGGCAGGGCGACCGCAACCCGTTCCGCAACCAGAAGTTCCACACACCGTCGCGCCTGCGAAAGCACAAGGCGTCGAAGGACCCCGACGTGAAGTGGTAGGCGCTACTCCGCCGCGATGGTGATGACCGGCTCCATTCCCGCAAGCTCCGCATCGTCGAGGTGGCATTTCACCTGATGCCCGGCGGCGAGCATCTTGACCGGCGGCACCTCGGTATCGCAGAGGTTGCCCGGGACCTTCACCTTCCAGCGGCAACGGGTCTGGAACGGACAGCCCGGCGGCGGGTTCATCGCGGAGGGAATGTCGCCGTCGAGCACGATGCGCTTCTTTTTCACCCGCGTGTCGGCGATGGGCACGGCGGAGAGGAGCGCCTCGGTATAGGGATGGTAGGGCGGGGAAAAGACCTGATCCGTGCTGCCGAGTTCCACCACATGGCCCAGATACATCACCATCACCCGGTCGGCGAGATAGCGCACGATGGACAGATCGTGGCTGATGAAAAGGAGTGTGGTGCGGTTCTTCCTCTGGATCTCCATCAGCAGATCGGTCACGGCGGCCTGCACCGACACGTCGAGTGCAGAAACCGGTTCGTCCGCCACGACGATCTTGGCGCCGCCTGCGAAGGCACGCGCGATGCCGACGCGCTGTTTCTGGCCGCCCGAAAGCTGACGCGGCATCCGGTCGGCAAAGGCGCGGGGCAGCTTCACGAGGTCCATGAGTTCCAGCATCCGGGCCTGACGCTCTGCGTCGTTCTTGCCTTCGCGGAAGATCTCCAGCGCGCGGACGATCTGGCGGCCGACGGTCATCGAGGGATTGAGCGTGTCGAACGGGTTCTGGAACACCATCTGGACCGATGACACGGTATCGGTGCCGCGTTTTTCGATCGGCGTGTCCTGGATGTCCTGATTGTAGAGCAGGATCTTTCCGCTCGTCGCCGTTTCCAGGCCCATCAGGACCTTGGCGAAGGTGCTCTTGCCACAGCCGCTCTCGCCCACGATGGCGAGCGTTTCACCCTCGCGTGCCTCGAAGGTGAGCGTCTCGTTGGCTTTGACGACCTTCTGGACGCCGCCGCCGAAGAGCGAGGACTGGCTGACCTCGTAATATTTGCGCAGATCCTCCATCTTCAGGACGACCTCGCCCACGGGGGTCTTTTCCTGTTTCTTCGCGGCCTTGATCGGCGCGGCCCAGTCGATCTCCTCGAACCGCAGGCAGCGCGAGCCGTGGCGGTCACCGCCGGCATCGCGCATCGGGATCTCCTGCGCGTCGCAGCGGCCCTTGGCGAAGTAGTCGCAGCGCGGGCCGAAGTTGCAGCCGGGCGGGCGTTCGTGGGGCAGGGGGAAATTGCCGGGGATGGCCACGAGGGGTCGGTCGGTCTTGTTGGCGCCGGGCAGCGGGATCGAGCGGAAGAGCGCTTGCGTATAGGGATGGCGCATCTTGTCGAAGACCTCGGCCACGTTTCCGGTCTCAACC
>JBBSVE010000113.1:0-9568 GCA_038233815.1 Rhodobacterales bacterium
CCCGAAGGCTCAAGACCCTCGGCGGCCTCACGCCCTACGAATAGACCTGCACGATCTGGATATCCGAGCCGGACAAATTCATCCTAAATCCGATCCCCCAGATGCCGGGATCCACCAGATGCCGGGACTGAACACTTCGGGCAGCCTTCGAACGTTCGAACGCTAAGGGCGAAACCCCGCGGCCAATCACCCAAAATTGTTCCAGACGCAGTGAACCGTTTCAATTGTGCCGCATTATAGTTTTGTCGACGCAAACGCAGTGCCGACGGGGTGCAAATCCATTCCCGATCGCGGAGCATGCAAAATGAGCGATACCGTCAGCGATTTTTTCTGGGACCGTCTGGGTGCCTGGGGTGTCACGACAATTTTCGGCTATCCCGGCGACGGCATCAACGGTCTGATCGGTGCGCTCAACCGGGCAGGCGACCGGTTCCAGTTCGTTCAGGTCAGGCACGAGGAAATGGCTGCTTTCATGGCCTCGGCCTACGCGAAGTTCACCGGCGAGCTTGGCGTCTGCATGGCGACGTCCGGCCCCGGTGCTGCGCATCTCGTGACCGGTCTCTATGACGCAAAAGCAGATCACATGCCCGTGCTGGCCATATCCGGACAGCATCCGCGCACCGCACTTGGCGCGCATGATCAACAGGAGATCGATCTTGTGTCGCTCTACAAGGACGTAGCATCGTCTTTCGTCCACCAAGCCTCGGTTCCCCAACAGATGCGGCATCTTGTCGACCGGGCGATACGGACTGCGGTTGGCGAACGTGCGGTCACGGCGCTCATCATTCCGGCCGACCTACAGGAGATGACCTACAAGGCTCCGACGCATGCGCACGCGATGGAGCATTCCGGGGTGGGTTACGCCCGACCCAAGGTCACTCCTTACGATGATGATCTGCAACTCGCGGCCAAGGTGCTCAATGAAGGCAAGAAGGTCGCAATTCTGGTGGGCGCGGGTGCGCTCCGTGCCAGCGAGGAGGTTGTGGCGATTGCCGACAGATTGCAGGCCGGAGCGGCAAAGGCGCTGCTGGGCAAGGCGGTGCTGCCGGACACACTTCCGTGGGTGACCGGGTGCATCGGGCTTCTGGGGACGGAGCCCAGCTCCGACATGATGCGGGATTGCGATACGCTCCTGATGATCGGGTCCGGTTTTCCTTGGGCCGAGTTCCTGCCCAAAGAGGGTCAGGCGCGCGGTGTGCAAATCGACATCAAGCCGGACATGCTTTCGCTGCGCTATCCAATGGAGGTCAACCTCTGCGGCGACTCGGTCGAAACGTTGCGGGCGCTGCTCCCGTTGCTGGAACAGAAGACCGACACATCATGGCGCGACGACATCGCCCACGGGATGGAGAAATGGTGGACCCTGCTGGAGGACCGCGCGATGGTCGCGGCGAACCCGGTCAATCCGCAACGCGTCGTCTGGGAGCTGTCGCCGCGCCTGTCGGACCGGGTGATCGTGACGTCCGATTCCGGGTCTTGCGCCAACTGGTATGCGCGCGATCTGCGGATCAGGCGCGGCATGATGTGTTCGCTTTCGGGGGGGCTCGCCTCGATGGGGGCCGCCGTTCCCTATGCCATTGCCGCCAAGTTCGCCCATCCCGATCGCCCGGTGGTGGCGCTGGTGGGCGACGGCGCCATGCAGATGAACAATATGGCGGAACTGATCACCGCGGCCAAATATTGCAAGCTGTGGTCGAACCCGCACTTCGTGGTGTGTGTCTTCAACAACGAAGACCTCAACCAGGTTACGTGGGAGCAGCGGGTGATGGAGGGCGACGCGAAGTTTGCAGCCAGCCAGGACATTCCCAATGTGCCGTATCACAAGTTCGCCGAGTTGATCGGCATGCACGGCATCTATGTCGACGATCCGGAGCAACTCGGGGCGGCATGGGACGAGGCGCTGGCCCACGAGGGACCGGTGGTGCTGGAGGTCAAGACCGACCCGGAAGTACCGCCGCTGCCACCACATATCAAGTTCGAACAAGCTGCGAATTACATGTCCGCTCTGGTGAAGGGCGATCCTGACGAGAGGAGGATGATCATCGGGTCCGCCAAACAAGTGTTGGCGGGTATCCTGCCCGGCGGGAAGCCGTAGTGCAATGCCTATGGTCGCGGATGCACCCGTCCGGTCGCTGACCGTATCGGCATGGCGGATTTCGACGGACCGCAACCCGGCGGCTGACACGGTCGACTGGGATGCGCCCACGATCATCGTGGTCGCAGTCGAGGCGGGCGGGCAGTCCGGTCTGGGATACACCGGAACGGGCGATTCGGTCGTCGAAATCATTCAGGACGCGCTCTTTCACGCTGAAGAGGGGAAGGACGCCTTCAATAGTCCTGTGTCCTTCCGGGCAATGCAGCTTGTGATCCGCAGCCTCGGTCGCTCGCGGCGGGCGACGACGGCGGTGGACGCATCCGTATGGGATCTGAAGATAAAGCTTCTCGACACACGGTTGCCTCTTGGCAAAGCACGCGACGAGATGCCGTTCTACAGGGGCGGGAGGATCAAGTTCTACGACGACGTCACCCTCGAAGAACAGCTTATCCGCTGGGTCGAGGATGATGGTTGCGCTTGGGTGAAAATCAAGATCGGAATGGACCCCAACCGCGTGGCAGCCGCCCGGTATGCAATCAGCAGCGCGGGGCTGTCCGTGGGTGCCACCAACGCGCTGACGGCCAAACAAGCGCCGGCGATGGCGGCGCGGTTGGCGGAGTCCGCCGTGACATGGTTCGAAGAGACTGTGGCGAGCGACGACCGCACCGGCCTCCGCCGTGTTCGCGAGCAGATGGTGCCGTCGATCGACGTGACCGCCGGGGACTATATCTCCACGCTCGACGATGCGTGCCACCTTCTGGCCAACAGCGCGGAGGACGTGCTGCAACGCGATGCGCCGCGTTGCGGGATCACTGGATTTCTCGCCGTCCCAGCACTCGCTGAGGCGTTCCACATCAAGATCTGTGGCCATTGTGCGCCTGCGTTGCACCTGCATCCGGCTTGCGCCGTCCGAGGCTTGCGCAATCTGGAATGGTTCCATGAGCATGTCCGTCCTGCTCCGATGCTCTCCGATGGCGCGCCGGTTCCGAAGGACGGAAAGATTGCGCCCGACCTGTCCGGGTCGGGCCTTGGACTCGACTTCAAGCGAAAGGATGCGGAACGCCATGCCCTTTGATAGCCTACGTCGGATGTCCTCCGGCTCACCAATAGGGCACGGGATCGTGCCCGGGGCGGTCGCAATGGTGGGCGCGGGGCTCGGCGCGGGACTGCTCGGATGGTGGCTGACGTCACAGCGTCCAAGGGCGCGCCGCGAGGCGCATACGCACCGCGCGGCACGGCGGCTCAATCACGCGGCATCGCTCTTGGGCGCGGCCGTGATGGCCGACAGCGGGTTGGAGCATTTCCGGGGCGACTATCACAACCGGGCCATGTTTGCCGCGCCTTCGGTCGCCGCGTTGCAGGTCACGTCGAGCATGCTCGGCGCCGTGCGAACGCCATCGCGCTGGTCGACCGCACGCCACGCGGCACAGGTATCGGCAGGGCTGACGGGTATCGTCGGACTGGGATTTCATACCTACAACGTCGCCAAGCGACCGGGCGGTTTCTCGTGGCAGAACCTGTTTTACGGGGCACCGGTCGGTGCGCCTTTTGCGCTGGCCCTTGCGGGCGCGGTCGGGGCGGCGGCGGAGCATCTGCGCGCAGCAGATCCGGGCCGGGCCGAGATCCTCGGACAGCCGGCGGGACCCGCCCTCGCCCTCGGGACCGCTGTGGGGCTCGCCGGAACCGTCGCAGAGGCGGGTCTCATGCATTTCCGCGGCGCCTTCCACAATCCGTTGATGTGGCTTCCGGTCAGCGTGCCGCCGATCGCCGCAGGCCTGCTGACGCGCGCGGCATTCGTCGGACGGGGTGCAATTCCCGCAACCCGCGTCTGGCTCGCGGCGACCGCGGCACTCGGTTTCGCGGGAACGGCATTTCATGCGTTCGGCGTCGCGCGCAACATGGGCGGCTGGCGCAACTGGTCGCAGACCCTGCAAAGCGGCCCGCCGCTGCCCGCACCGCCGAGCTTCACCGGCATGGCGCTCGCCGGTCTGGCCGCCCTCGATCTGATGGAAGCGCAACCAGGAGAGACGGATCATGTCGGACGCTGAATCCCGGACGGAGCGCTATCCTGGCTACGACGTGCTGTCCAAACGCGACACGCCGTCGTGGAACGCCAAGACCCGCGCCGTTGTCGACGAGCGATTGGCCGTCGGAGAGGAAGATCACCGGTTTTTCAGCGACACCGAATGGCAGATCTTGTCGGCGCTGTGCGATCGGCTGGTCCCGCAGCCGCCGGGCCGGTCAGCGCGCGTGCCTTTGGCGGCGTTGGTGGATGCGAAACTGCAATCGGGCAAGGGCGATGGCTATCGCCATGACAATATGCCGCCCATGGCGGAGGCGTGGCAGCGGGGTCTGTCCGCGCTCGACGCTGAAGCGCAATTGCGCTACGGGCAGCGCTTCCACGATCTGGGGCCCCGCGATCAGGACGCTCTGATCGCGGCCATGCAGGACGGAGCGCTCGATTGCGCTGCATGGGGTGGGATGCCGCCCGATCTGTTCTTTCACCACCGGATCGTGCCGGATGCGATCAAGAGCTATTACACGCACCCGACCGCGTGGAGCGAGATCGGTTTTGGCGGTCCGGCCAGTCCGCGTGGCTATGTCCGCCTCGACCTTGATCGTCGCGATCCTTGGGAAGCACGCGAACGGCGCGACGGTGATGATGCCGACGCGGTTCGCCGAACGAATGAGAGGATCGGACGATGAGTCTGCTTTTCGGACAGGGCCCGGCCGATGTGACGCCCCCTTCGGACGACCCGGAGCGCGAACCCCGGGCTCGGGATGGTCGCGCGCCGGACGTGATGCGAGTTGGTGGCTGGACACCGATGCGCGAATACAACGAGGACGAGGAGGTCGATTTCGTGATTGTCGGCACCGGTGCGGGGGGTGGAACCCTGGCCGCGAAACTGTCGGAATATGGCTTCTCCGTCGTGGCAATGGATGCCGGTCCCTACTGGCGGCCCCTGGAGGATTTCGCCTCCGACGAGGCGCATCAGTCCAAGCTCTACTGGACCGATCCCCGGATCGTGGACGGCGACAATCCGCTGCAACTCGGCGCGAACAACTGCGGAAAGTCGGTCGGCGGGTCCACGGTGCATTTCGCGATGGTGTCGCTTCGCTTTCGTCCCGAATGGTTCCGGGCGCGCACCCTCCTCGGCTATGGGGCCGACTGGCCCATCGATTGGCGCGAGATGTGGACCTATTACGGCGAGGTCGAGCAGACCTTGGCGATCTCCGGCCCGATAAGCTATCCTTGGGGTCCGAAACGACCCCGATACCCGTACCGCGCGCACGAGCTGAATGCTGCAGCGAAAGTGCTCGCGCGGGGCGCGGAGGCGCTGGGGATTGCTTGGACCGAGACTCCGATCGCGACTTTGTCCGCGCCCCGCGGACTGGCCCCGCCGTGCGTCTACCGTGGCTTTTGCACCTCCGGCTGCTCGACCAACGCAAAGCAAAGCGTGCTGAACACGTGGCTCGTCCGTGCACTCGCTGCCGGCGCCGAGATCCGAGACCTCGCGATGGTGGGACAGGTGGAGACCGGACCGGACGGCCGTGCGACCGGCGTGCGCTATCACCGCGAGGGACGATGGCGGTTCCAGCGCGCAAAGAATGTCGTGGTCGCGGGCTATGCCATCGAGACGCCGCGGCTGTTGCTTAATTCCGCCAGTGCGCGCCATCCCGACGGGCTCGCCAATTCCTCGGGCCTCGTGGGTCGCTACCTTACGGTGCAGGGAAACCAAGCGGTCTGGGGCACCAGCGAGGAGGAGATCCGCGCTTACAAGGCGCCGCCGTCGCTCGCCCTGACTGAACACTGGAACTATGACGACGACAAGGATTTCCACGGCGGATACTGCTATATGGCGCAGGGGCCGCTGCCGACCTTGTGGAGTTCGACGCTGGCCAGTGGACGCGGGCTCTGGGGCGACGCGCTTGTCTCCGAGATGGGGAACTACAATCATGTCGTCGGTCTGAAGAATGTGGGCGAGTATATGGCGCAGGAACGCAATCGCGTCACGCTTGCGGACGAAACCGATCAATACGGCCTGCGCGTCGCGCGCGTCACCTATTCCTGGTGCGAAAACGACCGCGCGCAGAACGCCCACGCCCTCCGTTTCATGGGACAGGCGCTGGAGGCCGCGGGCGGCGTCCACGACATCTGGGAGCAGACCGATGACACCTGCCACCTCAATGGATCCTGCCGGATGGGAAGCGATCCCCGGACCAGCGTCGTCGATGCCGATTGCCGGTCGTGGGACGTCGACAACCTCTGGATCTGCGACGGGTCCGTCTTTCCCACGGTCGGCGGCGTGAATCCTTCGCTGACCATACAGGCGATCGCCTGCCGGACGGCAGACAGGATCCGGACGATGGCCACCCGGGGAGAGATGCGCCGGAAGGTCAGCACCCGCTAGGCCAAGCTGTGCCGTGATCCTTACGGAGGGGCGGGGAGATGCCGAGGACGGAGCCGGAACTCGTGATCGACGCGCATGCCATCATCGGCGAAAGCCCTGTGTGGTCGGCGACCGAAGGTGCGCTCTACTGGGCCGATATCAAAGGGCATCGGCTTCATCGTCTGGACCCCGTCACTGGAGCCACAAGGGACTGGGACGTTCCTTCGGATCTTGGCGGTTACGCATTGTTGCCGGACGGATCGGGCGCGGTCGTCGCTCTGCGATCCGGGCTGTTCGAGATGGATTTTGCACGCGGTCGTTTGACCCATCTGGCCGATCCACCGTTTGACCCGCGCACGCACCGCTTCAACGAATCCGGGATCGATCCCGCCGGACGTCTGTGGCTGGGCGAGATGGCCGATCCGTTGCCAGGCGTTGAGCTCCCGCCGACGAAGGGGCGGCTGCATTCCTTCACCCGCGCCGGAGGATTGGTGACGCACGAGATCGGAGCCTACACTGCCAATGGCTTCGCTTGGAGTGGCGATGGAAAGACGTTCATGCTGGCGCATACCGAGGAGGGCCAGATCGAGGCAATAGCCTTCGATGCGGCCGCAGGAACACTCGGGCTGCGGCGGGTATTCGCACGTATCGATCCGAAGATCGGACAACCGGACGGCGCCACGTTCGATGGCGAGGGCTACTACTGGATTGCCATTCACAAGGGCGGGCGTCTGCATCGGTACGCGCCCGACGGGACGCTCGACAGGGTCGTCAGGTTTCCGGTCGACAACCCGACGATGCCAGCGTTTGTCGGCCCGGATCTCGACGTGATGTATGTCACCAGTGCCACGCATGGAAACGGCGATGCGGCGCGGCATGAGGGTGGACTCTTCCGGTTCCGACCTGACGTGGCGGGTCAGGCCATTGCCCCCTTTATGGACTGAAAACATGACCTTCGTGTCGTGACCCCCATGCCGGCAAGTGGCTCCTGTGAAGAGGCTGGTCGCACATCCTTAATCAATGCTGAGAGTCGGCGCCCTTCCCGTTGAAGCCGGCATGATCGGGCGCCCGGCTATTATGTCGCGGAACCGCTTGCCCGACTGAGCCTTCTCAATAAGCAATGTGCGGGATTTGCAGCGGACAGGATTTGCGCGTCGTGAACCTGTCCATCGGGAGGAACGCTCCGATGTCCAGAATAGCGGTGATTACGGGGGCCGGCGCCGGTGTGGGCCGCGCAACGGCGCGGGAATTTGCCCGACAGGGCTACGATGTGGCGCTTCTGTCGCGCGACCCGGAGCGGCTCGACCGGGCGGCGGAGGAGGCGCGGGACGAGGGCGTCCGCGCACTTGCGATCCCGACGGATGTGGCCGATGCAGCGGCGGTCGAGGCGGCTGCAGATCGCGTCGAGGCCGATCTCGGGCCGATCGACGTCTGGGTGAATGTCGCGATGGCCACGGTATTTTCGCCGGTATCCAGGCTCTCGGCGGCGGAGGTCGAGCGGGGAACCCGCGTCACATACCTCGGTCAGGTGCATGGCATGATGGCGGCGTTGAGGCGGATGCGGGTCCGCAACCGCGGCACCATCGTCAATGTGGGCTCCGCGCTGGCCTACCGGTCCGTGCCGCTCCAGTCGATCTATTGTGGCGCGAAGGCCGCGATCCGGGGCTTTTCCGACAGTCTGCGGAGCGAGATGATCCACGACCGGCTCCGCGTGCATCTGACGATGGTCGACCTGCCGGCGATCAACACGCCGCAATTCGACTGGGCCTTGAACAAGATGGGCCGCAAGGCCAAGCCCGTCGCCCCGATCTTCGAGCCGGAAGTCGCGGCGCGCGCCATTTTCTTTGCCGCCACGCACAGGCGGCGCGATGTCTGGGTCGGCTGGCCGACGGTCAAGGCGATCCTCGCCAACCGTATCGCACCCGGCATGATCGACCGCTATCTCGCCACTGCGGGATATTCGGGCCAACTGGCCGACCAGCCGACGGCACCCGATGCGCCTGCCAACCTTTTCGAGCCGGTGGCGGGCGACTATGCGGCGCATGGACGGTTCGATGACCGCGCGCGGGGCCGAAGCTGGGAGGTGTTCACCGATCGTCACAAGGCGGCATTTCTTGTGCTCGCTTCCATCGGCGTCGCGGCGGCCGTCCACCGGCTGGCAAAACGGCTTTCGATCTGACGTGGTGCGGAGGGGTGTGTGATGTATCGGACCGGATGCGCAATCGGTGGCAGGGATGACATCGCCGCGGTGCCCGTCTGGGGCGATAACCTGCCGGTCCGTCCCGCCCTGCCCTGCCGAACCGGACCGTGGCGCGTGGGGCCCCGTCTGCCGGTCGTGATCGGGGTGTTGGGTCTGATGCTCGCCGGCTGCACGCCCGGGGCGGTCCATCTCAGCTTTCTTGACCCGCAGGGGCCGGTCGCGGATGCGCAACGCTGGCATTTTTATGAGGTGCTGGGGATCATGGCGATCCTGGTGGCGGGGCCGATCTTCGTTCTGCTTCCGTTCTGGGCGTGGCGCTACCGTTATGGCAACGACGCGCCGAAATACACGCCGAAGTGGGAATATTCCCGCCTGCTCGAGATCATGGCGTGGAGCGGGCCTATCGTGATCGTGGCGCTGCTGTCGTTTTTCGTCTGGCGCGACAGTCACAGGCTCGATCCCTACAAGGCCTTGGCATCGAACCGGCCGCCGCTGACCGTGCAGGTGATCGGCTACGATTGGAAATGGCTTTTCATCTATCCCGAGGAAGGGATCGCCAGCATTGGCACGCTCGCCCTCCCCGTAGGACGGCCAGTGGTGCTGCATCTGACCTCCGCCACGGTGATGCAATCGCTGTTCGTGCCCGCACTCGGCAGCCAGATCTATGCCATGGGGGGCATGGTCACGACGCTGAACCTCGAGGCCAGCCGGCCCGGGCGATTTCTGGGCGAGAACACGATGTATAGCGGCGACGGCTTTCACCAGCAGAAGTTCACCGCAGTCGGCATGACACCCGACGATTTCGCGACCTGGGTGCAAAAGGCGCAGCAAACGGGCAGGCCGCTGGACGCGCGGACCCTGCCGATCAGCGCACGGCCATCG
>JBBSVE010000114.1:0-9488 GCA_038233815.1 Rhodobacterales bacterium
CATGCCTTCAATGCCGGAAGACAGAGCAGCCTGATGCTCGATGACTTCGCGGTGCTCACCGCAGTTCTCAACGCTGTCAGGAATTCCAGCGCCGCAATCCGTAGAGCCCTGAAGCCATGATCTGCGAGATCATCCAGAAGCCAGGAGAGAAAGGCAGCGGCGGCGGTCGTGATGCTTTCGTGCCGGGCGTCCATTACGTCTGCGGCAAGGCCACCACCATTCGGATGCGCAACATCGCCTCGTCCAACTGGATCCATGCCGCCGAGGAGATGCTCCTGACCTCCGGGCTTTCGGACCGGGTCCGGAAACCCTACTACCACCTCGTGCTGACCTGGCATGAACACGAACAGCCGACCGACACCCAGATGCTCGCCGCCATAGATCACCTGATCCATACCCTGGGTCTCGAAGAGCACCAGGTCGTCATCGGCACGCACCGCGATGGGCCGCGCAAGCACATCCATGCCGTCGCGAACACGGTCCACCCGATCACCGGCAAGACCTGGTCTAAATCCAACGATCACCAGAAGGTCGAGGCCGCCTGCCGGCAGATCGAACTCGACCAGGGCTGGTCGCATGACCG
The DNA here is from genome assembly GCA_038233815.1 of Rhodobacterales bacterium. Taxonomy (GTDB): domain Bacteria; phylum Pseudomonadota; class Alphaproteobacteria; order Rhodobacterales; family Rhodobacteraceae; genus JBBSVE01. Next base: position 584 of record JBBSVE010000114.1, read on the forward strand.
CGGCCGGTTCGCGTTTGATAGGGTCGTCAAGGATGGCCGCCTGATCGCCGTTCTGAAGCCGGACCCGGAGGCCTGGGAGGCGAAGACGCAGGCCCGCAAGGAGGGCCGGCGCCGGAAGACCAGCGGCGACATTCGGTTTGAAAAGAGTACCGGCTTCGAGACCTTCGCGCACGGCATCCCGGAGCCCCTGCGCCAAAAGATCGGCGACACCTTACGCGATGCATCGAACTGGCAGGATCTCCACCGGCGTCTCGGCGTCCTCGGCCTGACCTACTTCAGCTATGGCTCCGGAGCGCGTATCGGGATCCTTGGATCAGACGAATACGCCAAGGCCTCCGCTTTCGGGTCGGCCTTCAGCCTCGCGAAGATGACAACCCGGTTCGGACCTTACGCGGGCCCGGACATATCCGGCTCCCCCGCGCCGCACCCGGAGCACGTCGAGGCCGTCACACTCACGGGAAAGACATCGCCGGAAGACGGCAAGGCCGCCCGGGCCTCCGCCTTCAAGCTCACGCTGCTGCGCCGGACCTACACCGCCATTCATGTTGATCCTGCGGTGACCGCGGCCATCCGTTTTGTGGATCTGGCCGGCACCCCGCCCCGGATCACCTATCATGATGGAGCCAGCGTCGTCGATCACGGGGACCGGCTGTCTGCCTCCCACAGCACCCCCGAGACCCGGGCCACGATGATCGCCATGGCGAAAGCCAAGGGCTGGTCCTCCGGCCGCCCCAGCGGGTCCCCCGGCTTTGTGCGGCAGATGGCGCTCGACTGCGCCCGGGCCGGCCTCCCGGTCCACGGTGTCCCCGAAGACGTCCAGAGGCAGGCCGACGCCCTGCTCGCCGAGACCCGGGCAAAAGAGCGCCAGATCGACGCGGCCGTCCGGGCAGCGCAGAGCGCCCACCTTGGGGCCCAGGTCGACCGCGAAGAGGGGGTCGCAGCGAATGCTGCCATAAGCCGGTTGAACGCGGACATGCGCGCCGAACGAGAGGCAACGATCGCCGGACAGGTGGACGAGATCACCGAAGGCGCGAGGGCCGTCATGGACGCGATCGGGTTCGCCCGCGATCCGGTGTCTTCGATCTTCCGCAAGGCGGTCCAGCGGGACCGCGACAGTGAGATCGCGGCCCTGCGCCGGGCGACACCTGTTGCAGACCCGCCGGTCGCCCTCACCCCGCAGCCCGCACCCGATGCGGCCCGGGGCGACAGTGCCGGCCGGCGCCGGATCGCGCAGCAGCTCCGCGACAACGACCGCGACCGCCACCGCGACGAGATGGCGGAGATGGCGGAACTGGAGGCGATGAAGCAGCTCGATATCGGCACCATCGCCACGAGGGGCGGATGGGCAGACGTGTCGCGCACGCATCCCGACAGCACCGACAGGGATGGCAAGACATACCGGATCTACAGACGCGGCGGCGACACCATCAAGGCCCGCCTCGACGGGGGAAAATGGCTCTGGACCTCCAACAAGACCGGACAGGCCGGATCGGTGGTCGATCTCTGGCTGCATGACAATCCCGGCCGCTCGCTGGGCCATGCCCGCGTCGCCTTCCGGGCTCTCGCGGGCACCGGACCGGTGGCACTGCCCTCTGCGGCCCCTGCCCCGGCGCCGCCCCGTGTCCGGCAGAGCGATCACACGGCGGCCCGGCAGCGCTGGGAAGAGGCACCCCATGCCGGAACCCGGCGCACCTATGCCGAGGACCGCGGCATCGCGCCCGCGACCGTCCTTCGGTTCCCGGACGAGGTCCGCTGCGGCGCTTTCGGTGGGATCTACTTTGCCCATCGCAATCCCGACACCGGCAACATCCAGGGCTTCGAGCAGCGTTGGAAACAGGACGGCGCAAAGAACAGGGCCCGGTTTGCCCGCGGCGGTAGAAAGACCCTGTGCGTTCTGGGCGATCCAGCCACCGCCACGGACATGGTGGTGGTCGAGAGCGGGCTCGATGCGCTCGCCCTCGCCGAGCTCGATGACTGCGACGACCGGCTCTACGTCAGCACCGGCGGGGGCTTCGGCGCTCTCACCGAAAAGGCCCTCATGATGCTGGCACAGGGACGAACGATATTCTCCGCCTTTGACAACGACGCCGGGGGCGAGGCGCTCGCGAGGCGTCTGCGAACCCTCCTGCCCGGCGTGGAGCGGCTGTCGCCTCCGACCAGTGTCGATGGGGCCGAGGCTGTCTGCAAGGACTGGCTCGATGTGCTCAACGCCTGGAAGGCGGCGGGGATGGTGATGCCGTCCCGGGGGGAGCCGTCACAGGCAGAGCCGGTGGCGGTGAAGGTGGTGGCGGAGGATCCGCAGCCGGAGCCGCCCGGGGAAGAGGATCAGGGGGTGGAGGAGTACGACAGGCCAGAGTTCATGTGAGAGGATATGGGGGAGGTGCGGAGATCGATGGGATTGGTCCGTCATGCGTGGATAGCCCGGAGGATCAGTCGTTGGGGCGGAACAGCATCGACTGGGCCACGATCTGTGCCAACATCTCGTGCCCGCGTCGCCAGCACGGTCATGATCTTCAGGGCGCGTCTGCTTTCGCCAGCTTTTTGCGTCCCACCTATCTTAGCGTTGTTTAGCGGGAAACCAGCGCGCTGACCTCGTGAAGGCGTGGCGGGCCGATCAGGCCGCGAGGACCGTCCGTCACGGAATGGAAGCCCTGACGCCGCTGCCAACCGCAGGAATGGTCCTGCCACTGGCTCAAGATCCAGCTATCGCGCTTGGTAACATCTTGGGGTGAGGCAACAGGCCGGACCAGATCTGAATGTCGCTGGACACGCGCCGAACACGTCCGACCCGTTGCATTCGTCATGGATGCGGCAGGCAATCCGCACGCCGGGCTCGCCAAGGCGGGCCGGGTCGCCGAAGAGATGGACGCTGGTATCGCCGATCGGGGGCAGGAACAGCAGCAGGTCGGGGCATGCTGCGAGATCAGGATACATGCCGCCGCCTGCCACAACGCATGCTGAGCGCAACACGTCTTCCCCCACGCCGATCCTCGCGGCGACACCCGGCAGGTACCACACCGGCTCGATGGCGATTTTCGTTACGGCGATCTCGCCATTGTCCATAAGCACAGTGCCATACGATATGAGATGGCTTCGGCCTGCGTCTGCCGGATCTCGGGACTGTCGAGGCGTCCTCGCGTGATCGCGATGGAGGGACGCAACGGCCGCCCCTACGCGATGTCGAGGCGGAAATCGCCGGCCACACGGTGGCCGCAGGGATCAAGTGTAACGATGCGGGCCGGATCGGACCATTGCGGAAAGGGTCCGATGGTGACGGCAGGACGGGTCTCCGCATAATCGGGCCGGTGGTCGGCGTCGATCTGTCCGCCTGCGATACCGGGAGCGCGATAGACTGAGAATGCGACCGCGGATACGCCAATAGCGTTCCGATCCAAGGCCGGGCTGCATACCACAGGACCGCGTTCCCGTGCCGTAAAGGCACCCCAGAGGATCGGCGACGGCTCAGTCATTCGGTCTTTCGCTCTCGGGCGATCGATCCATGCCAAGGGTCCTGCCCCCCGTGACGGGCACGGTTTCGCGATCCGTTGGAGTGCCTGGTATGGCGACGCCGCCATGCCGGGCATCCTGATCGCGGCCACCGCGCAGCATGAAGAACACCTGCTCGATCCGGCTGGCGCAGACTACGAGGGCTGCGAGCGGCAGGATCCATGACCATCCGAGACCCTGGATCACCGGCCACACGCAAAACAGCAAAAGTGCTCCGAGCCGGGCGGAGGTGAAGTGGAACATCAAAACCTCGCCCGTCAGAAGCCACGAGACACCGAGATAGATCACCGGCACGCCAAAGAGCGCCGCGAAGGCGATCGGGTTTGCGGCAACCTCAGCCGGCATCGCAAGCCAAAGAAAGAGCGCTATCGCCACGGAGAAAATGTTGTCGACAACCGCGTCGAGGACGGCCCCGAACGCGCTCGCCCGCCCTTGCCTTCGAGCGAGCCAGCCATCCAGACCGTCCGTCGCAATCGCAAGCAGGTAGAGACAGAGCGCTGCGGTCGTATGCTGCACGACGAGGAGCGCTGCAATCGGAGCCACCGCCAGGAGACGGGAGAGCGACACCAGATTGGCTGGCTTCAGCGATCCACCCTCGCGCCACAGATAGGAGACATCGCCGCCCATGCTCACGGTGTCACCGGCTCTGCCGACAGGCGCAGGGTATGCGGCTGCGCGATGAGTTGTGCGACGGGATAGGCGTTGTGATGCATCGGGCAGACAATCCGGCACGCCTCATCGACAAATCCGAACTTCAGCGGCCCGCCCCGATGCGGACAGATGTTTTCGACCAGATAAAGCGTGCCGTCGTGCGACAGCAGGAAATACTCCCGCCCGTCCCGCGTGATGGCGGGCAGATCGCGCCCGATCCATGTGGCACCGTGAGCGATGTCAGACCCTCCGCCCTGTGGTGCCATCCGGAAAGCCGGCCAGCCGCGACGCATCCTCCAGCACGCCGATCCCGCCGATCCAGACTGCACCGTCACCCGGAACATCCGGCGTGGCGAGCCCGTGGCTGCCGAGGGATTTCCCCGGTGCGGCATAATACGCGGCACCGTCAGACTCGGCCGATGCAAACGCCTGACTTACCGCCAGCAGATGCGTGTCCGCGTCGGCAAAGGCTGCGCGCGTCAGTTCCGCGCCGAGGATCACCTCGCCGCCCACGTCGGCTCCGAAGCGATCGACCAACGGCATCACAACCTCCTCGATCATCATCTGGGAATGGTGAATGTCGATGTGGGCATGTTCACCAAAGTAGGTCGCATCCACCTCCGGATGATGGCGCCGCAGGTAGCGGTAATGCTGGCCGGTCGAGACCTGATAGCTCGTCTCGGCATAAAGCAGAAAGCCGATCTGACGGAACAGGTGGCGCGGGCTCTGGAACATCGAGTGGATCGTGTTGTGCAACTCCAGCGCCACGGTGTCGAACAGCGGCCAGCAGGCATTGTATTCCTCATTCACGCCAAAGCCGCGCAGGGTCTTGCGGTAGAGCATGCTGTGCTTCTTGTCGTGGGTGCCAAAGCCGAATTCGTCGATCAGGATCCGGAACAGCGCAGACTGCGGCGGCCCGAACTCCCCGATCACACCGAGTGCCGAGGCAGACGCTTCCGCCAGCAGATCGGCCGAGGACTGGATCAGAAAGTTGCGGTAGTCATGCAGGCGTGCGGGCTGTTCCCCGAGCCAGCCGAGAAAGCCGCCGGGCGGGGTTTCGCGGATCGTGGCCAGTATCTCCGGGATATAGGTCGCACAGCTGCGCCCGGCAGCAGCACGCCGGGCCGCCTCGACCCTGTCGCCCAGCAATTCCGCCTCCAGCGCGGCGCGGTGCGCGTCGAGCCGCAGCGTCGCACCCGGATCGTAGCGCGCGGTCATTGCGGTAAGGATTGAGCCATTGGTGGCCTCGCCCGGCAGCAGGACGAAGCGCCCCTGATAGCTGCGCATCAGCGCCTGATGGGCGACATGGCGATGCTGTTGCGGCGTGGCATGAGCTTCGAGGCTCGGATGGTCGATCCTCAGGTCGAAGACCGGAGTGGGACGTTTGCCCGACCGTTCGGAAAGCTCCCGCCCCAGGTCCACCAGATCCATGTCGGATGTCATGGCGCGTCTCCCCGTTCGTAGATCGCGACGCCAACGCCCCCGATCAGGCGCCACTCGACCAAATGCCAGCGGCTTTGCGGGACGTCGATCGCACTATTGCCCCGCGCAAGGTAGGGGGCGGCGTCGACCGCGCCAGTCAGGACCGGAATATGCTTGATGACGATCCGGTCGATCAGCCCGGCCGCAAACAGAGCGTGGAGCAGACGGCTTCCCCCCTCGACCATGAGGCTTTGCACGCCGCGCCACTCCAGTGCCGCGACAAGCCGGGTGAGATCCACCTGTCCCGGGCCTGCGTCGATCAGCGCGATACCCTCATGTCGGCGGAGCCTCTCGCGCACTGCATCTGACAGGTCGTCCGGAACGGCAAACCAGGTGGGATGGCCATCAGTCAGCACATGGGCGCCATCCGGGATTGCGCCGTTATTTGTAGGGATCACCCGGATTGGGTTGCGACCCGGCGCATGCCGCACGGTCAGTTCCGGATCGTCCGCGCGCACCGTCCCCGCGCCCACCATGATCGCATCGTGACAGGCGCGCTGGCTATGGAACCACGCCCGCATCTCGTCGCCATAATAGCCGAAGAGCGCCTTGCTCGATCCGCCGGGCGTGACGGTCATGCGCCCGTCGATGGTGAGTTCCGAGAACGCGGTGATCTTCATTCCGCTACGACCGGTGCGGCTGGCGCATGCCGCATCATGGCCATCACCCCGCAGGCCACGATGAAGGGCATCACGGTGCGCATCATGCGGTACATCAGCAGCGAGACGCCCACATCCGGGCGTCCGACAGCGTGCAGACCAAGGGCGATCACCAGCTCGAACGATCCAATTCCCGCAGGCATGTGACTGAGGATGCCAAACCCGACCGCCATGCAGAAAAGTGCCAGAAAAAACAGGTATGGGCCATGCAGATCGGACGGCAGGAAGACGTAGAGGACCAGGGCCGATGCCGAGAGGTCGATCATCGCGCAGCCCATCTGCCAGCCTGTCAGCCTGCGGGAGAGAAGCTGGACCTCCTGACCACGGATGCGGAAACGCCGGCCGTCGCCCAGAGCGGCAAAAGCGGCAGCAGCAAGTCCGATGATCGCGGCACCGACGATGCGGCCGGTCCCCTCTGGCACGGCGCCAAAACCGGTGTCGATCACCACCATTCCCAGTCCGCAGGTCAGCGCCACGACGAGCCAGAATGCGACCCAGCCGGAGGTGACAACTGTCGCGAGCGCGCCCATCTGCCGGGCCGGCAGATTGTAGAGCCTCTGCCGGACGATCCTGCCGACCAGCCACGGAAAACCAAGAAAATTGGAAATACCGTATGCCGTTGCCCCAAAGATGGCAGCGCGGCCGGCAGAGACGGGAATACCCGAAAGGTTGCGAACGGCGACAACGTCATATCCGGCCAGGCCGATGTAGCTTGCCGCGGTCGCGATCAGCGCGGTGACGAGCACACCCGGGGACAGGTTGGTGACCGTGTGCCAGGCAAGCGACCAGTCGAGCCCCGACAGCATGGTAATGGCAAAGATCACGGAGAGCCCCATGGCCGCACGGATGAACCATCTGAGATTGGCAGACATCGCTTTGAGCACGGAACCGCCTTCTGCTGAAAAACGTCGTGGGATGTCTGCACCCGCCGCCGGGAGGATCCGTGTGGAGACCTACGTCCTCCGCGTATCAGGGAGGTTCGACCGCACCTTCTGGCAACGGTGGAGCGATTATCACGCCGAGGGCGCAAAAATCGGAATGCACTGCGAAAGACTATGGGGCCAGCCCCATACCGAAAGGAACTTTGTCCGTCAGCCCGTCGCGTTCCAGAACCGTGTTGCCATCCTGAACGCATTCATCGCGCTCGGCATCCCCGTCACCGACTTCGCTGGATAGTTTGTACGTGAAAAAGGGGACCTCCAGCAGTCAGCTGATCAAAGCAAAAGAGCCCCTCGCACCTACGATGCCAGCGTTACGGCAGTCACGATGAAATCGAGCACCTCATCAAGCGCCTTGCAGTAGGGCAGCCTTCCGCCACGATTATGCCCGCCGGCTGGTGACCGGCGGGCATCACGCAATAATCCCGTAAATCAGTGCGCGCGACGGCGGCGCATGATCCCGATTCCCCCAAATGCAGCAAGCAGCAGCGGCAGGGTGGCCGGAAGCGGGACGGGCGACACATCGGCCGCCGTTCCACTCAGCAGGTTGTCGAGGCTGAAGAGCTGGCTGCCAAACCCGATACCCGGTGCCGTTCTGAATTGGAGACTCGAGAACAACTCGTCCGACACAAAGCCGAAGAACCCGGCGGGCTGGAACGACGACGCGATCGTTACCGACTCGTCTGTGCCGAGGAGATCGGCGAACAGGGATCCGAGACCGCTGAAGTCGGCGCCGAAGGCGTTAATCTGTTTCCCGAAATTCAGCGTGATGAGGTTCTTCTGATCCCGCGTCACGAGGGTAGAGAAGCTGCCGAAGTTATTCACCTCGTTGGGACTGTTTGTTGTCCCGGACCGGCTTGAGGTGATGCCGCCGTCGAATGTGATCAAAGCAGCCCGCGCGATCGGCGTATCGAACGTCTCGAGCGCCAACGGACCGGTGACCGCATCGAAGGCGGTACGGTCCGTGAAGATCGTTGCCGCGTGCGCGGACAGCGACAGACCGACGGAGACGATCGCCCCTAGGGCAATCGTTTTCAAAAAGGACGGCATGGGTTTTCTCCCGGTTAATCGTTACAGAACTTGGTGAGTTTCGCAGGTTAACGTTGCATTAAGCAATCGTATTTTGTCATGCAGCAAACCACGCCAAAAAACAAGAGGGTCAGACCGAGTCGACGTCTGAATAGCCCCGTGGTTCGTGGACGCTTTCTTCCCTAATTTTGTGGCAAGGAGGCGATGATGAGCAGCAACAGGTTCAGCGACGATTTCAAGCGGGATGCGGTCGCGCAGATTACCGAGCGGGGCTACCCGGTCAGGGAGGTGTCGGGGCGGCTCGGGGTCAGTCCGTATTCGCTCTACGCTTGGAAGAAGACGTTCGCGAAGGCGTCGACCGGCGAGAGCGAGAAGGACACCGAGATCCGGCGTCTGAAGCGTGAGCTGGTGCGCGTGTCGGAGGAGCGCGACATCCTAAAAAAGGCCACGGTGGGTTCAACCGGTCAGCGCAACGGATCTCTGGAATGTATCAGCCGGCGTCTGGAAGACAAGCGTTTTTCTCGGTCTGGTGTTGAGGCGTAACGCGACCTGATCAAGGTCGTGCTGGGTGTAAACGGATAGGTCCGTCCCTTTCGGGAAATATTGGCGCAGCAGACCGTTGGTGTTCTCGTTACTGCC